>NZ_PGCL01000003.1:0-300000 GCF_004297185.1 Methanofollis fontis
CACCGTGGAGGATGGGGATGTCATGGTCGACGGGGCGCGGGTGGTGGTCACCGATATCGAGGCCTCGAACGGCGTGATCCATGTGATCGATGCCGTCATGCTCCCGCCGACCTGTCACCTGACGGTCTCATCACGCTCCGGCTCCTGCCGGCCCGGCCCGATCCCATCGGGACGGTGAAATGATCGCTCTGCTCATACACCGAGCAGTGGTAGCGGATCAGGTCGATCGCCTCCCCCACCTCGGCCACCGCCTCGGTCCTGGTCTTCCCGGCCTCCAGGGTGATCAGGGCGGCCAGAGAGTACATCTCTTCCTGGAGCCGGTCGGCCGCCCGCCGCAGGATCTTCAGGCGTTCGGCCGGGTCGGTGCCGCTCCAGCGGGGGAAGGTGTCCTTCGCCACGCGGATCGCCGCATGGGCCTCCTTCTCCCCCCCGCTCTGGAACCGGCCGATCACGATGTCGCGGTCGACCGGGGAGCGCACCTCGAACTCCCCCGTGGGTTCAAACCCCTTCCCCCCGATATAGAGGGGGTGGTGGTGCCCGAGCATGCGTTCGACCGCAGGGAGTGCGACCTCATATGAGGTGTGCATCCCCGCATCCGACTCCAGGGTAACATAGGTGATTTTTCCGTTCATCTCTCTTCCCTCCTATTCCGTGCCGCCGAGAGCGGCGTCCAGGATCTCCAGTCCGCACTCGATCTCCTCTGCCGTGATGATGAGCGGCGGCGAGAAGCGGATCGCCGATTCACCGGCCGGCAGCAATGTCAGCCCCCGCTCGAATGCCCGGACGAGCACACGGTTGCGCTCCTCGTGTGCAGGGACCTTCGTCTCCCGGTCCTGCACCAGTTCTATCGCCGCCATCAGCCCGATCCCCCGCACATCGCCGATGATCGGGTGCCGATCCCGCAGCCTCTGGAGACCGTCGAGCAGGCGCTCGCCGTTTGCCGCCACCCGCTCCCCGAATCCCTCCTGCCGGAGAATCGAGAGCACCGCACGCCCGGCGGCGCAGGCGGCGCAGTTCCCGCCGAAGGTGCTTGCATGAGAACCCGGCGGCCATGTCATCACCTCGTCGGACGCCACCGTCACGCCCAGGGGCAGACCGCCGCCGATCGCCTTGGCGCAGGTGACGATATCCGGGACGATGTCCGAGTGTTCGGATGCCAGAAAGCGTCCGGTCCGATAGCATCCGCTCTGCACCTCATCGGCAACGAGAAGGATGCCGTGTTCGTCGCAGAGGTCCCGGAGTTCCCGCAAGAATGATCGCGGCGGGACGACGTAGCCCCCCTCGCCGAGCACCGGTTCGACAACGATCGCCGCCACCTCCTCGGGCGAGACCTCGGTCCTGAAGATCTCCTCCCTGATATAGGCCAGGGTGTCGAGGGCGCACTCGTCGCTCTCCGGGCAGAGCGGGCGGTAGGGATCAGGATAGGGTGCATGGACCACCGGCAGGAACGGGCCGAAGTGCTTTCTCTGGATCACCTTTGCGGCGGTGAGGGAGAGGGCACCATAGGTGCGCCCGTGAAACCCGCCATAGAACGAGATGAAGTAGTTCCGTTTCGTATGGCGCCGGGCGAGTTTGAGTGCCGCCTCCACGGTCTCGGCGCCGGAGTTGGAGAAGTAGACCCGGTCCAGACCGGGCGGCATCATCTGCACAAGGTCTTCGGCGAAGGCGACCGGCACCTCGGCACAGAAATCAAGAAAGGCGGCATGAGACAGGTTTCCGACCTGCTCCCGCACCGCCTCCACCACCGCCGGATGGTTCCACCCCACATTCATCACGGAAATCCCGGCCGTAAAGTCCAGATAGCGGTTACCGTCGACGTCCCAGAGGTTGGTGCCCTCTGCACGCTTGAGGACGAGCGGGTACTCCCGCACCATCGACTGTGATATCACGCTCGCGTCCCGTTCGAGAACAGCGCGTGCCCCGGGCCCGGGCGGCGGCACCTGCATGAGAGGTTCCATGATAGAGATAATATATCTGATATAAAATGTGGCCCGCCCGGTGGGAAGATCGATCTCCCCGTCAATCTACGGAATTCTTAATGCCCTGACGGACACACAATTTCTCATGGATCTGCCTCCATTCAGGCTTGAACGCTATCTGGCAGAGTATGAGTTCCGTGCACCCCATCTCCTCTGCACATCGGACTGCCAGTCGATATCGGTCGGCGACCTGCTCGCCCATGAGGAGGGGGCCGGTGAGCGGTTCATGAACCACGGCCTCGGCTATACCGAGTCCAGGGGCGCCCCCGACCTGCGGGAGGAGATCGCCGGGCTCTATGATGCCGTCCCCACCTCCGGCATCCTGGTATCGGCCGGTGCCGAGGAGGCGATCTTCCTGTTCATGAACGCACTGCTGGAACCGGGCGACGAGGTCATCGTACAGATGCCGGCCTACCAGTCGCTTCATGAGATCGCCCGCGGCGCCGGTTGCCGGGTCGTCCCCTGGCCCCTCGCCGATGCAACAGGGTGGAGGCCGGATATCGAGCGCCTCAAGGAACGTGTCACCGATCGGACGCGGGCGATCGTGATCAACACCCCCCACAACCCCACCGGATGCCATATGACCCGGGAGGAGTACCTGGCGGTCCGCGACATCGCAGCCGAACGGGATATACACATCTTCTCCGACGAGGTCTACCGTTTCCTGGAGTATGACCCCGCCGGCCGCCTCCCGCCCATGGCCGACATCTATGAAAAAGGGGTTTCTGTTGGGGTGATGTCCAAGGCCTTCGGGCTTGCCGGTCTGCGGATCGGCTGGACGGCCGCACAGGACACCGCCCTCCTCGACCGGATGGCGGCGCTCAAGGACTATACCACCATCTGCTGCAGTGCCCCCTCGGAGTTCCTCTCGGCCGTCGCACTCAGGCACCGGGAGGAGATCGTCGGGAAGAACCTCGCGATCATCGGGGACAACCTTGCACTCCTCGACCGCTTCTTTGCCGGACATGCCGACCTCTTCTCCTGGGTGAGACCGACCGCCGGGGCGATCGCCTTCCCGCGGCTTCTGTCCGGCGGGGCGGAGGGCTTCTGCCGAACCGTAGTCGAGGAGTCCGGTGTGCTCCTCCTTCCCTCATCTGTCTATGACTTTGGCGACAGCCACTTCAGGATCGGGTTTGCGCGTTCGGATATGGGACCGGCCCTGGCGGCCTTCTCCGCATATCTTGAGCAGATCCGCTGAACATTTTTTTTGGGATCGTTCAGGTCTCGCAGCACCCGCCCGGCATCTCCCTGGTCACGATCAGCACCGGCACGTTCGCCTTCCTGAGCACGTCCTCAGAGACCGAACCCACCACCACGCCGGCAAGGTTGCTCCTGCCGTGCGAGCCCATCACGATCAGCGACACTCCCTCCCGTTTTGCCATCGCACAGATCTCCATCGAGGGAAGCCCCTTCGCCACCTCGGTCCTGACCCGCAGACCGGCGTCCCCGATCACCCGGGCGATGCCCTCCAGTTTTTCCCGGGCGTTCTCCCGCATTCTCTTCTCGATCTTCGCATCGTACTCGACCATGCGGTCACCAACAAGCCAGCCGATGCCGGTCGTGACCAGGTCCACGTCCCGGTCGTCCAGCACCGTGATCACCACCACTTCCTCGGTGCCGGCATCCCGCATCTTCCTGACGCACTCGAGCGCCTTATAGGAGCAGTCCGAAAAATCGGTCGGAAACAGGATCTTCCTGAACATCAGTCTATTCCCACCTGAATACAGAGATCACGGGGGCATCGGTGATTAATGATTGGTTTTCCTCTGCAGGGGAGGGCCGGAGCCCCCCTTTCTCGCAAAAAAATCCCTGACCGCCGTTCGCACCCGCTCCTCCAGGCCCTCGACCTCCCCGATCCCGCCGGTCCGGTCCATGCCGTCCGCATAGATCTCCCCGGCACCCCTGATACCCAGGTTCCCGAGACAGGACCGGATCACCTCTCTGAGGCAGGCAAAATTCTCCATGCCGCTTCTCCCGCAGACGGCGCAGAGCAGCGCCGGCGGCAGGGGTCTGCCCCCGAAGAGGTTTTGCCCGGCATGGAGCGCCTGAAAGCGGTCGAGCACCGTCTTCAGTCCGCCGGGAACGGTGCCTGTATAGACCGGCGAACAGATCACGAGCAGGGAGGCGGCCCGGACCGCCCCGATGATCCCGGCCATATCGTCGCGGAATGTGCACAAGCCCGTATTATAGCACCGGTAACACCCGATGCACGGCCTGATCGCCAGATCATCGATATAGATCACCTGCACCGATCTTCCGATCCGCCGCCCCTCGTCCACCACCCAGGACGCATAGATGCTGCAGTTGCCGTCCGGGCGGGGGCTTCCCTGGATCACCACCACGTCGGTGGTGTGGATGGGGGCTGCAAGCGGGGCCGGACGGGTGAGGAGGGGAAGGAAGCGCTCTCTGCTCGTCACCAGCGCCGTCTCCCACTCGTCCATCTTTTTTCGGGCGGCATCGGCGGCATTGAGCGGCACGGTCGGGGAATATTCATAGGTGTTCGTGCGGAACGTGCCGATGACCGCATCCCCGAGCGTCAGTCTGAGGGTGTAGCGGTGCATTCCCGGATACAGGAACGAAAGATCCTCTGAGCTGAGCCTGAGGGCATAGGTGCCCTCCGCCGTCTCGACCTCCCTCTCCTGGATCAGGTCAGGGCCCTCCGCCATGCTGATGAGATGGGGGGCGGGCGGGATATAGCCACCGATAGGATGGAGCGCCCCTCAATCGATCCGGATCAGAATCCTGAAGCATTCTTCACGCCCACTTTCTGTAGAGACAGCAGGACGGGCCCGGATGAGAGGACACCAGCAGGAGATCGTGGAGGATTACCCCCAGTCTCCGGTCCCCTCCCATGCACGCCGGGGTTTTTTCCCGACCTCCGTGATCCTCCTCGGTTTCACCTTCTTTTCGGCCACCATGTGGGGCGGGGGCGCCATCGGTGTCGCCTTCCCCTTCTGGCCGGACCTGATCGCCATCATCGTATTCGGAAACCTTCTACTCGCCGGCTATGTTGCGGGGCTCGCATACGTCTCCCAGCGGAGCGGGCTGAACACGGCGCTCCTGGGGCGCTACTGTTTCGGTCGGATCGGCAGCCGATGGCCCGACCTGGTGCTGGGTTTCACCCAGGTCGGCTGGTATGCATGGGGGACGGCGACGATCGCCATTCTGTTCACCGAACTCCTGAACCTCGAGGCGGGCTGGAGGGCACCGCTCATGATCCTCTTCGGGTTCACCTTCTGCTGGACGGCGTTCATCGGATACCGCGGCCTCGAACGCCTTTCGATGGTCTCCGTCCCCCTGATGTGCGCCCTGATAGTCGTGAGCATGGCGATTGCCACGCGGGACGGGGGAGGAATCGCGGGTATTGCCGCCATCGTGCCGGCGACCACCATGGGTGTCGGGGAAGCGGTGACGATCGTGGTCGGCACCTTCATCTCCGGCGGGACACAGGCGACCAACTGGACGCGCTTCTCAGACACACCGCGCACCGCCGTGGGTGCGGCACTGCTCGCCTTTCTGCTCGGAAACGGGCTGATGGTCCTGGTCGGCGCCTATGGCGCTCTCGTCTACGGGGAGAGCGATATCGTCCGGGTGCTCGAGCTCCAGGGCATGCTTGGACTGGGGGTGGCGATGCTCTTCCTGAACCTCTGGACGACGCAGGACAACACCATCTATAACTTCTCGGTGGCCGGCTGCGACCTGGCGCGGACAAACCGGCGCAGGGTGATTACCCTCCTGGGGGCGGCGGTGGGCACGGCGCTGGCCCTGCTGGGGATGTACGACTGGCTTGTTCCCTATATGCAGATGCTCGGCACCGTCATCCCGCCGATCGGCGGGATCATCCTGGCGGATTATTGCTGTGTCCACAGGAGGGGGTATCCGCCATTGGATGAGGCGGACCGGTCCGCCGTCCATCCGACAGGTATTCTGGCATATATTGCAGCATCGGTCATCGCCGCATTCTCCCCCGGCATCCCGCCGCTTAACGGAATCGTCGCCGCGTTCGTGCTCTACTGGATCGGAACCGGGATCATGGCGAACCGGCGTTCACGATGAAAAAATTATTCCGGGGGTGTTGAGCCGCGGGCATAGCGGTCCCTGAGATGGCGTTCGGCGCGGGAATAGAGCATCCGCTGGTAGATATTGAAAGAATGAAATGAATGGAGGTGACTGAGGGGGTCCTGCACCCCCCTCAGTCTCCCGAAGAGATGGTTGTAGTTTTTGACGCCATAGCGGTCCCAGAGATAACGGTTCACGGTCCCTGCCCTCATCAACGGTTCAAATGTCGATGACGCCGCATCGCCATACTCGAATCCTTCTATGATGCTCTGTGCCGCACAATACCCGGAACGGACCGCAAACCGGATCCCGAACCCCCACATCGGGTCCTGGAGCCCGGCGGCCTCCCCGGCAAACCGGCAGGTTCCGTCCATAAACCGCCTTTCGGTCATGTAACTGCCGACACCGCCGCAGGGGTGCGGGTCACGGATCTCCAGGTCGGTCATCTGTTCGAAGAGGTGCTCTGCCCGTCGGAGGCAGACCGCCACGTCGGAATAGGAGTGCATCAGCACCGTGGCGAGGCACCCGATGCCGTCCATGACGAGGAGGTAGGCATATCCCCCTCTGGACGAGGTCGGGTCGATGAGTCCGATGGCGGTATTCTCCATATCGGTGGTGAAGGTGAACCCCTTTGCCACCGCAAATATCCCCTCGCGTGATGGACCGGTGGCGACAATGTCGGCATCTGCTGGGGGAATCGACCGGGAAAAATGGATATTTGCGCCGGCGTCTGTTGCCTGACGGAGCAGGGAGAGGTCGAGGCTCCCTTCATAGGGGCCGCGTCTGAGGAGATAGAATGCCGGTCGGGCACAGGAGAAGCGGAGCACCTCCTCAGCGTTCGAGATCAAGAGGTCGGTGTAGGGGGCGTGATCGAAATCGGTCTCGATCCCCATCTCCCCGAGTTCGTCCAGGATGTCGGTGGTCCTCGACCAGTTTTCAAGCCCCTGGAGGTCGCCGGAGAAGCGGGTTCCGACACCGTTCCGCTGTTCCATGACCTCGACATCAAACCCGGCGCGGGCAAGGGTGATCGCCGCCGTCAGACCCGCCGGTCCGGCACCGAGGATGCGCACCGTTTCCATGCCTGAACCGGTCATCCCGGAGGATATTAAAAATACCGTGTCCCCGACCGCCGGAGTTAACCATGAAGGAGGACCACTACTCTGCAGAGTGGTCCGCTCGACCACAGGGGAAACACTATGCAGATAGGTGAAGGCTGGATGAACGGATATCTGAAATGGGCGATCTCTCTGGTATTGATCAGCGCCATGCTGGTGGGGGCCGGCGGGGCGGCACCCATTTCGCCCATGGAGCAATGGAACGCCACCTTCAATGAAGGTACATTCACCGATTTTTTTGCGGTCGAGGGGACCGATGACGGCGGATATCTGCTCGGCGGATTCGGTTACGGTGTTGAGGATGACAGCGCCGTGCTGATCAGGACCGATGGGTCCGGTGCTGTGGAGTGGACGGTGCGAATGGGCGGCGACAGCGTTGCGGCGCTTGCCCCCCTGGACGGAGATGCATATGCAGTGGCGACCTATTCCGTCGACGGCGGTTTTCTCTCCAACTCCGACCCGGCCAATGCCACCGGTCTCTCCCATCTCTCCCTGATCGGACCCGACGGCACCACCGTCTGGGACCAGACCCTTGAAGGAAAGCGGGTGACTGATGTTGCCGCCCTCCCGGACGGGAGTATTGCCGTGACCGGGTGGGTATGGAACCCGGGCAACGGTGTCGGTGCCTTCCTGGCCCTCTATGACGGTTCGGGCACGGAGACCTGGACGCGGACCTATGATGCGGGCGCCGCCCGGACGCTTGCACCCGCACCGGACGGGTCGCTGTATATCGGCGGCACGCTCGGTGTGCTGGACGACCCCCCCTGCACCTCATGGATCATGCGGACCGACAGCACCGGCAATTCGCTCTGGACGCACGAACTTCCTGACCGCAGTCTCTTCACATCTCTCCATTCTGATGATGGGTGTCTGCTCTCCGGATCGATGAGCGGACCCCAGGATATAAATGGTACCACCATGCTCCTGACCACCGCATGGGCGGCGGAGATCGACGATGCAGGAGACCTCATATGGGAGACCGACCTGCCGGGCGTCGAGATGAACAGCGCTGCCACCCTCCCGGGCACCGGGTATATCCTTGCAGGGCGCTGGGGGGACTCGCCGCAGGTGCAGATCATCGACGGAAACGGCGCCGTCCTCGGCGGCGAGGTCTGGGACGGATGGGACGGACGTTTCAGTGCCATTTTCGCCACCCAGGACGGCGGCGCCGTCACCACAGGATGGTCGCGGATGAGCGGTGCCGTAGAGGGATGGGCGGTCTCCCTCGCCGGACTTTCACCTTCGGCCACGACACCTGAATCACCCGCGCCGACGGCAACACCCGGATTTCTGATAATCTCCGCCGGTGCGGCCATCGCCATTGCCCCTCTCCTGCACAGGGGGCTGCGGCGGAGATAGGGGCGGTGCCTTAGAGACACCACCACTCTTTTCTGGAAGGTATTGAAAGGGGTCTGCCGGAAACGACTGTCTGCCGGCGATGCTCCGACCGGGAGGGGAGACCCCTCCCTGACCCACCCCCTGATGCGATATGGCCTGGACTGGTAACACATAAGGCGAACAATGAGTTCCCCCGAGCCATATCGCCTCATATGAATGTCTATATCCCTCTTCTTCGAAACTCGATCAGGGCTGAACCTGCATTGCCTGGATAGATTTCCCCTACCGCCGGAGGGAGAACCTCATGGGCTCAAATCGATCCCTTCGTCCGGTTTTGCTATTCTGTGTGATCGGGAGGTCATGGACGGCGGGGGCGCACCGGTGCCTGGAATGTGCGCCCATGAAAGGGCGAAGTGTTGTTCGATACGGTGGCAGACGTCCGGTAATCCTGCACTGTATGGGTTATTCGCCCCGGACCCGGGGACGCGAAAAAAAGATCAGCGCCGGTCGATCACATACACCACCATCGAATCGAGGCGGTGGATGGCGACCTTCCCGGCACCTGCAAGGAGGGACTCAAGATCAGAAAGATCGACAGGGCTGTAGCGTTCGTCGCCCCCGTGTATCTCCTGAAATCCCTCAGGCGTATATTCGGCCACAACAAAGCGTTCATAGGAGACGCGGGCAAGTTCGCGGATCACCTGCTCCCGCAGATCTCCCGGAACATGGTGGAGGGCGCCGAAACAGATCCCGATGTCAAAGGCGTCCTTGCAGTAGGGGAGATCTGAGGCGTCACCCTCCTCAAAGCTGATCTTCTCCCCGACACCTGCCGCCTCCGCCTCTGCCTCGAACTCGCGTAGTTTCACCGTGTCGATATCGACGGAGGTGACAAAACACTCATACTCCTGTGCGGCAAGGATGGCCAATGGGCCGGCCCCGATATCCAGGATCTCCTTGTCGTTGACGCCGGCCAGACCGAGAACGGCCTTTCGTTCTTCCATATTTTCGTATTCTTTCATTCTCTCCTCAGGTGCCTGTCGATGGCGGCAGCGGCTTTCTTGGCCGAACCCATCGCCCAGATGACGGTTGCCGCCCCGGTGGCGACGTCCCCGCCTGCATACACTCCGTCGATCGTGGTCATGCCATCGTCGTCCACGACCACATTCCCGCGGCGGGCGCGGTCGAGATGGGGGAGCATGGAGATGAGGAGGGGATTTGGGCCCTGGCCGATTGCCTCGATGAAGACATCTGCCTCGATCACGAAGTTGCTCCCTTCAATACATGATGGTTTCGGCCGACCGCTCTCATCGAGATCGCACATCTCCATCTGCACACACTCGACACCTTCGACGGTTTTCTCGCCGATGACCCGGACCGGGTTTGCACAGCAGACGAACTGCACCCCCTCGGCGACCGCATTCGCCACCTCGACGGCGCGGGCCGGCAGGTCTTCCTTCCGGCGGCGGTAGACGAGCGTCACCTCGCCGCCGAGACGGCGGGCCACACGCGCCGCATCCATCGCCACGTTCCCGCCGCCGACGACGACCACGCGGCAGCCGCGTTTCACCGGCGTATCGAACTCAGGGAAGCAGTCGGCGTGCATCAGGTTCACACGGGTCAGGAACTCGTTAGCCGAATACACCCCGTTGAGGTTCTCCCCCTCGATATCCATGAAATAGGGCAGACCCGCCCCGGTGCCCAGGAAGACGGCGTCATAGGAGAGGAGTTCGTCGGTCGAGACGCTCCTGCCGACGAGGTGATTGAGCCTGATCTCCACGCCCAGCGCCTTCACCTGCTCGATCTCGGCGCGGACGATATCCTTGGGCAACCGGAAGTTGGGGATGCCGTAGGTCAGCACCCCGCCCGCCTCGTGCAATGACTCAAACACCGTCACGGTATGCCCGAGTCTTGCCAGTTCTGCGGCGGCGGTCAGGCCCGCCGGTCCCGATCCCACGACGGCGACGCGTTTGCCGCTCGGCGGGGCGATCTCGGGAAGGGTCATGCCGTGCTTGCGCTCCCAATCGGCGACGAACCGCTCGAGGGCGCCGATGGCCACGGGCTTCTCCTTCTTTGCAAGGATACAGGCGCCCTCGCACTGACTCTCCTGCGGACAGACGCGGCCGCAGATCGCCGGGAGCATATTGTCCTTCTTGAGGGTGGCCGCCGCCCCTGCAAAGTCCCGCTCGGCGATCTGCTGGATGAAGGCCGGGATATCGATGCAGACCGGACACCCCTTCATACAGGTCGGGCGGACACAGTTCATGCACCTGAGGGCTTCAAAAACGGCGTTCTCCTCGGAAAGCCCCCTGTTCACCTCGGAAAAATCCTTCACGCTGCCGCTCATCAGTGGTCGCCCCCGCAGCACCCGCACCCGCCATGATGGTAGTGCTCGAGCGAGGCCTTCTCCTCATCCGTATAGGTCCGCTGCCTGGACATCAGTTCGTCGAAATCCACCTGATGGGCGTCGAACTCCGGACCGTCGACACAGGCGAACTTTGTCTCCCCGCCGACCGTCACCCGGCACGACCCGCACATCCCGGTGCCGTCGACCATGATCGGGTTCAAGGAGACGAAGGTCTTCACGCCGTAGGGCCGCGTCACCGCCGATGTGACCTTCATCATAATGGCCGGACCGACGATCCAGACACAGTCGAGTTTTTGATTCTTGCAGAGTTCGTCCAGAACCGTGCTCGCAAAACCGTGGACGCCCTTGCTGCCGTCATCGGTCGTGATAAAGAGTTCGTCGCAGATCTCCGTCATCTCGTCCTCGAGGATGAGGAAGTCCTTGTTCCGCGCCCCGATGATCCCGATGACATGGTTCCCCGCCTCCTTTGCCTCGCGGGCGATGATGGGGGTGCTCGCGATCCCGACGCCGCCGCCGATGACCACGACCGTGCCGTAGCGCTCGATCTCGCTCGGCGTGCCGAGCGGTCCCACGACATCGGAGATGGCGTCACCCTTCTTCATGGAGGAGAGGTGCTCTGTCGTCTTTCCGACCGCCATAAAGATGATCCGTACCTGATCTCCCCTGACCGCCGATATCGTGAGCGGTACCCGCTCTCCTGTCTCGTCCAGCCTGATGATCAGGAACTGTCCTGCCCGTGCATGCCGCGCCACCTGCGGTGCGGTGATCCACATCTGAAAAACCCTGTCAGCGAGCTGCGTTGCCTCCTCAACCAGATACAAACTCCACCACTCCAATTCGGAACTTCGATTGTTCCATCACGGTTTGTCGTCCGTGCACTTTACTTTACGCACTTTCACAGCAACGCCGCGCCGCGATCGGATCATCTCGGCGGCCCCCATCGCCGCCCGTCCGGTGGCAATGGCCGAGGGACCGACGACAAACACCTCGTCGCCCGCACGGATGCGCGGGTCGGCATCGGTGACGCCCGGGGCGAGCACATCGCCGCGCGGCACGAAGTCGTCGATCTCCACCCGGTAGCCGGAGAGGTGCCGCCACCCCTCGAAGGTGGGTTTGTAGAGGCCGGTGCGGTCGTCGATGTTGAAGAGGATGGTCTTCCCCTTCATCACGGCACGACGACCCGGTTTCCCCTTCACCTGCATCCCCTTCGTCTCGACCTCTTTGGCAAACTGCCAGCCGAGAACGCCTGCCACCGGGGAGGACCGGCCCTTCCGTTCGCCGGCCAGCGCTTCGTCAAGGGCCCGGAGCGAGGCCGGGGAGGTTGGGTGGCCGACAACGGTGCATTCCATTTCGATGCCGCAGATTTCTGCGGCCATCTCGGCGACCTGGAGCGCCCCACCCTCAAGATGGGCGATTATGCGACCGTAGGGGTGGGCCCGGAGATAGCGGACAAGGATGTCGGAGAGGACGGCGCACTCCTCCCGGTCCCAGTACCCGGTCACCGGCACATCATAGTGTCCGGCAGGATAGATCGCCTCGAGTTCGCGGGGCACGACCCCGAGGGGCGAGGTGATGATCACCTCATGAGCGCGCCCGCCGACCGCCGCCACAAAACGCTGATGACTCTGCGATGATGAGTAGGGTTTTCGCGCCGCACACGGCAGGAGCACGGCGATGTCGTTCCGGGGCGGACGATATCGTTCGCAGATGCGTTCGGCAAAGCGCCGGATCTCCGGGCGGTTCAGGGACTCGGCGGAGTTGGCGAGCATCCGCGACGAACGGACGATAGGTGCCGCCGCCTCAGCCATGACATACTCTCGGTCCAGGAAACGCATGACCGAGACGGCAGCGGCGTCCATCCTGCACCGCATCTCCATCAGCTCGCGCATCTGGCCCCGGGCGATGAAGCGGCGGATGGTGGCGCACTCGGCGTTCAGCATGAACCGGTTGTGGAGGGCGAGATCGCCGGACTCGCAGCCCGGACACCCGCATCCGCCCTCACCCGCCTCCTCGACCGGGAACTCACCCTCGGGGGTGCAGAACATCCCCCGCGCCGTCATCAGGTCCACGGCGGTGTAGTCGAAGAGGTCGAATCCCGTATAGGCAAGCAGGCAGGCGTTCGACGGCAGGGCGGCGGCAGGGGCGTAACATGCCGCATCGGGTGCGACATGCCCCCTGAGGGCGGCAAGGTGCTCCACGTACGCCCGTGGGTCTGCCAGCGTCGTATGCCAGTTCGCCACCACGGCGCACCCGCCGGAAACGGCGTCGCCGCCCAGCGGGTGGACGATCGAGGCCTCGCCTGTCATATCAGGCAGATAGGCCTCGACAAAATCCGGATCAGCCGAGAGGGGTACGTTTGCATGCCGGAGATCGGCGAGTTCCGGGAACGCCTCTCCGGCATCCACGGCGCACGGCGTGGCGAGTTTCTGCTCGTTGCAGGAGAACACCCCGCTCCGCGCAAGAGCGTCTCGTGCCTTCACCTCAAACTGTATCGGCATCCAGCACCTCGATATCCGCCAGTTCGGCCCTCACCAGTTCGACCCATCTGCGCGGGGCGAGCACGCTCAGACGACTCTCTGGGTTGGCGTCGGCAAGTCGCCGGATCCCCCGGCACCCGGCCTGCATCATATCCGCGTCCCATTCCGGCACCTCGGACTGCCCGATCGGGAAGGTCTCGGAGAGTCCCACGGGATAGGGGCCGAACGGCGGTTTATAGAGGAGCACGCTGTCATAGCCCTCCAGCACCTTCCCGGTCATCGTCACCAGCACCCTCTCCCCGACAGAGAAACGGCCGATCATATTCTGATACCTGAGCACCTCGGTGCGCCCGCAGCTCTCGGCGCTCTGGTAGAAGAACCGCCGTTTGGAGACGCCGTCCACCCGTTCGAGGTCCACCGCATGGCGCAGGAACTCGCGGTAGCCGTCAAGGAGGCGCGGGTGGGTGCGGCAGCGGATGTCGAGCAGTTCCCAGAGGGTGCCGTCGGTGATCGCCTGCCGGATCCTGGCGATCTCGGCCAGCGTCACATAGAGATTGTGGAGTGCCAGCAGCCGTTCGCGTTCAGGGCTCCGTTTCAGTTCTTCGGCGGTATGGCTCCGGCACACCGAGCAGGGGCAGGGGAGTTCGGAGAGCTCCTCCACCTTCAGGCTGCCGTGGGTCGTGAGATAACGGCCGTCCTTTGCAAACAGGGCATAGGCGGCTGAATCGAAGATGTCGCAGCCCATCGCCGCCCCGAGGGCGAGCATGGCCGGATGGCCCGCACCGAAGAGGTGGACGCAGGTCGAGGGGGAGAGGCCGCGTTTTGCCGCCATCACCACCCGGACGAGATCGCTGTAGCGGTAGGTCTCCATCAGGGGGACGACCGCCCCGACCGGGCAGAAGGAGAAACCGATATCCTGCACCGTCCGGGCGGCATATTCGCGCAGGGCCGGGTAGACGCCGCCCTGCACCGGTCCGGCCAGGTTGGCGTCCGGTCCCAGGAAGGTGTGCCCCTCCCGGATCCGCCCGAGGGTCACGGCCAGTTCCTGCTCGGCGCGCTCCTGATCGGCGTCCGGCGTGGTCGGGATGTCGAGGGGGACGATGATATCCGAGCCGATATCCTTCTGGAACCCGATCGTCTGGAGGTTGGAGATCTCCACCTCGCCATAGACCATCAGCTGGAACGACCCCGAATCGGTCATGATCACGCCGTCGAAGTCCAGCACCGAATGAAGCCCCTCCTGAAGGGCCCGCTCCCGGTAGTCGGCGCTCTTCGAGAAGATGTAGGCGTTGGTGATGATCGCCTCCACCCCCATCTCCTGCATCTCCCGCGGGGTGATCAGGGGGAGGTGGGGGTTCACCACCGGCAGCAGGGCCGGAGTGCGGACGGTCCTCTCACCGACACGGAGACGGCCGATCCTGGCGGCGATATCCTTGTGGAGGACCTCAAACGAGATCGCCATTCAGGCCTCCTCCTCTGAGAAGATCTGCCCCTCGAAGGTGGCGACTGCGACCTCCGGATCAGTCCAGCACCCGGGCGAGAGCCCGGCCTTGAGGCAGGTATGGTCCAGGAACTCTCTCGCATTCCAGTTGTATTCTGTTGCCACCTGCGGGAGGAGAAGTCCGCTCCTCCCCTGACCGGAGAGGATCAGCCCGTGCCGCCCCACCTCGACATGGTCGGCCCGGCGGTCCGGCGCACACTCGAGGGGTTCGGGCACCGAGAGCACCGTCAGGTCGATCCTGATGTCAGGGAGTTCGGCGGGCCGGACCGGCGGGAACCGCGGGTCCTCGCGGGCGGCGGAGAGGGCGGCATGCACGATCCCCTCGCTGAGGGGCATCACCGGATAGGGCAGGCCGATGCAGCCCCTCAGGTCGCCGTCCCGCGTGATCGTGACGAAAACACCGCGTTGTTCCGAAAAAACCGGTGGGAGCGGAGGCAGGGTGAAGGTCTGCCCCCGGAGTTCTGTTTCGAGGGCGGTGCGTGCCAGACGCACGGCGGTTTCGCCCTCATCACGGGTCAGCGCGAACATTAGTGATATATTCAATTGCGCCTATACTATTAAGAGGAGAGGGAGAGTGCGGCCGACGGTGGCCTTCGGGCCGCTGAGGAAAGTCCCCCCACCGACCAGGCACGCAGCCGCATGCAAGTGCGGATGGCGAGAGTCATGGCAATGGCACAGAAACGACACGCCCCGCCGTCAATGATGATACGGCTGAGCCTCCGGGCGAGAAGCGCTGATGTTGCGCGAGTTAACCCGTTGAGTGTAGCGGCGGGAACCGATGAAACGGCGAATCCCTGCGGGTGCAAGCCAGAACAGGGCAGAGGGCGCCTGGGCCTGCCCGGGTATGGCGCGTAGCTGAATGCCGCACCGAACAGAAGGGGGCTTACTCCTCCGACTCCACCATTTTCGAGCATCCTGACAGCCCGGAGCTCCGGCGCCCCGTATCAGCGGGTGAGCAGTGTCATGCGTATCAGATGCGCCCAACCGGCCTCCTGACCGGCACCGGCAAACAGGCGGATATGCCCCGAAACATCGGTGGCAAACTGGAGGATGACCTCTGCATGGTCAAGCAGGAATTCGGGTTTTGTGGCCGGCGCCTCATGCGCGGCGGTGCTGATCACCTCGATCGCACGCACCAGTTCGCTCCCCAGTTCTGATATGCGTTCCACCTGCTCGGGGACGAGCGGTGTCAGCGAGAGATGGATGGTGTTCATCTGCGACCGGGAATACTGGCCGGAGAGTTCGATCGGGATAATCTTCAATCCGATCTCCCCACCCGCAGAGGTGACGAAAGCCGTCATCACCTCAAGGTCCACCCTGCTGATCGTGATGCCGCGTTCGTCCAGTCGGTCCTGGGCTTCAAGAATCGCTGTTTTTACGTCCCTGACCAGATCCACAACCGACATATCATCATTGCTGTTCATATTCACGTCCTCCCCTCCCGCCCGATGCGGGATCCAGCGATTGAGTTGCGTTCTGATATGATAGCCTTTATGCCGCCAGATCGGCGAATATTCTTATCTCCTAAAATCACCTTGAGTAATATAATGTATATCCCAACGCCTGCCGAGCTGAAGGCGAAGCGGATCATGCTCGGACTCAGACAGGCCGATGTCGCCCGAAAGGCCGGGATATCCCAGTCAATGGTGGCGCGGATCGAGTCGGGGACCGTCGATCCCCGGGTGAGCACCCTCAACAAGATCATCCATGTGCTGAAGGTGGCCGAACGCCCGACGATGACTGCCAGAGAGGTGATGCATGCGCCGGTTCACAGCGTTTCCCCGAGGGACGCCATCACGACGGCGGTTGCGATTATGGAGACAGAGGACGTCTCGCAGATCCCGGTGATCGAGAACGGCATCCCGGTCGGGTGCGTGTCAGAATCGGCGATCGTGAACGCCATCGAGCAGATCGGCATCGCCCGGGCGCATACCCGAAAAGTAAAGGATTTCATGGAGTCCGGGTTTCCGACCGTCCCGCCAGACGTCGATATCGAGACGGTCGTTCACCTGCTCCAGCAGCATCACGCCGTGCTCGTCCTCGGCGAGGGGACGGTGCAGGGCGTGATCACCAAGCATGACCTGATAATGCTGATCGTCTAGATCTGCGAGACCAGGTCACGCAGGACCGCGGCGGGGTCCTTCGCCTTGACGACGCCGGATGCGAGAAGCACCCCGTCGGTCCCGAGTTCGAGGGCGATCCGGACGCATTCGCCGGTGCTGATCCCGGCGCCGGTGAGCACCCGCATGCCTGGATTCACGCCCTGTGCTGCCGCCACCGAGCGTTCGATGATGCCCGGATCGGCCTTTGAGACCGATACGCCGGTTCCGATCAGCTCGGGGGGCTCGATCGCCACGTAGTCGGGCGCAAGGGCGGCCGCTGCTGCCGTCGTTGCCTCGTTATTCGTGCAGATCACCGTCCGGAGATCGGATCTTCGTGCGGCCGCAACCGAGGCCTCGATCCCTGCAAGCGTCAGGCGCCGCTCTGAATGGTTGATCAGCGTCCCGGTCGCGCCGGCGGCACGGACCTGCTCGGCGGTCACATGCCCCGTATGGGCGCCGGCTGAAACACCGTCGATGTGCTGGGCATAGAGCGGGAGGTTGAAGCGGGCTGAAAGGGGCTGGAGGTCGGTGGGGGCCGGGGCGACGGCGATCGTCACCCCGCTCTCCGCCCCGACCTCTTCTGCGGCGGCGGCGATGCGGGCCGCACCCTCGCCCATCCCTTCCAGATATGCCTTCAGGTTGACGAGAATCAGTGGGCTGGCCATTTTTATTCCTTCCTGATCTTGATGAGGTCGCCAAACGTAGTCGCCATGCTCCCCCGCTTCTGGGCCTTCACCTCTTCTTCGGTGACGTCGAGGAGTGAGATGCCGAGCGCCTTCTCGATCTTTACCCTGACATCGTCCTCAGGGATCAGGTCGCCCTTCTCGATCTTCTTGATGAGGATCTCCCGCTCCTTGATCTCGTTGGCCAGATCCTTCTGGGTCCAGCTCTTCCCGAGGCGGGCGCGTTTGATCCGCTCGCCGAAGTCGTCGACGATCTCCCCGATCATCATGTCGAAGACATCGCGGCTCCTTCGCTGCGGAGCGGTAGGTGCAGTCGGTACTCTCCGTTTTGGTTCGATCGAACGGGGCTGTGCCACCTCGACGCCCAATCGTGCACATTTCGGGCATACCTGGAGGACCGCACCTTCGATCTGGACTTTTTTCGGGGCGCCACGGATAATCGCCCCACATAATTCGCACTGCATACTACTCGCAAACACATTTAAGTCATTTTATACTATATACCTATTCGAGGAGGACTGATGGGGGACAGCGGCGCAGATATAATCGAACCGCAGAACAGCGAGGAACTCTGTAAGTACCTGCTGGAACGCATCTCGAATCTTGAAAACCGCAATCTGGAATTGAGAGAGCGGATGCGGCAGATGGAGTCGGAGAAGCGGTATGTCGAGACGCAGAAGATCCGCTACGAACGAGAGATGCGCAAGCTCCGGAGCGAGATCGAGCAGCTGAGGAGTCCGCCCCTTGTCGTCGGAGAGATCATCGATATCATCGACAACAACCGGGTCGTCGTCAGGAGCAGTGCCGGTCCCCGATTCCTGGTCCGGGTCTCCCAGTTTATCGATCCCAAGGACCTGCGGTCCGGAAGCCGGTGCACCCTCAACCAGCAGTCGCTTGCACTGATTGAGGTGCTCCCGAACAACTATGACCCGCAGATCTATGGGATGGAGCTGGAGGAGCGTCCGTCCGAGATCTATGAGGATATCGGCGGTCTTGAGGCGCAGGTGCAGGAGGTGAAGGAGGCGGTCGAACTCCCGCTCACCAAACCCCATCTCTTCGAGAAGGTCGGAATCAGTCCGCCGAAGGGTGTCCTCCTCTACGGCCCCCCCGGCACCGGCAAGACCCTGCTGGCGCGGGCCGTTGCCCATGAGACGAATGCCCATTTCCTGAGGGTGGTGGGCTCGGAGCTCGTGCAGAAATATATCGGTGAGGGGGCGCGGCTCGTGCGCGAGCTCTTCGAGATCGCGCGGGAGAAGGCGCCGGCGATCATCTTCATCGACGAGATCGATGCCGTTGGGGCCCACCGGACCGAATCGGTCACCTCGGGCGACCGTGAGGTGCAGAGGACCCTGATGCAGCTCCTGGCGGGAATGGACGGTTTTGAGGCGCGGGGCGATGTGAAGATCATCGGCGCCACGAACCGGATCGATATCCTTGACCCCGCCCTCCTCAGACCCGGACGCTTCGACCGGATCATCGAGATCCCCCTGCCGGACGTGGAGGGGCGCCTCTCGATCCTGCGGATCCACACCAAGGGCATGAACCTGGCCTCAGAGATCGACCTCAGGGAGGTGGCCCGGCAGACCGACGGCCGGAACGGCGCCGACCTGCGGGCGATCTGCATGGAGGCCGGGATGTTCGCCATCAGGCAGGAACGCTCAAAGGTGACGAACGAGGACTTCATGAACGCCCTCCACAAGGTCTCGTCTGGCTACGACCGGCAGACGATGAAGACGGGCGTCGGCGAGATGTTCGCCTGAAGCATCCCTATTTTTTCCCGCTCATTCCCCTGATGATGCTATCCGATCTCCTCGTCAGGGAGCGTTCGGACGCGGATCTTTTCTGTCCCGCCTGTTTCCGGGGACTCGTCCAGAGAGAATAAGGTTGTTCTACCCTCAAGGCTTTCCCGGTCTCCCTCCCTGCCGTCGATGGCCCTGGCATATCCGAGCGTCCAGTAGGTGCCGGGTTCTGCCTCGATGAGCGCCAGGCGCACATACCGGCGGATATACCAGCGGAGTTCGGATGCCAGCGAGAGGGCGGCGCCCAGGGAGATGACCGTCACGGAGATGCCGAAGCCCCTTCGCTTCGGGCGATAAAATCTGAGGATCTCTCTGCTGGTCTCTGATGAAAAAAGGGTATGATAGAGGTCGGTCCCGTCCTTCCCGATGAGGAGGAGTTCCATATCGTCCTAGATATACATCCGGAGATCGCCCGCAGATTCCTTGCGGGAGATCTTCTTCACGGCCTCGACAAAGTCGTTCTGGTCCGCCGTATCCGCACTCCGTCTGACCGCCCGCATCCCGGCCTCGCGGCAGATCGCCTGGATCTCGGCGCCGGTCATCCCTTCGGTGGGCGGGACCAGGGACTCCAGGTCCACCCCCGAGAGGTTCATCCGGCGGGTATGGATCCTGAAGATCTCACGGCGGGAATCGGCGTCCGGCACCGGGATCTCGATGATCCGGTCGAAGCGTCCGGGCCTGAGGATTGCGGGATCGAGCATATCGACGCGGTTTGTCGCCGCCATGATCCTGATATTGCCGCGGTTGTCAAAACCGTCCATCTCGGCCAGGAGCTGCATCAGGGTGCGCTGCACCTCGGCGCTTCCTGAGGTGCCATCGTTGGTGCGCATGCTTGCGATGGCGTCGATCTCGTCGATAAACACGATCGCCGGTGCGTGTTCGCGGGCGAAGGTGAAGAGTTCGCGCACGAGCTGCGCCCCCTCCCCGATGAATTTGTGCACCAGCTCAGACCCCGACATCCTGATGAAATCGGCATGGGCATTGTTCGCCACCGCCTTGGCGATGAGCGTCTTGCCGGTGCCCGGGGGGCCGTGGAGGAGAATGCCCTTGGGGGGTTCGACACCGACCCGTTCGAAGACCTCCGGGCGGGTGAGGGGATACTCGACCGCCTCACGCACCTCCTCGATCTCCTCTGAGAGCCCGCCGATCTGCTCGAACGAGACGTCAGGGGACGAGTCGAGTTCCATGACCCGGACCCGGGAATCATAGATCGTGCCGACAGCCTTGACGATGGAAAGGGCGTTGTTGACGGCGACCTTCATGCCGGGCCGGAGATCGTCGTAGGTCTCCGGATTTACCCTCGTGATATACTCCTGGTTGTTGCCCATCTGCCTGAGATAGACCTCGCCGTCTCCCATCTTGTCCACGACAGCGGCGACGAAAAGAGGCACACGCTTCAGCTGGTTGTTCTCTCGCCTCAGCTGATTCACCTCCTTCTGGAGCAACTCGTTCTGCATCTTCAGGTCGAGGACTTTCGCCTTCATCTCTTGGACCTGAAGTTTGTACAGATCATTGTCATTGCTGACGTTTATCACGGAGTCTTCCATGTCTCTCTTATACTACGCGCTGTATACATTTATGTGGTGTGGATGTGATAACAAAAGGACGTGGCATTGCACGGGGATCAGCGACCGGAAACCTGTTGATCTCGGACGCACCCATCTCTTTTCTCTCGGGTGTGGACCCGGAGACCGGGACGATCATCGAGGACGGTCACCCCCTGAAGGGCGAATCGATAGCAGGGCGGATCTTCGCCTTTCCCCACGGCAAGGGGTCGACCGTGGGTTCATATGTGATCTATGCCCTTGCGCGGAACGGCAGGGCGCCAGCGGCGATCATCAACGAGGAGGCCGAACCGATCATTGCCACCGGTGCGATCATCGCCGGAATCCCGATGATCGACCACCTGGACCTCCCCCTCTCCGATCTGCCTGATGGGGCGTCGGTCAGCGTCGATGCGGATGCGGGCACCGTCTCCTGGGAGGGGTGATAGGCCCCTTTTTGTGCCAATGCAGGTGAACTGGCGCCTGATCACGGCGGCAAAAAACTCGTATGCCGCCCTGTATGCCGCATGCGAGACAGAAGGGTATATCCTCCGCCCGGTGGAGGCGCCCGAGGGGGACGTGACCTGCTACAGCCTGAACTCCATCAGCGCACCCCTGTATGAGGAGGAGATCAGGGAGGCGGCGTGCACCACGATCGTCGGCGGACCGCATGCCGCCGCATGCCCGGCAAGGGTGGCGGAGTATGCGGACTATGTGGTGACCGGCGAGGGCGAGTACGCCCTCCCCCGCCTCCTGAGGGCGATCGAGAGCGGGATGACGGGAGCAGTTCCCGGGGTCATGCACCGCCGCTCTCCCTTCTGTCCGGTGGATCACACCGTCTTCCTCCCGGCCTATCCCCCCTTCTCGCGGATGAAGGGCTATATCGAGATCAGCCGCGGCTGCCCCTTCGGGTGCGCCTACTGCCAGACCCCCTCGATCTTCGGGAGGAGGATGCGGCACCGCCCCGTGGACCAGATCGCACGCTTTGCGGCCCATTACCGGGACGCCCGTTTTGTCACCCCGAATGCCCTCGCATACGGGTCGGACGGGATCACGCCCAGGCTTGACCGGGTCGAACGCCTCTTCCGCGCCCTCCAGAACAACGAGATCTATTTCGGCACCTTCCCCTCCGAGGTGCGCCCCGAATTCGTCACCGATGAGTCACTCGACCTGATCACCCGCTACTGCTCCAACAAACGCCTCCATTTCGGCGCACAGTCGGGCAGCGACCGCGTGCTCAGGTCCCTCAGGCGCGGCCACACCGTCGCGGACGTGCGGCGGGCGATCGACGCCGTCCGTGACCACGGCATGATGCCGGTCGTCGATTTCATCGTGGGTCTGCCCTGCGAGGAGGACGGGGACCAGCTGGCCACCCTCGATCTTGTCCATGAGGTCGTGCGGCGGGGGCGGGCACACGTCCATCTCTTCATCCCCCTGCCCGGCACGCCGATGGCGGGCATGCGTCCCCGCCCCCTCCTCCCTGAGGTCCAGCGCGATCTCGGCAGACTTGCGCTCGCGGGCAGGATATCGGGATCCTGGAGTGATCCCGGCAGAAGATTTTATAGCAATCGTTAGTGATGTCTGATCATGATGGATGTGCTTTTGCTGGCAGACCTTCATGGCAACCTCGGCAAACTGGAATCTTTCATGGACCTCCAGCCGGATTTTGTCATCATCGCCGGCGATCTCACGCAGTTCGGGCCATGCGAGATGGTGAAAACATTGAACTCACTCATCGATGTGCCGTGTTTCGCCGTGCCCGGAAACTGCGATCCATGCGACATCTGTAACGCCATCGACCACTCCGATTTCGTCAATCTCCATGGATCCGCCTTTACCCTCGGGAAGATCTCGATGGTGGGCATCGGCGGGTCGAACCCGACACCCTTCGGCACGCCCTTCGAACTCCCGGAGGAGGAGATCGACCGCATGCTCCAGAAGGCGATCGCACACATGGACAGAAACATCCATAACGTGCTGGTCACTCATGCCCCTCCCTATGGGGCGCTCGACCTCGCCGGCGACACCCATGTGGGAAGCACCAGCGTCAGAAACCACATCAAGGCCTTCGATCTCGTCTGCTGTGCCCATATGCATGAACACCGGGGGGTCGAAGAACTGGATGGCGTCAGGATCGTCAACCCCGGACCGGCGTCTGAGGGGAACTGCGCCATGATCCATTTCGGCGACGAACCCGGCGATTTCACGATCGAACTGCTCACCCTGTGAGCAGTTCGAGATAGGACTGCGGGATGTGTTCGCCTTCGATCCCGAGTTCTCCTTTTATCTCGTCGATCCGGCGTTCGGCCTCGTCATCGCACTGATGGGCCATCACCTCGATCTCGACAAAACTGCCGAGTCCTTCGACCTGGTCGAGGGCGATGGTCGCAGAACCGAGGGCGAACTCCTCGCGGTTTTTATAGACCTCTGCAGACCGGAGGAACCCGAGGCGCTGCAGGATATTCTCGGCCACCTCCCCGGATTCGACCGATAGATTGAACTCTTCACGGGTTTTGGCGCCGGCAGTCACGATCTTCGGGCCCTTGTAGGTGATCGTGCACCTCTCCCCCTCATACCGGATCCTGAGCGCCTCGTCGGTCGCGACGAAGTCCCGCTGCGGGTGGTTGTAATAGACGTCCCGCTGATCGCTGAATGTGGGTGATGACGCTCCAATCTGGAGAAGCCGCGCCCGCACCTTCGGCAGATCGGCGACCCGGATCTTTGCCTCTATCTCGTACATAATGTCACCACTTTAAGTATCTTCGTCGTGACTTGATATAGACAGGGTGTATCCCATGGCAATTCAGGAAGGAGACATCATCAGACTCAATTATACCGCCCGTGTGGATGGCGACATCTTCGACACCACGATTGAGGCGGATGCCGAAGAGGCGGGAATCAAGAGCCAGCAGAAGACCTACGAACCGATTGTCGTCAGAGTCGGCAGCGGTCACGTGATTCCGGGGCTGGACGAGGCGCTTATCGGCAAGGAGATCGGCGAGAACTATTCCGTCGATGTGCCGCCCGAGAAGGGCTTTGGCCCCCACAACAAGGACCTCGTCGAATCGGTGAACGCCACCCAGTTCAGGGAGAAACCGAAGGTCGGCATGCGCGTCCAGACCGGTGAACGCGAGGGCGTTGTTGTGAACGTCGTCGGCAAGCGCGCCGTTGTCGACTTCAACCACCCATTCGCCGGGCAGGACCTCGCCTACACCTTCACCGTCGAGGGGATCGTCGAGGACGTCATCGAGAAGGCGCAGGGATTCGTCAAGCTCTTCTCAGGCCGCGACATGGAGATGGTCTTCATCGACGGCAACCTCACGATCAACCTCCCGGCCGGGATCAACTATGACCGCCGCTGGACAATGGCCCGCGGCATCGTCGTCCACCAGGTCTTCGAGTTCATCCCTGAAGTGCAGGACATCGTCTTCGTCGAGACCTTCCACCGCCCGGTAATCCCGGAAGAGGAAGCGGCCGAAGAACCTGCTGAGACCGAACCCGCAGAAGAATAACCTCCCCCCAGGGGACCTTTTTTTTATTTCAGAAAAACGGGTGTGTGCCCGGTTCAGGCAAGTGGATAACGGAGCAGGGCAGCGATGCCGCCGAGGGCCTCGAGGCGGCTGCCGGGCTCGAAATCTGAACTGAACACGACCACGTTTGCACCAATCCGTTCGGCGGATTCAAGAACCCCGGCGACTGATGCGTCCCTGACGAGTTCGTCCAGCACCAGCACCTCCTCTGCCGCACCATAGTCGATCGAACGGGCCACCTCCTCCCGCCCGTAGGCAACCGCACCCCCGCTGCCGATCCGTTTCAGCACCTCGTCCATCCGGGTCACCTCCCGGGCGAGCTGCAGGTCCCCGGCGAGTCGTTCGAGCACCCCCTGCCCGATGACGTCCTGGACGGCGCCGCGGCCGATCCGCCGGGTCTCGACGGTGACCACCCGTTCGGCAAGGTCGGGGTCCCGCCCTTTGAGAAACCGCAGGAAGTCCTCCTTGACAAACCCCGGACCGGCGATCACCACCGGACCGGTGATGTCCCTGAGGGAGGCGAGGGCGTCAGTGAAAAATTGCGTTCTCCCGTCGATATCCGCCCGTTTCCCGCTGCCGGCCGTGATCGTGACCACCCGCTCGGGGCCGTACTGCCTGATCCTGAAGACCTCAGCCTCGCCCTCCTCGACCGTCAGCACATGGATCACATTGTGGAGCGATGCAGAGACCGCACGGTCCACCCGTTCAAGGTCGTAGGGTCGCCACAGCCGGATCACCGATATCTCATAACCGGGTTCGACATTGAGGGTATGATAGGAGGAGACGTCCACACCGGACTCGATCACCCCGCCGACCCTGAGGCGCTGCGCCGAGGGGTGGAACTCGACCCGTTCCACCCTGAGACCAAGTCTGACCGGGCGTTTTTCGGCCTTTTCCGGTCTGATCTTGTCTGTGGCCGAATCCACGGTGCGCAATGTGGTCGCAAACACCAGGTTGCCCGGGGCGATGAGGTGCTTCAGGTGCCAGAGATCGTCGAGCGATTCCGGAAACAGCCGGATCTCACCGTATGAGCGTTTCAGTTCGCCGAATTCAGCCTTCATTCTCTCCCCTGATATCGGACTCGCCGGGCGGGACAAAGGCGGCGATCGCCTCCGTGTTCAGCACCGGTCGCATGCTCTTCCAGACGGCGTCGCCGACCCGCTCCTTCAGTATGCGGGTCGCTTTCTTCGCCACGTCGTTGGGGCCGAAGGTGCCGGGGAGGAGCTCCACATACTGGTCGGTGCGGGCCTTCACCGCCTGGATGGGACCGCCGATCACCGCCACCTCGGGCTGCACCTGCACCCCGATCGCCACGCCCAGGGGTGCGTCCCGCACATAACGCCGTTCGCCGCGGACGATGAAACCGCCCCGTGCAACGAACTCGCCGGCCTCGGCGGTCTTGCTCACCTGGTCCGGGCGGGCGAAATAGACGTCGGCGGAGAAATGTCCCGCCTTCCACGCATTGGAGTATGACGCCGCAAACGGGGCCACCTCGTCCTCAAGATGCCCGGTCTCGCCCTTGATGATCACCACCGACCCGCCGTGGACATCGGCATGGGCGAAGGTGTCCTTCCCCTCCATGTAACGCCTGACGAGTTCTTCGTTCTGGGAGGCGTCCCGCCCGCCGATGACGAGGGTGCCGTCAGAGGTGTAGAACCACCTGAAGCGGTGGAACCATTTCTTCTTCATGGGGCGGAGCACCTCTTTTGGCTTCTCCTTCCGCTTCGGGGCGCCACGCGCCATGGCCGCAATGGCGCCCTCCTTCTTCTTTTTGAACTTCTTTATCTGGGCATAATAGCGTTCGAGGTTTGCCTCCACGCTCTCGTGGACCCGGATCGTCACGCGTTCCCCGATATCGATATCGACGGCGGCGTCTGCCGGGTGGACCGCCATGATGGTCCGGGCAGCGGGAAGGTCACTCTTTTTCAGCACGCCCTCGATCTCCTGCCAGGACATGCCGGCGCTCGCCCGATCGAGGGTCGTGATCACTTCCTGCACCAGGGGATAGTGCATATAGACCGCCTCGACAATCCGCTCGGCGCGGGCGATCTTTGCGTCGAACTTTTTGATCGCCTCCTCCTGCTGCCGACGGATCACCTCCTCCCGCGTGAGCTTCGGCCGTTTTTCAGCGGCCCTGACCTCCGCATGGGGGACGGGCGGATAGTAGGCCTCAAGTGCCTCATTGTATCTCGAAAAACGCTGTTTCACCTCGCCAATGCCGGCGATGGGCCAGCACCCGCTATCGGTGATCACCGGTTCGCGCATCGCCGTCACCCTCCCGATCACCTCTCCGAGGGCCGCATGGATAACGGCGGCATCGACAGATACTGCCGGTGTGTTTTTGTCGGCGCCTGCGGTGCTGCAGACGAGTTCGGCATAGGCGCCACCGAGCAGGCACCCAACGGCAAGCGTGCGGACGATATCACGCTCTGAGGCCGCACACATCTCCCCGAATGCCTGCAGGTCAAGCCCGCTGCAGTCCGTCCCCTCGGGAAGCGCATAGACCTCCCCCGGAACAACGGCCCGGTCCCTGAAGCGGTGGTGCCAGAGCGGTTTGATGATCACCCCGGCATCGTCGAGGAGGACGGCGTTTCCCTCATCGAAGAGTTCGACCACAAGCCTCAGCGTCCCTCCCTTCTTGCCGATGTCGATATAGAAGATTCTCTGGAGGCCGTACTGCCCGATGGCGGTGACCCGTCCGCCCTCCAGATGTTTCCTGAGGAGCATGGCATAACTCGGGGGCATCTTCGGCGATTCGGGAAGCGACGAAACCAGGTGCGCCCGCCGCCCGACCTCAATGAAAAAATGATATTTCGCGCCTCCCTCGCCGTTGAGCCGGATTCCAAGTGTTTTTGAATCGTACTGATAGATCTTCCCAATCCAGAGCGGGAGCATTTCAGAGAGTTCACTCGTCATTGCCCTGACGTCCATGCCGCTCATACCCTGTATGTTTGCCATCGGTTATACCAACTTAAATATGGGCCGAGCACAAAAAATACTCTACTGATGCATGATGAGTGAGGCGGAGATTGTGCAAACGGCGCCTGAAGTGCGCAAAGAAAAGGGTGAGAAGAATCGGGAGCAGAAACAGGCGGAACACATACAGCGCATACACCGGACACTGGTCGCCTGTTTCATGGGCATCGCCGCCGGACTGCTCTCATATTACCTCTCTGGAAGTGTTGATCCCGCCACCGGCATGCAGCCGAACCAGATCATCGGTGTCCTCTTCCTGATGGCCGGTGTCGTCTTCCAGAAACACATCTTCATGCTGATCCGGATCGACTACACCGAACTGGGCAATAAGGACTGGTTCTATCAGGCATTCATGACCTTCGCCCTCTGGTTTATCTCGTGGTCCGTCATGCTCACCACAACCACCCAGTGATCACCCATGCGAATCGCCGTCGTTCATAAAGACAATTGCCATCCAAAGAAGTGCGGAACCGAATGCATCATCTACTGCCCGCGGGTCAGGAGCGGTGATGAGACCGTCTTCCTGGGAGAGGACGGCAAGGCCTCGATATCCGAGGAACTCTGTGTGGGGTGCGGCATCTGTGTCAAGAAGTGCCCCTTTGAGGCAATCGATATTGTAAACCTCCCTGAAGAACTCGAGTATCCGACCCATCGCTATGGCCCGAACACCTTTGCCCTCTATGGTCTTCCCATCCCGGTCGAGGGGAAGGTGACCGGGATCCTGGGCCCCAATGGTATCGGGAAGTCCACCTCCCTCCAGATCCTCTCCGGACAGATCCGCCCGAACCTCGGGCGTTTCGAGGAGACGGCATCCTGGGACGAGGTGTTCAGGCGGTTCACCGGCACCGAACTCTTCGATTACCTCAGGCACATCTCAGGCAAGGAGATCCGGGTTGCCGTCAAGCCGCAGTATATCACGCAGATCCCGAAGGCCTTCTCAGGCACGGTGCGCTCCCTGCTCACCAGGACCGATGAACGGGGTGTGCTCGACCATCTTATCGAGGAACTCACCCTCTCGTCCATCCTGGACCGCGAGATCTCGAACCTCTCTGGCGGCGAACTCCAGCGGGTGGCGATCGCCGCCTGCCTGGCTCGGGAGGCCGATTTCTATTTCCTCGACGAGATCACGCCATACCTGGACATCTACCAGCGGATGGCCGCCGCCAACCTGATCAGGGAGGTGGCGACACACCGCCCGGTGGTGATCGTCGAGCATGACCTGGCCATCCTGGATATGCTCGCCGACACCGTGCATATCGGCTACGGCAAACCGGCGGTCTTTGGTGTGATCACCGGGCCGAAGGGTGTGCGGATCGGGATCAACGAATACCTCGAAGGGTATCTCCCGGAGGAGAACGTGCGCTTCAGGGAGTACGCCGTTGTCTTTGAGAAGCGTGCCCATTCCGACGATACCACCCGCGAACCCCTCTTCGAGTTCCCGGAGATGACGAAGGGCTACGACCCCTTCAGGCTCACGGTCAGGGGCGGCGAGATCCGGAAGGGTGAGGTGCTCGGCCTCGTGGGTCCGAACGGTATCGGAAAGTCGACCTTTGCAAAACTGCTGGCCGGAGTCGAGGCACCGGACGGCGGACCGCTGGAGGAGAACATCAAGATCTCCTATAAGCCGCAGTATGTGAAGGCGACCTCCGGCGACACCGTCGAGTTTACGCTGAGGAGCATCACCAACCGGTTCGACTCCTCCTACTACCAGCACGAGGTGATCGAGCCCCTGGCCCTCAGGCAGATCCTCCAGTCGCCCCTCGACACCCTTTCAGGCGGCGAACTCCAGCGTGTGGCCATCGCCGCCTGCCTCTCGCGCGATGCCGACCTCTATATCCTGGACGAACCGAGCGCCCACCTGGACGTGGAGCAGCGGATGAACCTGGTGCGCGTGCTCAAGCACCATGCCGAAGGAAAGGAGTGCGGTGTACTCGTCATCGACCACGACATCTATCTCATCGATATGATCTCTGAGCGTATCGTGGTCTTCGACGGCGAACCCGGTGTGGCTGGCGAGGCCAAGGGGCCATTCTCGATGCGGGAAGGCATGAACCTCTTCCTCTCCAATCTCGGCGTCACCTTCCGCCGGGACAAGAGCGGACGCCCCCGCATCAACAAACCCGAATCGTTCCTGGACCGCGAGCAGCGCTCAAAGGGCGAGTACTATTACGCCAGGGCCGATGAGTAGCGGCTCAAGCGATTATCCTTTTTTGAAGATCCCCCGGTCGATGCGATAGTGACCGGGACGATTCTCTGCGACATCTCTGGATGTGAGAATGTCCCTAATACCATTCTTGAGTGAAGAAGCACCGGGAATAACCTCCTGAACTCCCCCGAATCGTTGGTTCCATCAATCCTGGTCCTATCGCACGGGGGATGGGTCCGGGAGGGGTTCTCCCATCCCGGTCAGGGGTGGATCGAATGCTGGAGTACGCACGGGACAGGGGGTTCCGCCCCCTGTTCCCCCCGGTCAATGTGATAGGGGCCGGGACGATTCTCTGCGACATCTCTGGATGCGAGAGCGTCCCGGATACAATTCTGGAATGAAGAGGCACCGGGAAAAATCTCCTGAACTCTCCCACCTGAATGGTTCCATCAATCCTGGCCCTATCGCACGGGGGCGGGTCCGGGAGGGGTTCTCCCCTCCCGGTCAGGGGCGGATCATTCTTCTTAAAAGTCGCGTTGTCCAGAATGGTTCCAGGCGATGAACTCCCGGATCAGTTTTGCTGCCACCGCCGCCGTCTGGCCGTCATCGATCGGGCAGACCTCGACGTAGTCAAAACCCGTTGCCTGCGCCGCTAACGTGCGGACGACCGATCGGAGGTCCCACGGCGAGAGCCCGAAGGGTTCGGGCGTCCCGAGTCCGGGAGTGAGGCAGCAGTCGATGGCATCGGCGTCGATAGAGAGATACACACTCCTGTCGCCGACGATCCCGCGCACCTCCTTTAGAACGGATTCGATCCCGACTCTTCGCACATCGTCCGCCGTAAAGAGATGGAGGTCTTGCGCCAGCTCAAACTCCTGGCGAGTGCCGCTCCGTGCGCCGATGATAACGATCTCCTCCACACCGAGGTCCATCACCCGCCGCGTGGCGCAGGCATGGTTCCAGGGCGTGCCGCCATACTCGTCCCTGAGATCGAGATGGGCGTCGAGGACGACAAAGCAATCCGCTCCCACCGCCTCAACGGCGGCAGGGGTGATCGTGTGCTCGCCGCCGATCATCACCGGCACCTTGCCGTCGCCGGCGATCATGGCGACCGTCTCACGCACGCTCTCCAGCACCGGTTCGGGAACGGCATACACCTCGAGGTCGCCCAGGTCATGGATTGCGACGTCCATCAGGTCCACGCCCACTGCCGGCAGATAGGTCTCGAAGTTATAGGAGATCGCCCTGATCTCGCGGGGAGCGGCGCGCGATCCCGGACGATACGAGGAGGTTCCGTCGAACGGGACGCCGAAGATCACATAATCTGCATCGCTGTATTCAGCCGATGCGTCCGCAAAAAGAGTATTGGAGAAAACTTCCATACCGGGATCAGAGGTCCAGCTTCTTCTTGCCGAGTGCCTCGATATACGGCACTTCCTTGCCTGCTTCCATCGTTGCCGCAACGTCGTCAGGGACCACCATCTCAAACATGGCGAAGTCCTTGATGTCCATCAGCTGGACGGTGTTTCCGGCGACCGAGATGACCTGTCCCATCTTGCGCTCGACGACCGGCACATAGACCTTTGCCGAAACCGGCTGAACGATCGAGCGTTTCTGTCCGTCAAAGATGCCGACGACATCGATACGCGCCTTGGCCGCGCCGTGTTTGCCGGGCTTTGAGGTGGCGATGGAGAGGATCTTGCAGGGTTCGTCATCGACCACAACGTAGCGGCCTTCCTTTAATTTTCCAGTTTCAGTCTGTTCCTTCATCGAGTTCACGCTCGCAGTAATAATTTATCTTTACGGCAATAGATAAATACAACGCACGGGCGTTTGCATGGACTTCATTAGATGGTGCGGTGAAATCGCCGATCAGGTCAGCGATACGATCAAAGATCTCGCCGGAAACACGGAGGGCAGCAGGTATATCAGGATGGGCGCCGACGGCACCCCGACCGAGCGGATAGACGAGGCTGCCGAGGCGTGCGTCCTTGAAGGACTGCGGGAGAACCCCTTCTGCAGCCACCTGCTCTCTGAGGAACTCGGGCGGGTCTGGATCGGGGGAGAGGGAGGCACCGTCTATCTCGATCCGATCGACGGATCCTACAATGCAGTTCATAACATCCCGTTCTATACGATATCGATTGCATACGGTGAGAACGGCCGTCTGATGAAGGGTTATATCCGGGACCTCTGCAACGGCGAGACCTTCTCGGCCGTCGAGGGGGAGGGTGCGTACCTGGACGGGCGACCGATCACCGTCTCGAAGACCGCCCTCCTGGAGGAGAGCGCCCTCTCTGTCTACGGAAGAAAGTTCGACCCCGGCACCGTGCTCCACCTCGGGGAAAAGGTGCGGCGGTGGCGTCTCCTCGGCGCCTCCTCCCTTGAACTCGCCTATGTCGCCTGTGGACGTCTCGACGGTTTTGTGGACGTGAGAAATACCCTGAGGGTCACCGACGCCGCTGCCGGCATCGTCCTCTGCCAGGAGGCCGGAGGCATGGTGAGCGGTGCCGGTGGCGAAGCGGTGCATTTCCCAGACGATGTGCGTGTCGGCCGGTGCCTTGTGGCCACAAACGGGAATCTCCATTCCAAGATCGTCGAATACCTGAGGTGAAGAGATGAAAGCGCTTCTGATGTCCAGGATCGACAATCCGGATGTTCTCGCCTATGCCGGGGAGATCGAAGAACTCCTCATCTCGATGGGTTATCAGGTCAGGCTTGAAGGAGGAACGGCCATTGCACTTGGGCGGGAGAACGAGGGCGAATGGCTTGACAGGACCGATGCGGACATCATCGTCACCTTCGGCGGCGACGGCACGGTCCTTCTGGCCGTCCAGCAGATGGTCCGCCAGATCCCGGTGATCGGGATCAACAAGGGGCATGTCGGTTTTCTTGCCGAACTCGAGGCGGCGGAGGTGCCGGAATTTTTCTCCGGTCTGAAGGAGAGAATGCGGATCGAGCGAAGGATGCGGATATCCCTCTCGATGGACGGGAAAACGATCGGCGACGCCCTGAACGAGGCGGTGATCGTCACCGCCCGCCCGGCCAAGATGCTCAGGTTCACGATCATCATCGACGATGTCGAGGTCGAGGAGTTCAGGGCGGACGGTCTGATCATCGCCACACCCACGGGCTCCACCGCCTATGCCATGAGCGGCGGCGGTCCGATCGTCGATCCGAAATGTGACGGATTCCTCCTCGTCCCGCTCGCCCCCTACATGCTCTCGAACCGCCCGCATTTCATCGACAGCAGCCGAAACCTCCGCATCCGTCTCGAGAGTTTCAAACCCGCCCAGATCGTGCTCGATGGTCAGGGCGGCACCACCATCGGCAGCGGGACGGAGATCATGGTGTGCCGTTCCGACGCTCCGGCCCTCTTTGTCGATGCCGGCAAGAATTTTTTCCTGAAAGTGCGCGAAAAACTCCATAACCTTTGAAACTGCTCACAACCACAGGTTTATCTCATGTGAAAGAGAGCATAGAGAGTGGAGGAATTGAAATGAGTGATATCAGGACAGAAATCAATTTTGAAGAAGTATCAGAGACGCTGAAGCACTATCTCGGTCTCTCCGGGTCTCCAGTGGCGGTGAAGTTCGCCCAGACCGCAGAGCAGATCCCCGAGGGAATGGAGGCGCTTGCCGAACCGACCCGGCACTGCCAGATGGTCAGCTGGGCCAGAAAGGACGGTAAGATCTTCTATGCGAGCGCAGACAAGCATGCCTGCCAGGGTGGGGCATGGGCGCTGGGGTTCAAGGAACTCACGCCAAGCCTGAAGACCGGCGAATTCTACTTCAAGCTCGGCAAATTCGACACCTGGGCCGCCTGCAAGCGCACCATCGACCGTGTGCCGCATGTCGAATCAGGAACGACCTATGCGACCCTCTATGCACCGCTCGAGAAGACGCCCTTCACGCCAACGGTGGTGCTCATCGTCACAACGCCGCGGGCGATGCTCAAACTTGCCCAGAGCGTGCTCTACAAACTCGGCGGACGGATCGAGTCGAACTTCGCCGGCATCCAGTCGGTCTGCGCCGACACCACCGCCCAGACTTACCTGAACGGTCGGGTGAACTTCTCCCTTGGCTGCGACGGTTCGAGGAAGTTCTCGGGGATCGCCGAGGAAGAGATGGTCATGGGCATCCCGGTGGAACTCCTCCCGGAGATCGTCGAGGCAATAAAAATCGTGACCGGTGCGCCGGGATCGGTCTAATCTTCTTCTCTTTTTACTTCTTCCAGGACCATTCTCACCGCTTCGGGGATCGCCGCCCTGACCTCCGGGCTCATCTCCTGTGAGAATGCCTCGATCTCCCCTCCCTCGATCGCCACAACAACGATCTCCGCAGAGATCCCGATCTCGCGTGCAAAGGCGATCGTCTCGGCGATCCCGAAATCATGGAGGGACATCGGGAAGAGGGAGGATGACGGCACCTCCCTGAAGATCCGCACCTCCCCCAGCGCCCCCATGCCGGTGGAGGCGTCGACGATAACGACGCGATCGCAGTCCTCCATCAGCGGTATCAGCCCGAACCCGCCAAGACCACCGTCGACGACGTCGATCCCGGGATGCTCTCCTTTGAGACGCTCCATCACCGCGAAACCGGCGCCGTCGTTGCCCATATAGGGGTTGCCGCAGGCGATGACCCTGACCTTCATACAAGAATTGGGGGTGTCTGGAGTATTATGCCTTGCCGGAGAGGGTATGCAGATAGGCTGATCGTCCTGTCAATACGATCGGGAGGGGAGGGGTGGATCGAACCCCGGATCGCATGGGTCGGGGGGTTCCACCCCCCGTTCCCCCCGGTCACTGCGATTGGGAGGGGAACGGTTCTCTGTGATATCCTGGGATGCGAGAACCTCCCTGATACAATTCTGGAGTGAAGAGGCACCGGGAATAACCTCCTGAACGCCCCCACCTCCACCGTCCACCAATCCCGCCCCTATCCCATTGACGGGGGCGGGTCCGGGAGGGGTCTCCCCTCCCGGTCAGGGGTGGATCGAACCCCGGATCGCATGGGTCGGGGGGTTCCACCCCCCATTCCCCCGGTCATTGCGATAGGGAGTGGGACGGTTCTCTGTGATATCCTGGGATGCGAAAACGTCCCTGATACAATTCTGGAGTGAAGAGGCACCGGGAATAACCTCCTGAACGCCCCCATCTCCACCGTCCACCAATCCCGCCCCTATCCCATTGATGGGGGTGGGTCCGGGAGGGGTCTCCCCTCCCGGTCAGGGGCGGATCGAACGCTGGAGTACACACGGGTCGGGGGGTTCCACCCCCCATTCCCCCGGTCATTGCGATAGGGAGTGGGACGGTTCTCTGTGATATCTCCGGATGCGAGAACCTCCCTGAGACGATTCTGGAGTGAAGACACACCCGGGGAAAAACCTCCTGAACGCCCCCACCTCTACCAGTCCACCAATCCCGCCCCTATCCCATTGACGGGGGCGGGTCCGGGAGGGGTCTCCCCTCCCGGTCAGAGGGCAGATCGAACGCTGGAGTACACACGGGTCGTGGGGTTCCGCCCCTCGTTCCTCCCCGGTCATTGCGATAGGGACCGGGACAGTTTCAGGGGCATCCTTTGATGTGGGGCCGTTCCGTCGGAGAATCAAGTAAACACCGTCCGCACTCTCCGCACGCAAAATCATCCCTCCCTCCAGAGGTTCCATGCCCCTCTCTGAAGAGTCGAGTTACAGGGTGACCCCTCTCCAGATCAGGGCCCCTGAACGAATATTCAGAAAAAAAGAAAAAAATTAGGCACCGATCCAGGCATCTACCTGGTCCTGGTGCTCATTGATCCACTTCGAGGCGGCCTCATCCTCAGACATGCCGTTCTCGATATCGAGCATCACAGACTCCATGTCTGCCGCCGTCCAGTTGAAACGCTCAAGGATCGCATAGGCCTCGGGCTTGTCCTCCTGCAGACCTGCCCGGGCAAGCGTGGCGATATACTCCTCGCCGCCATAGACACCCTTCGGGTCGTCGAGATATTTGAGGTCCCAGCGGGCAAACATCCAGTGCGGCGTCCACCCGGTCACCACGACCCACTCCTCATCATTGATCGATTTGCGGAGTTCGGAGGCCATGCCCGCACTGGAGCTGACGACAAGTTCATAGTCCAGGTCGTATTCTTCGATCGCCTTCTCGGTCATCGCCATGATGCCTGCACCAGGTTCGATGCCGATGATCTTGCCGTCGAATTTCTCGGTCTCATTGTTGAGGTCGGCAATCGAGTCGATGGTCACATAGGACGGGACGACAAGACCGACCTTGGCTCCCTCGAGGTTCTTGCCCACGACCACGAACCGGTCGCCGTACTCCTCCAGGTAGGCCTTGTGAGTGGCCGGAAGCCATGACGATATCGTGCAGTCGAAGTCGGCCGCGGCAAGACCCTGGTAGAGCGGGGCGGCGTCAACGGCGATGATATCGACCGTATATCCGGCCTGCTCGAAGGTCTGCTTCAGGACGTTCGTGCTGGCGATCTCGGAGTCCCAGAGCACATAGCCGATGCTGATCTCCTTCTGTTCAGACGGGGCGGCGCCGCCGTCAGATCCGGTGCATCCTGCCGTGAAGATCACTCCTACGGCCAGAATGGCAATCAGAATCATTCCGGTAATTTTTGTATGATTCATATCAATCTCCTTACTGTTTTTTTGTTCTCTGCTCTGCCGTCAGGCTCTGGGTCACCCGGTCCAGGATGATGGCGAGGATCACGATCGCAAGCCCGCCCTCAAACCCGACACCGATATCAAGGCGCTGGATCCCTTCGAGCACCTTGAAGCCCAGGCCCCGCGCCCCGATCATGGCGGCGATCACCACCATCGAGAGGGCCATCATGATACACTGGTTCACCCCGGCCATGATCGTGGGCATGGCAAGGGGGAGCTGTACCTTGATGAGCTTCTGCTGCTCTGTGGTCCCGAAGGCGTCGGCAAGTTCGATCAAATCCACCGGCACCTGCAGGATGCCCAGGGCCGTCAGACGGATCACCGGGGGCATCGCAAACACCACCGTTGCAATCATGCCGGGCACATTCCCGAGGCCGAAGAAGATGACCGCCGGGATCAGGTAAACAAAGGCGGGCATCGTCTGCATGAAGTCCAGCATCGGCCTGACAATGGCATGCACCGTCTCAGAGCGGGCGGCCATGATACCGACCGGGATGCCGATGATCAGGGCCAGTGCCGTCGAGGCGATGACCAGTGCCAGGGTCTCCATGGCAAGCGACCAGAGCTGCAGGTCCCAGATGAGCAGGAGACCGAGAGCCGCACCGATGGCGAGTAGGGTATTTCTCTTGCTGACAAACCACACTACAACAGCCGCCAGAACGATAAATACCGGGGCAGGGAGCAGGAGGAGGAGATCCCTCAATCCTTCGATGAGAAATTCCAGCACTTCACTGATCCCGTCCAGGAGAAAGCCCAGATTTATCTCGATCCACTCGACGAGAACTTCGACGGCATCGCCCAGCGGGATCTTGGGAAGGTTCATGCCGACTCCTCCTCGTTGGTCTCGGTGATCGCAAGCGCCCCGAGCATGGATCCCCTCACGATGACGCCCTTCAGGCGCTGACGCTCGTCAACTACGGCCACCGGATACGCTGTCGTGGCCACAAGCCCGAGAAGGTCCCTGACCGGTGTGTCGGGAGTGGTGACCGGCGTGTCGGTAATCATAATTTCTTCAAGTGTTTTCTTGGATTTAACCGCAGAAACAGCATCTTCCACGGTGACCAGGCCCCTGAGGACCTTTCCCCTGCCCACAGCAAAGATTGATGAGATGCCGTGCTCTTCCATCAATCTCAGGGCAACGCGAGGTCCTGACTGGACCCAAACGACCGGTTCCGGAGGTTTCATGACGCCTTCGGCGGTGAGCACCTTTGTCATGTCGACCCCGGATACGAAACTGGCAACGTACTCGTCTGCCGGAGCGGTCAGGATCTCCTCGGGAGTGCCGACCTGCACGATTCGGCCATCCTTCATCAGAGCAATCCTGGTCCCGATCTTCAGCGCTTCGTCCAGGTCATGGGTAACAAACACAATCGTCTTTGTGAGTTCGTTCTGGAGGTCGAGGAGTTCGTCCTGCATCCCGTTTCTGATGATGGGATCCAGGGCTGAAAAGGCTTCGTCCATGAGAAGAATGTCGGGATCGCTGGCAAGCGCCCGGGCAAGTCCGACCCGCTGCTTCATGCCGCCGGAGAGTTCGTCGGGCATGCTCTCCTCATATCCCTCGAGTCCGACCATTTTGAGGGTGTTTTTCGCCTTTTCAAGCCGTTCAGTTTCGGGAACTCCCTGCACTTCGAGCCCGAAGGCGACGTTCTCGACCACGCTCCGGTGGGGGAGAAGAGCAAAGTTCTGGAAGACCATACCGAGTTTCTTCCGCCTCACCTCCCTCAACTGGTCCTCATCGAGGGAAGCAATATCGGTGCCGTCCAGGATGATCTCGCCGTCCGTCGGTTCGATCAGGCGGTTCAGGCACCGCAGCAGGGTGGATTTTCCGGATCCCGAGAGACCCATGATCACAAAGGTCTCCCCATCCATGATCTCCAGTTCGATATCCTGGAGGCCGACGGTCTGGCCGGTCACCTCAAGGATTTCTCCCTTGGATTTGCCTTCTTTGAGGAGACGGAGCCCCTCCTTCGGCCGTTTACCAAAAATTTTATAAAGTGAATGTATGACAAGTTTCGGTTGTGATATATCCTGATCCATGAAAGCCTCCTCTCCGGGCTTATTGTGAGATCCCCAGGAAATGAAGTCATTTCCAGTTATTCGCTATTCTGCCGAAACCCCGCCGGAATCAGTGTAAGGTTTTTGATTGACCTCAGAAACAAGATATTTCTTGTATTCAGGCGGTAAGCAGGGACCACGCAAACTGTTCACCAGTAGTGTGCGGTCATCCCATAAATATATTATACACTTCATAGATGCGCTCATCGATCCCCCCACGAAAACATCCGCTACGAAAGTATAAAGCTTATCATACCACGGATTGAATACTACAGCGGTGGTTAATTGCAGGTTTCCATGAAGATCGAGGTGAAGGATGCACCCGGCGAACTGGTGGCGGCACTGAAGCCGATTTCCGAGGTTGGCGGGAACATCATTGCGGTGATCCATGAGTGGGACCCGACGCTCCGTTCCAAGACCCGAATCGTCCAGGTCGTGCTGGACGTCCCGGGCGAGCGGGTGGACGGTCTGGCAGACTCTCTGAAGTCCAGAGGGGTGTCGATCCTCAGGATCGGGGAGGAGCGCCTCCTGATGAAACGGAGCGTGATCATGATCGGACACCTGCTGCACACCGACATCTCTGATACCGTCGACCGGATCGACCAGACCGGATTTGCGGAGGTGGTGGAGATGCATATGACAATGCCGGGGATCACCCAGCGCTCCTCCGCCCGCCTCACCGTATCGGCCACGAACCGGGCACACATGGAGACCGCCATGGAGATCCTCCGCTCTGTCGCTCACCAGAAGGAACTGCTCCTTGTCGAACCGCTGGAGGAGGGCGTATGAGAGTCGCAATCCTGGGTCTGGGATCGGTGGGCCGCGGTGTGGCCTCGATGATCGCCGAAAAGAAGCTGGGGATCACGGTGACCGGCATTGCCGATTCCCGGGGCGGCGTGCTCGACCCCGCCGGCATCGACATCCCGGCGGTGCTGGAGCAAAAAAGAGCGACCGGGTGTTGCGGCGATCCATCGGTCACCGCGGCAGATATCGTCGCCAGCAGTGACTACGATGTGCTCGTCGAGGTGACACCCACCAATATCCAGACCGGCGAACCTGCCCTCACATCGATCAGGACGGCCCTCTCGATGGGCAGGCATGTGGTCACCTCAAACAAGGGACCGCTCGCCCTCCACTTCACCGAACTGATGGACCTGGCGGCAGAAAACGGGGTGGAACTCCGCTATGAGGCAACAGTCTGCGGCGCGATCCCGATCATCCAGAGCATCCAGCACGGCCTTGCCGGAAATACGGTCCATGCCATCTACGGGATCATGAACGGCACCTGCAATTATATCCTGACCAGAATGACCGACGAGGGCCTCACCTATGAGCAGGCGCTGGCCGAGGCGCGGGAACTCGGGTACGCCGAGGCGGACCCGACCTTTGACGTAAAGGGGATCGATACCGCCCTCAAGTGCGTCATTCTCGCAAACACCATCTGGAAAAATGGCGTTCGTCTGGAGGACGTCGAATGCACCGGCATCGATCTGCTCACCGTCGAGGCCCTGAGTCTTGCAGATAGCCAGAACTGCACAATACGCCTGATCGGCGAGGTGGCGCCGGAAAAAGGGATCCTGCGGGTCTCCCCCAGGATCGTCCCGAAAAAACACCCGCTCGTCGTGAGAGACACCCTGAACGCCGTCACCGTGGTCACCGATATGGCGGGGGCGATCACGCAGGTGGGCAAGGGGGCGGGATCGATCGAGACGGCCAGCGCCATCATCGGCGATCTCCTCTTTATCAGAGACTGTCATGCCGGGAGTAATTGAGCGCAGGCGGGAACTTCTCGCCGAGATGAGGAGGTGGACGCTTGAGAAGGGATCGTTCTCCATCCCTGATCTCGCCGAATCCTGCTCTCTGCCGAGGAGCACCGTCCAGGACTGGGTAAACAGGCTGCTCGAGGAGGGGTGCATCGTCCAGAAGGAGGAGCGCCGCGGCCGCCACCCCGCCACCTTCGTCTCGAAATCCGCCCTCCCGGTATCGGCCTGCCGGCGCATCTTCACCACGGTCGATGGGGACCGGGTGGAGTGCTACCACGAATGCCTGAGCAGCGGGTGCGCCGCCTACTGCGAGTATCATCATGGCCGCGCCGGCGGGGCGCTCATCCATGTCCAGCGTGACGGCACCCTGCTGCGCGAGTGCGGGGTGATCGGCGCACGGGAGATCGAGATCGGGCTCCCGCCTCGCCCGGCGGTGGGCGTGACCGCCATCAGGAGGGAGGGCGACGAGATTGTCCAGACGATCCGCTGTGTCGGCGGTCCGGCGCATTCGCTCACCGACCAGATGGGCGAGGCCGAGGGGGTGTGCTCGGTCGTCACCAGGCGGACCGACAGCATCATCGAGGGGGAGGTGCGCACGCGTGCCCTCTCCCATATCGGGATCGGCATCGACGACACCGATGCCCCGGAAGGCGGAGCGACCTTTGCGCTTGCGCTGGCCCTTCTCCAGTACCTGAGCACCGAACCGGAGGTGATCCCGATCAGTCACCGGGTGGCGATGCTCAAGCCCGACCTGCCGGAGCGGACGGCCGGAAACTCGTGTAGTTATATCGAACTGGCGGCCGAACCCGGTTCAATCGATGCAATCTGGGAACGAGCGCAGCGTTTTCTCTCCTCTGAGGCGCTATCCTCCGAATGGGGGATCGCCCTCAGGGAGGGCTTCCATATCCTGCCAGAGCTGACCGCATATGGGGTCCGGGCACGGACGGAGAGGATCGACATCTCGGAGGCGCATACCTGTGCCAGACGGGCCGGTATCCTCCTCTGCGGGGGCCGGGGTGTGATCGGGGCGCTTGCAGCCGTTGCACTGCGCGGGATCCCGACAACTACACTCCTGGACCCTTATGCCCGGATCGAGGGTTCACGGGATCTCTGATCCCGCGGGAGAATGCTCAAAGGGGGGCGGGCGGGGTGCCGGTATGTCCTGACGCCCGAACTCTATCCTGGCACGGCGGACGATATCAGACCTGAACTCGAATTCATAGCGGAGGTCGCTGACATATGCCTTCGCCCTCAGCCGCACATACCAGGGGGACACCTGCACGAGCAGGGTATAGGGGCAGTCGTCTGAGATGAACACATATGGCGAGGTCACCACGGCATCCCTCAGGATCAGCACCGCCTTCTCGGCATCGGCCCCTGGATCGATATAGAGGTCGGTGACCACCATCATGGCGGTGTTGCCGGCATTTGCACTCGATGTGGCCTCAGATACGATCCGATAATTTGGGAGGGTGACCTGGTTGTCGTCAGGGGTGGTCACCCTGACCGATCTCAGCCCGATGTCCGTCACCTCGCCATATTGCCCGCTAACTGAAATTTTGTCGCCGATCTGGAATGGCTTTTCAAAGGTGATGATCAGCCCGCCAACAATGTCGGCGAAGAGGTCCTTCACCCCGAAACCGAGGACCGCACCGAAAAGACCGGCAAATGCCACCAGTTCCGAGAGGGTGGGTTCGATCACCGCCACGACGACGAGATATGCGGCGACCGAATACACGATCACCTTGATGAGCGGGATGAGGGTCGCCACCAGCAACCGACGCTGACCCATCCGTTCAGCGAACAGCCCGAAGAGGTAGACCGTGATTTTTACGATGGCATAGGCGGCGACGACGATGATGAGGATATAGAGGATCGTTCCCGGGTCGATCTCTTTGAAGGGAAGGGAGATCTGGTCTGCCATCTACCACACCATCCGTATACGACGCAGGTAGGCCGTGGCGGCCTGGAGGGCCTGCGGTGAGATCTGATATTCTTCGCCCCGGAGTTCGATCAGACCGAGCGTCTCCAGCCTGTAGAGTGAAGCGCTCTCCTGGATCCCTTCTCCGCAGATCGTCTGCAGATCGGTGGCACGCACCCCATCTCTGGAGATGATCTGGGCCAGGATGAATGCATCGGCGAGATCGAGATCGAGGTCGAACTCCGGCAGTTTCAAGTCGCTGATCCTGATTTCACCGTCCTTTATGGCATCATCCAGAATCCGTGCGGCCACCCCGGTATTGCCGCCCGATACATCTGCAAGGCGGTCGAAGATCCGGTCCTCGAGTGCGCCTGCCCCTTCAGCAGCGGTGTTCTTCCCCTGCACCCCGCCGGTGTCGATATCTGGCCACGGGATCTCGTAGTCCTTATCGATGAACGGGATGTGAATCGTTCTCCGTGCGCTCGAGCGCACCATAGCGGCGTCGTCCACGAAACCAATCTCCCGCCCGTCTCCAGATTGAAAATATGCCTTTATCGCCGGCCCGTCGAGGGGGGAGAGGGGCACCTGCACCGGAAAATAGCGACCGATCCCGTACACCTCCTCCAGGTAGCGCCAGGCATGGATGTTCCATGCCGTGATCACGAGTTCTTCGGAAGCGGCGACATGGGAGAGAAACTCTTCAAGGAAGGTGAACCCGCCAATACGTCGCACAAAAAGGTTCTCGCAACCGCTGATCAGTGAGATGCCATGGATCCGCCGGATGTCTGAGAGAACACTGTCCCCATGAACGAGAGTGAGGAGGGGATAATGGGTGATCCGTGCAGGATAGCGGTTGAGGAGCATGTCGATCAGGGGGGCGATGCCGGCATGGGGTTCGGCACAGATGGCGACATGCGCCGGGGAAGGCGTGCCGGCGGCATTGATCGCCTCATCAAGGGTCTTCACCTCGTCGGCGAACAGGGAGGCGTGCACACCGCCGTCTGCGTCGTTCATCTCATGGTGTTTCTGGCATAACGGCAGATGAAGGTTGCGGGGGGCGTCCGGGTATCAGGACCGCGGTGCAGAGGAGAATCATGCCGATAATGGCCGGAAATATCAGGTTGACCCTGAAGAGCTCGCCGTAGTAGAAGATCGATTCCCCTTCACCTCCTCCACCGCCGGTAGCGTTTCAGCACAAAGGCGGCAAAAACCCCGAGGGCGGCGCCATTCAGGATAATGCCCACCACCGGGTCTGCAAGGTCGGTGCCGATGAGGTTGGCGTGGACGATGGCGAAGAGCAGTGCCAGATAGACGAGCATGTGCAGAAAACGCCATGCCCCCCCGAGACGGCGCCTGAAGATGGCGGCACCGGCGGCGATGATCAGCATGTAGAGGGCAGGGCGTCCGGCAAGGGCCCAGAACGCCCCCCATGAGGCAAACGACGGGATGAACACCGACGGGCTGGCGGCCAGCACCGCCACGGAGAGGGGGTGGAGAATGGCGGCAGAGAGACCGAAGGCGACAAAGAAATGGTGCATCCGGATGAAGGGGCGACCGAAGACGGCCCTGATCTCGCCGAGAAACGGCGTCATCATGGCGGCCACGGCAAGTGCGCAAAAGGCGTTGAGGGCGAAGAGACGGACGAGGAGTGCCAGCGGGGTGGGCGCCCCCCGCAGAACGGCCTGGAGGCTGACGATGCCGAAAAGGGCGGCAATCACCACTGCCAGCAGAACCCCCCGCCGCTCCATAGGATCACCCGCAGACGGGCGGCAGCCTACATCAAGGTTGCGGCGGATGGGGGAGCGCCGAGCGCCAGCATGCGATCTTCCTGTCGAGGCCGAGGCGTGCATGCGCCGGACTGGTGGAGGGCAGCGACACCACTGTCACGCCGGGGAGGTCCCAGGTCTCCGGATGGGTTCTCCTGAGCCATTGTTCTGCCGCCCTGCCGTTGAGGGCGACGACCCGGATCGTGGGGTGCTCCCCCAGAAGGGCGGGGATATCGTTTGCGACCGCATCCCGGATCGAGGCGTCGCTGCTCCCCTTCCGGGTGCACCCGGAGAGCACGTCCCAGAGTGCGACACCCCGTTCGGTCAGGGCATGGAGCCGTTCAGGATAGGGGAGGGCGTGCGATACCCCGAAGAGCGCCTCCATCACCCTCCAGAAGGCGTTTGCCGGGTGGGCGTAATATTCGCCGGCCCTGAGCGATATTTCGCCGGGAAAACTGCCGAGTATCAGGACCACGGGGTCCGGCCCGATCGCCGGGGGGAGACCGCTCATCCTGATTCGTACCTCCAGAGCATGCACGCACCCTCGTCCCGCCGTTCGCCGGGGGAGAGGGCGAGCAGGCGTTCGCTCGCATGCTCCCTGCAGACCTCGGCAGCGCAGCAGCCGTAGATCTCCATGCCGATGGCAGGTTTTCCACAGATGGCGCATTTTCCTTCAGCACGTCCCATCTCTGCCGCCTCCCCGCTCCTGCCCCCGCATGGAGAGGGCGATCCGTTTTCGCCCGGCATCGACCGAGAGGACGGTGACCCTGACCCGCTGGTGGACCCGCACGATCTCGAGGGGGTCGCGCACATACCGCTCCGAGAGTTCGCTCACATGGACAAGGCCGTTCACATGTACGCCCAGATCGACGAAGGCGCCGAATGCGGTGACATTCGTGACAACGCCAGCGAGCACCATGCCGGCCTCCAGGTCGTCGATCGAATGGACGGCAGCATCGAATTCCGGCGGTTCATACGTCCCTCTCGGGTCCAGACCCGGCCGCTTCAGTTCGCTTCTGATATCCTGGAGGGTGGGGAGACCGAGATCCGGCGTCACGTAGCGGGTGAGGTCGATGGCGTCCGGGAGGGTGGGGTCGCCGATGAGGGAGCGGAGCGGGCGGTCCAGGTCGGCGGCCATCCTCTCGACAATACCATAGCGCTCAGGATGGATGGCAGTGGCGTCCAGGGGGTTCTCCCCGCCCCGCACCCGCAGAAATCCGGCCGCCTGTTCAAAGGTCCGCGGCCCGAACCCGCGCACCTCCATGAGACCGAAACGCGATCCGAATGCCCCGTGCTCCTCCCGGTGGGCGACGATCCGCTCCGCGAGCCCGGTCCCGATGCCGGAGACATAGGAGAGCAGGGACGGACCGGCCGTATTCACGTTCACCCCCACCCGGTTCACGGCCGCCACCACCGCGTCATCGAGGGCGGATTTCAGGAGGCTCTGGTCGACGTCGTGCTGGTACTGCCCGACACCCAGGGACCGCGGCTCGATCTTCACGTATTCGGCCAGGGGGTCCTGCACCCGCCTCCCGATCGAGACCGCACCCCGCACGGTGATGTCCTGGTCAGGGAGTTCGCGGCGTGCGATCGCCGAGGCCGAATACACCGATGCACCGCACTCCGAAATGGATATGACCGGGACCGCCCTCCCGAAGGCTACGCCCCGGAGAAAGGCGGCGGCCTCCCGCCCGCCGGTGCCGTCGCCGACGGCGATGACCTCGACCTGGTGGCGTCGGCAGAGGTCGGTAAGCACCTGCCGCGCCTCGTCCTCCCGCCGCTGCGGGGGGAGGGGGTGGACGGTCGCCGTCTCAAGCAGCCCGCCCTGCGGGTCAAGGCAGACGACCTTGCAGCCTGTGCGGTATCCGGGATCGACGGCGAGCACCGTCTTCTGCCCGAGCGGCGGGGTGAGAAGCAGGCTGCGCAGGTTCTCCGCAAACACCCTGACCGCCTCCCGGTCGGCCCGTTCCTTCAGGAGACGGAGGCATTCTCGTTCGATTGCCGGGGCGAGCAGCCTCTGATAGCCGTCGGCGACGGCCCGCGCCACCTCCGCCGACATGGCACCCGCCCCGTTCCGGTGGCGGCGGTTGAGCAGGGCGAGCGCCCTGTCGGGCGGGGGCGTACAGTGGAGAGAGAGCACACCCTCCCGCGACCCCCGCAGCATCGCATGGAGGCGGTGCGCCGGAACGCTTCTGGCGGTTTCGGCGTGCTGAAAATACTCCTGGTAGGTCGCCCCTGTCTCCTCCTTTCCCCTGACGACCGCGGTGTTGAGCACCCCCTCTCTCATGAAGAGGGTGCGGACCGCCGCCCGCGTATCCGGGTCCTCTGCCACGCTCCCGGCGATGATGTCCCGCGCCCCGGCCAGGGCATCCTCTGCAGTCGCCACACCCGCATCAGGGCTGATATAGGCCGTTGCCGCCCGATGCGGGTCCTCCTTCCCCTGCCCGAGCAGCAGGTCGGCCAGGGGTGCAAGCCCGCGCTCCCGCGCCGCCGATGCCCGCGTCCTCCGCCGCGGCCGGTAGGGGAGATAGAGGTCCTCGAGGACGGACTCCGTGCGGGCGTCCCTGATCTGCCGTTCCAGCGCCGGCGTGAGGTGCCCCCCTGTTTCAAGGGCGGCGAGCACGGTCGCCTTCCGCTGCTCGAGTCTGCGCACCCGCACGATGCCGTCCCGGACGGCGGCGATCTCCACCTCGTCCAGCCCCCCGGTCGCCTCCTTCCGGTAACGGGCGATGAACGGGACGGTGGCCCCGTCCGAGAGCAGTGCGGCCGCACCCGCCACCCGATCCGGCCGGAGGTCGAGATCCGCCGCTACGGTCCTGCAGATCGCCTCCATGCCGCACCCGTCGGTCTCCTCCATGCTCCTTTCGTCCCCCTCAATGCACGCCGCTGTCACGGTCCGCATGACTAATAGGGTGTGTGGAGAAATATTGGGGTAGAATAATGAAAAACCTGGTCATCAAAGGGGCGCGGGAGCACAACCTCAAGAATATCACGGTCACCCTCCCGCGAGACAGGCTTATCGTCCTCACCGGCGTCTCGGGATCGGGCAAGTCCACCCTTGCCTTCGACACCATCTATGCCGAGGGGCAGCGGCGCTACGTGGAGTCGCTCTCGGCCTATGCCCGCCAGTTTCTCGGGCTGATGCAGAAGCCCGACGTCGACGCCATCGAGGGGCTCTCGCCTGCGATCTCGATCGAGCAGAAGACGACATCCAAAAACCCACGCAGCACCGTCGGGACGGTGACGGAGATCTACGACTATCTCCGCCTCCTCTTCGCCCGCATCGGCGTGCCCTACTGCCCTGAGCACGGCACCCGCATCGAGGCGCGATCCCCTGAGGCGATCGCCGACGCCATCGCCGCCTCCTTTCCCGGAACGGTGACGGTGCTGGCGCCGGTCGTCCGCCAGAAGAAGGGGACCTATGCCCAGGTGCTCAAGGACCTCGACGCCGAGGGGTATGCCCGCGTCCGCCTGGACGGGGAGATCGTGCGCACCGACGAGGAGCACCCGCTGGAGCGGTATGTAAAGCACGACATCGATGTGGTGATCGACCGCTTCGAGACCCTGGAGCGCTCCCGTCTGGTCGAGGCGGTGGAAAACGCCCTCCAGAAATCGGGCGGTCTGGTCATCGTCCTGGGGGAGGAGGGGGAGGAGGAGATCTATTCGGCCTCGATGGCCTGCCCGGTCTGCGGCCTCTCTTTTGAGGAGCTCCAGCCCAGGATGTTCTCCTTCAACTCGCCCTTCGGCGCCTGCGAGGTCTGCAACGGCCTCGGGATCAGGATGGAGTTTGACCCCGACCTGATCATCCCGGACCGCTCGAAGAGCATCGCCGACGGCGCCGTCGCCCTCTACCGCAACTATGTCGACGGATACCGTGCGCAATACCTCTCGGCGGTCGCCCGGCACTTCGGGTTCACGGTGCTCACTCCAGTCCGCGACCTGACCGAAGGGCAGTTCAACGCCCTGATGTACGGTTCAAAGGAGCGGATCCGCTTCTCGATGCAGATGAAGAGCGGGGACGCCTCGTGGTCCCATACCGGCGCATGGGAGGGTCTCCTCCCGCAGGCCGAACGCCTCTACCACCAGACCCAGTCCGAATACCGGCGCCAGGAGCTCGAGAAGTTCATGCGTGTGCTGCCCTGTCCGGGCTGCGGCGGAAAACGGCTGAAGGAGAAGGTGCTCGCCGTCCGCATCGGCGGCAAGAACATCATCGAGGTGACCGACCTGCCGGTGACCGACGCCATCGCCTTCTTCGAGGACCTCTCCCTCACCCCCAGGGAGGCGGAGATCGCCAGGCAGGTGCTCAAGGAGATCCGGGCCCGCCTCTCCTTCCTGCGGGAGGTCGGACTCGGCTACCTGACGCTCTCCCGGAGCGCCGGCACCCTCTCGGGCGGTGAGGCGCAGCGGATCCGGCTTGCCACCCAGATCGGGTCGAACCTGACCGGCGTGCTGTATGTGCTCGACGAACCCTCGATCGGGCTCCACCAGCGGGACAACCACCGCCTGATCGAGACCCTGCAGAAACTCCGGGATATCGGCAACACCCTCATCGTCGTCGAGCACGACGAGGACACCATCCGCGCCGCCGACCATGTGGTGGACATCGGGCCGGGTGCGGGCGTCCATGGCGGCGAGGTGGTGGCCGAGGGGACGCCGGCGGACGTGGCCGCCAATTCGGCCTCACTCACCGGGCAGTACCTCTCCGGGGCCCTCTCCATCCCGTTACCGGCGCATAGGCGGCGCTCTGACGACTATATCAGGATCAGCGGCTGCCGGGAGAACAACCTCAAGAGTATCGATGTCGCCGTCCCGATCGGTGCCCTCACCGTCGTCACCGGTGTCTCGGGCTCGGGCAAGTCCACCCTGGTCGACGACACCCTCTACCGCGCCCTCTCACGGGAGATCTACGGCACACGGACGACGCCCGGTCGCCACGACGCCCTCGCCTTCGACGCAGCCGTGGACAAGGTGATTGTGATCGACCAGAGTCCGATCGGGCGGACGCCCCGCTCGAACCCGGCGACCTATACGAAGGTCTTCGACGAGATCAGGAAGGTGTTTGCCGAGACAAAGGAGGCGAAGGTCCGGGGCTACAAACCGGGAAGGTTCTCCTTCAACGTGAAGGGCGGGCGGTGCGAGGCCTGCCAGGGCGACGGCGTCATCAAGATCGAGATGAACTTCCTCCCTGACGTGTATGTGGAGTGCGACGAGTGCAAGGGCAGACGCTTCAATGCCGAGACCCTGGAGGTGCGCTACCGGGGGAAGAGCATCGCCGATGTGCTGGAGATGACGGTGGAGGAGGCGCAGGCCCTCTTCGAGAACATCCCCTCGATCCGCAACAGGCTCGAGACCCTCACCAGGGTCGGCCTCGGCTACATCAAACTCGGCCAGAGTTCGACCACCCTCTCCGGCGGTGAGGCGCAGCGGATCAAACTCACGCGCGAACTCTCGAAACGGGCGACCGGACGGACGGTCTATCTCCTCGACGAACCCACCACCGGTCTCCACTTCCATGATGTGAAGAAACTCATCGGGGTGCTCGACAGTCTCGTCGAGAAGGGGAATACGGTGGTGGTGATCGAGCACAACCTGGACGTGATCAAATCGGCCGATCACATCATTGACCTGGGGCCGGAGGGCGGGGACGCCGGCGGTCATGTGGTGGCCGTCGGCACGCCGGAGGAGGTGGCGGCGGTGGAGGAGAGTCATACCGGGCGGTTCCTCCGCCCCCTGCTGGACCGTGACCAGCACCTCCGGAAAACCCACAGAATGGCCGTTGCCGAAGACCGAACCGGGCCATGATCGACTACTCCGTCTTTCCGGAAGCGCCGGGCTGCTACCTCTATATGGACGACGCCGGCAGGGTGATCTATGTCGGCAAGGCGAAGAACCTGAAACGGCGGGTGAGCAGTTATTTCACCAGGGGGGGTCACGACCCCAAGACCGAGCGCCTGGTGGAGTCGATCCGCTCGGCCGACTATATCGTCACCGGCACCGAGACCGAGGCGCTGATCCTGGAGAACACCCTGATCAAGCGGCACCGTCCGAGGTACAACATCGACCTGAAGGACTCCAGGAGCTATGCCTATATCCACCTGACAGAGGGGCCCTACCCCCGCATCGGGATCGCCAGGCAGGCGAGGGGCAAGGGGGAGTATTTCGGCCCGTTCGTCTCGGCAAAAGAGCGGGATTATGTGCTCAACGTCGTCAAAAAGACCTTCGGGCTGCGTTCCTGCCGGCGGATGCCAAAGCGCCCCTGCCTCCGTCACCATATCGGCACCTGCACTGCCCCCTGCATCGGGGCGATCGACGAGGCGGGATACCGGGAGCGGATCGATCGGGCCCGCAGCGTGCTGAGGGGGAGGACAGGTGACCTGATCGCCTCTCTGCGAGCCGATATGCAGCGGGCGTCGGACGATCTCGAGTATGAACGCGCCCTCGAACTGCGGGACGAGATCGCCGCCGTCGAGCACCTGGCCGCCAGACAGCGGATGGTGAGGCGAACCGATCACGACGAGGACATCATCGCCTCGATGGTGAAGGACGGCACCGTCTATCTGATGCTGTTTGCGGTGATCAAGGGAACCCTGACCGACAAACAGGAATATGTCTTCCCTGAGTCGGAGGGCTATTTCGAGGAGTTTCTCGTCCAGTACTATGGCGAGCGCACACCGCCGAAGGAGGTGATCCTGGCCGAGGCGATCGATCCGGCACTGGAGGCATATCTGGGCGAACGCCGTGGGTCGCGGGTGACGGTCACCGTCCCGCAGCGCGGCGACAAGAAGAAACTCCTTGACCTTGCAATTAAGAACATCGAGATCACCTTCTTCGGCGACCACCTCAAACTCCAGGCGCTCGGGCGCGCCCTTCACCTCCCTGAACCGCCGAACGTGATCGAGTGCTTTGACATCTCCCACCTCTCGGGGACGGCGATGGTGGGGTCGATGGTCCAGTTCCGCGGCGGACGACCGGACAGACAGAACTACCGCCGCTTCCGGATCAGGGACGTCGAGGGGATCGACGACTTCGCGGCGATCGCCGAGGTGGTCAGGCGGCGCTACACCCGCCTGAAGGAGGAGGGCGGGGAGTTTCCCGACCTGATCATCATCGACGGCGGGAAGGGGCAGCTTGGAGCGGCGATGGCAGAACTGAAACGTCTCGACACCAGGATCCCGATCATCTCCATCGCCAAACGGGAGGAGGAGATCTTTGTGCCGGGCTTCCCCCACCCGATCCCGATCGGGCGGGACGAGAAGGCCTCCCTGTTCGTGCAGGAGATCAGGAACGAGGCGCACCGGTTCGCCATCACCTACAACCGTCTGCTCAGGAAGAAGGCGATGATACAATGACGGAATTTTCAGTTCATGCGGATTTTTCCCCGGCCGGTTCCCAGCCCGGGGCCATCAGGGCGCTGAGCGGGGGGCTCGAGGGAGGGGAGCGCTTTCAGACGCTGCTCGGCGTGACCGGGTCTGGAAAGACCTTCACGGTCGCCCATGTGGTCGAGGAGGCGCAGCGCCCGACGCTGGTGGTGGCGCACAACAAGACGCTTGCGGCGCAGCTCTACAACGAGTTTTCGGGGTTTTTCCCGGAGAACCGGGTGGAGTACTTCGTCTCCTACTACGACTATTACCAGCCCGAGTCCTATATCGCCGCAAAGGACCAGTATATCGAGAAGGACGCCTCGATCAACCCGAAGATCGAGCAGATGCGGCTTGCGGCCACCGCCTCGGTGCTCTCCCGCCCGGACACCATCATCGTGGCATCGGTCTCCTGCATCTATGGTCTCGGCAACCCGGAGAACTTCCAGGGGATGGGGTTCGAGGTGAAGCGGGGCGACCGCCTGCGCCGCGCCGATCTCCTCGAGCGACTGGTGGACATCCTCTATGAACGCAACGACATCGAACTGATGCCCGGACGCTTCAGGGTGAAGGGCGACACCATCGACCTGATCCCCGGGTATTTCAACAATATCATCAGGATCGAACTCTTCGGGGACGAGGTGGACCGGATATCGGAGATCGACCGGCGGAGCGGCAGGCGGAAGGAAACGCTTGATTATTTCTATGTGTATCCGGCCCGCCACTTCGTCACCCCGGAGAGCGAACGGAAACGCGCCATCGCATCGATCGAGCGGGAGCTCGAGGAGACCCTCCCCTCCCTGGGGATGATCGAGGCCCACCGCCTGGCGCAGCGGACCCGCTTCGATATTGAGATGATCGAGGAGACCGGGAGCTGCAAGGGGATCGAGAACTATTCCCGCCACTTCGACGGGAGAAAACCCGGTGAAAAGCCCTACTGCCTCCTGGACTATTTCCCCGACGACTTCCTGATGGTCATCGACGAGAGTCACCAGACCCTGCCGCAGGTGCGGGGGATGTACAACGGCGACCGGTCACGCAAGGAATCGCTCGTGAAATACGGGTTCAGGCTCCCCTCTGCCTTCGACAACCGCCCGCTGAAGTTCCATGAGTTCGAGGGCTATATGCAGAACGCCATCTTCGTCTCGGCCACGCCCGGCGACTACGAACTGCGGCATTCGTCCCATGTGGTCGAACAGATCATCCGTCCGACCGGTCTGGTTGACCCGGTCGTGGAGGTGCGCCCGATCCAGGGGCAGACCGACGACGTGATCCGCGAGATCAGGGCGGCGGTCGGGCGGGGGGAGCGGGTGCTGGTCACCACGCTCACCAAACGTCTTGCCGAGGAGATGACCGATTATCTGGCCGAACAGGGCATAAAGACGCGTTACCTCCACTCCGAGATCAATGCGATCGAGCGGACCGAGATCATCAGGCAGCTCCGTCTCGGGCGCTTCGACGTCCTCGTCGGGATCAACCTGCTCAGGGAGGGCCTGGACATCCCCGAGGTGGGCTTCATCGGCATCCTGGACGCCGACAAGGAGGGCTTCCTGCGGGACGCCCGCAGCCTGATCCAGATCATCGGGCGGGCGGCGCGGAACGCCGATGCCCATGTGGTGCTCTATGCCGACACCCTCACCGACTCGATCCGCACCGCCGTAACAGAGACCGAACGGAGACGGGCGATGCAGGTCGCCTACAACGCCGAGCACGGCATCGTCCCGCAGACGATCAGAAAACCGGTCCCCGAGAAGGAGGTCGACCTCACCGATACAAAGCACGTCCCGACGTCGGAGATCCCGAACCTGATCATCGAACTGGAGACGCGGATGTACGAGGCGGCGGAGGCGCTCGATTTCGAGCGGGCGATCGAACTGCGGGACCGGGCGCAGCGGTTGAAGGAGGAGCGGGGTGGGGGAGAATGATTTCGATGGATATACGGGAATGAAAACCGGAACCTGGGGCGATGTCTCAATGACTGTTCAATTGCGCCCGACACTCGTGATCCGTCCTGCTGCCGGACCCTTGCGTTCACCCCCGCCGCCGTCAGGTCTGGATTTGGACGGCAGATCCGCATGAACGTCTCCTCAGATACGGCATTGAGCGCTGAATACTCTCTTGTTCACTCCCGGGATCGGAGCATCTCCCCCAGATGGATGCACAAAATCACTCTCTTCATCCCCGAATGTCCCCTGGAACCACCCCCGCCCCCATCGCATCGACCGGGGGGAGCGGGGGGTGGAACCCCCCGTCCCGTGCTTTGCGAGATTAGTGATCTGCTCCAGACCGGGAGGGGAGACCCCTCCCGGACCCACCCCCTCGATGGGATAGGGGCGGGATTGATGGAATCATGCATTTGGGGGAGTTCCATGTGATTTTTCCCCGGGTGTGTCTTCCCTCCAGAATGGTATCCGGGACGCTCTCGCATCCGGAGATCTCACAGAGAACCGTCCCCCTCCCTATCGCATCGACCGGGGGGAGCGGGGGGTGGAACCCCCGGTCCCGTGCTTTGCGTGAATAGTGATCTGCTCCAGACCGGGAGGGGAGACCCCTCCCGACCCACCCCCTCGATGGGATAGGGAGCGGATCGTTGAAACCATGGAAAAGTGGTTGATGCAGATGTTTCTGGCAAACGGTTGAATGCATTCCGGATGGATGCACAAAATCACTCTCTTCATCCCCGAATGTCCCCTGGAACCACCCCCGTCCCTATCGCATCGACCGGGGGGAGCGGGGGGTGGAACCCCCCGTCCAATGCTTTGCGAGATTAGTGATCTGCTCCAGACCGGGAGGGGAGACCCCTCCCGACCCTCCCCCTCGATGGGATAGGGAGCGGATCGTTGAAACCATGGAAAAGTGGTTGATGCAGATGTTTCTGGCAAACGGTTGAATGCATTCCGGATGGATGCACAAAATCACTCTCTTCATCCCCGAATGTCCCCTGGAACCACCCCCGCCCCTATCGCATCGACCGGGGGGAGCGGGGGGTGGAACCCCCCGTCCAGTGCGTTTCGGGAATAGTGATCCGCCCTCGAACGTTCGGGCCGAATCGACGCGGATATAACCTGCCGGTGCGAGGATCCTGAGAGAAATCGCCCATGGACACCGACTGGACTGAGATACCCGGCACCGATGGTGCACGTCTTCTCCCCCTGACACGCTATCCAGACGTCACCTGCTCAAACGTCTTCGTGATCCGCAGGGATGCGGACTGCCTGATCATCGATGCCGGATCAGGCGACGACCAGATGGCGGCGATAGAGCAGGCCCTCGGGGAGTCAGAGCAGGGATATCTGGTGCTCACCCACTGCCACTTCGACCATGTCGGCAACCTGATCCGGCACCGGGACCGCTTTTCTGCTGCCGGTGTTCTCGTCTATGCCCAGGAGGAGGGGGCATGCGCTCTGGAGGATGCCGATCCGGCACCGACCCTTGCCGATATGTTCGGCACGGAGATAGCGTCGGTGTCGGTCGATATTCCGCTCCTTGGCACAGAAGATTGCTCCGGTCCGATCTGTACGGGGGCGGGGACCGCAGGAACGCTCCGCTCCCAGGAGATCCTCTTCCCCTCCGGTCTCTCCGTCACCGCCTACCACGCACCCGGTCACAGTCCGGACTCGATCTGTGTCCGGGTCGGCGGCCACCTCTTCCTCGGAGACCTTCTGTTCGCCGCCAATCCGGGTGTCGCCGGTCTCCACGGCTGGAACCGGCAGCATCTCCTGGAAACAGCGGCAGGTGTGCGCCACCTCCTCTCATCAGGCATGATCTCCTACTGCTGGAGCGGGCACGGCAGGGGGATCGCCGTCCCTGACGCCATCAGGGCCCTCGAAAGGCTGGAAGAGGAGGCAGAACACCTCCCGAATATCATCCGATTCGACCGGGCCCGCCTGGATGCCTCGACCGGGTATGCCGTCGATCTCCTGGATGAGGCAGGCCGGATCTTTCCGATCATCGCCGGGAGACTCTATTACCTCTCCTATTATCTCGACCTCCTGGGCGAAACGGAGGAGGCGGAAAAATACCGGACCCTGCTGGAGAACGATACAATCGATCAGGTCCTCACGCAGTTTCAATCGTTCGCCGAGCAGTTCAGGGAGGGGGAGAAGATCGATATCCAGTTCGTGCTGAAGGCGGCGCAGGTGGTCGGCAGAATCGAGGCGGCGATGAAGAACGGGTCGGACGTGCCGGGAATAGATGTGTCACTCATCAGACGGGCAAACCGCCTCCTCTCAGACTGCCTCTCCACCATCTATGGTGACGATCCCCGGGGATACCTGCAGAGCGTCGATATCACCACCCACCTGGAGCCCTATCTTGCCGACCTCACCTCTCCGGCAGACCTCGACAGGGCGATGATCGAGGCTGCGGACGACGAAGAGGCATTCAGGTCGGCACTGGCAGCGCGGATTGCCCGGACCACGCTCTTCGACCGGACGCTCATCAGATATACGGCAGCACAACGCCCCCTCTCCATCCGCACCGATCCCCTCCGCCTCTGCGATACCGTGGCCGGCGTCTGCGAGGACTGCGCCGCCGAAGGGGCGGAGGAGATCGCCATCACTGCAGGGGAGGTGGAGGGCGAGATCCTCCTCTCCATCTGGTCGGACCGGAGGGGAATGAATGCCGGGGGGTATGCCCGCCGGTTCGAACGCTGCGGGGGGCGGTGCAGGATCGAGGAATCGCCGGACGGCACCGGGATCGTCGTCACGTTCCCGAACACCTCCTGAACGCCTCCATCTTCATCCGCTGCCGCCGTTCCGGGTTTGCGAGAACTCTTTCACCATGATCCGGTAGCCCGCCAGCAGCAGGGCCACAAACAGCGGTCCGAGAATAAAACCCATCACCCCCATCACCGCCATCCCCCCGAAGAAGGCCATGAATATCAGCACCGGTGGGATCTCCACCCGCTGCCCCATCAGGATGGGGCGGAGGAAGAGGTCGGGCATCCCGGCCACCACCGGATACCCGATCAGCGCCAGCAATGCAAGCGCCCGCCAGTCGCCGATGGCGAGGGCGTACACCCCCAGAAAGAGGATCAGAAATACCGGCCCGAGCACCGGCACGATCGCAAACAGGGCGGAGAGGATCGAGAAGAACAGGACGTGATCATAACCCAGGAGCCAGAAAAACGGCAGGGCAAGGAAGAAGGTGATGAAGGCGATCGATATGTGGACGACCAGGATGGAGTAGAGGGTGTCGGAGACGGTTCTCGAATAGAGCGAGAAGGATCCCATCGAACGCACCGGGACGACGCCCAGGATGTCCTGCCAGATGCGGTCCCCGGTGATGAGCAGGAAATACACGGTCAGGAAAAAGATGATGATCTTGATGATCGCCATCGGCACCAGGGCGAGGGCGTTGATGATCCCGATCTGGATATCGGTGATCAGGGAGGAAAACACCTCCTGAAAGGCGTTGATTGGGATGAGGGCGGTAAATTCGCCGGAGAGCATCGAGCGTATCCATTCGATGATCGTGGTGATCATGCCGGCCAGATACCCGGCGTTCTGGGAGAGTATGGTCAGTGTGGTGACGATCAGCAGGAAACCGATGACAAACACGCTGATGGTGATCACGGCCGAGGATATCCAGGGGGCCACCACCTCAGAAAGACGGCGCTGCAGCGGCATCAGCACGACAGCGACAGATATGCCGACGATTAAGGGGTTTATAAGCGGCCAGAAGGCGATCGTCGCACAGGTGACGATTATCGCCGTCAGGGCGACGATGAAGAGGTCCCACCGTGCTCTCGGGATGTACATACCGGTGCATACTCTCTTCCTGTGGATATATAGGCTGGGGGCAGGACGGCCATGATTCATGATGTTTTTTACCCTCCACTGCGCCAATTAATCACGCAATGGCCACATTGCCGGTAAATGAATGTGCATTAATTGAGAATAGTATTAAATACGTATCTCGCCCCTGAGTCACTGTCCCGGAGGAGGGATGACCAGATGAGAAACATTGTTGAAACGGCGATAGATGTGGGCGGTTTTACCACGCTCGTCAAGGCGGTGCAGGCCGCCGGGCTTGCAGAAACGCTCAGCTCTCCAGGCCCATTTACAGTATTTGCACCAAATGATGCCGCATTTGCCAAGATCCCTGCACAGCAGATGCAGGACCTTCTGAAAGACAAGAAACAGCTTGGACGGATTCTCACCTACCATGTGGTGCCCGGCAAGTACATGGCCGCCGACGTGATGAAGATGAAGACGGCCCAGACGGTGAATGGCGCCGAACTCAGGATCGATACCAGCGATGGCGTGCGGGTGAACGACGCACGCGTCATCAAGCCCGATATTGTCTGCACAAACGGCGTCTGCCATGTCATCGACACCGTGCTGATGCCGAAATAATCCATCTCTTTTTCTGCTGTTTCTATGGGCAGTTACCGATATTTCAGGAGATCCTGATTTCCTGGATATAGGCGATCCCGATCCGGGCGCGGTGGAGGCGAGTGGAATCCAGGAGATGGCGCATATCCACGAACTCGCCCTCTTCTAGACAGCGTCCGATCCCCTGCTCGAGATCGCTCTCCGCCTCCCAGAGCACATTCCTGAAGACCACGCCATGGTTGTGGAGATATGCCCCGCTCCCCTCCCCCTCTGCGGGGTGGGTATAGGAGATCGCCGTCAGGGATGACGGATCAAATGCACAGAGATCTGCCGAGAGATCGACGCCGACGCCGAACGTGACGATGCTGTCGCCGTCATAGCGGGGTTCGGTATCGATATCCATCCAGTCCTCGATCATGCCCTCGTCAAGGATGGAACTGCCGTCTGCGGGAGCGTTCTCGATACAGGGCGACCGCCGGATCCCGGAACTCTCGACCCCTGCGGCAACCCCCCAGACGGCGACCGCCACAATCCCGGAGAACCCGCCCGTCCGTTCCCGTCCCCTGGCGAACACCGCACGATACAGGGCATCCAGGGAGATGGCATCGCCATTTGACGGTTCGATGAGGGCAAATTCCTGAAACCCTCCTTCAAGCGAGACATTGAACCCGGTGTAGGCGACCACGCCCCCGTCCTCCCGGGCCGGCACAAAGAAATCCGGCGTATCGTGCCCGTCCGTCGGAAGCCAGATCATCGCACCATGGATCGTCATCATCTCGCCGAGCAGGGGCATCGCATCCTCCACACCGGCACCGAGGGCACCGAGCCCCAGGGAATAGCGGATCCCGGAGAAGGGTTCGGCGCGGATGTCCCCGGCAGAGAGACGGGAATGGAGGAGGTCATCAAGACTCCCCGTGACCTTCAGCACCGAGTCGCGGGGCGAACCCCGCTCGAACCTGAACCTGATACCCTCGTACTCCACCGACGGGCTCTCCAGTTCGTCGATCAGGGAGAGGGAATCCTCACGCCGGTGACAGCGTTCGAGGGCATCAGCACGTCCGGTGCAGATGGTGAACACCCGGTCGAAACCGGCCATAGAAAGAACCTGCATGGGATATTCGCCCACCCCGCAGAGGACCGTCCCACCGCCCCGCCCCTTCAGCAGTTTCTGCAGGGCAAGGATCACCCGGATTCCGGCACTGCTGATATAGGTCGTGCCCTCCAGGTCGATCACCGTCGAGCGGTCGTCGTCCCTGAGGGCGCCATCGAGCGCCTCATCCACCTTTCCGGCCGTATATCCATCGAACCGCCCCTTCACCCCGATGACCGGGATCCCGTCCTGCCGTTCTGTCGTAATCTCCATTTTATCTTCCTTCCTGCACGTGTTTTTTCAAGATCAGGATATTCCTGCCGTTCTGTCGTCTATACTGCATCTCGTCGGTCATCTGTCTGATAAAATGGATGCCGAGACCGCCAATCGGCCGTTCATCGATATCGGCATCGGTATCAGGGGCCTCTGCACCCGTCGGGTCGAACGGGGGTGCCCGGTCCTCGATCCTGATGGTGATCTCCTCCTCATCGAAGGTGCAGAGGACCCGGATCCGCCCCCCACCCCCGGCAAATCCGTGCATGATGATGTTGGTGACCGCCTCGTCCACGGCAAGCTCCACCTCCATGGCCGCATGTTCGGGCACCCTCGATGCGGCAAGGGCGGTACGCACATAGGCAAGCGCCTCCGGGAGGGAGGAGATCACCGCCTCGATACAGATCCCGTCCACCCTCACAACCCCCTCAGCACCATCAGGGTGATATCGTCAAACTGCGGTTCAGAACCGGCATGGTCATTGATTGCCGACCTGATCTGGCGGATCAGGTCGCGGGAGGATTCAGTGCGGTGCGAGAGCACGGTCCGCTTCAACCGCTCCTCCCCGAACTCCTCGCCCGCAGGGTCGATCGCCTCGGTGACGCCGTCGGTATAGAAGACCAGGAGATCGCCCTGCGTGATCATAACCGTCTCCTCACCATACTCCATCTCCTCCATGGCGCCCAGGGCCACGCCGGTCGGCATCAGGCGGATGAACTCGTCGGTGTCTGCCTTCAGGAGGAGAGGCGGGTTGTGCCCGGCGCTGGCATAGGTGAACCTCTGCCCCTCCTCATCAAGGACACCGTAAAGGAGGGTCACAAACATCCCGGAATCCGACTGCTCCGCGATCATGGTATTGGCATCTGCAAGGGCGACGGCGACGTCGTCGTGCCATGTGGCCATCGCCCTGATGATCGTCCGGGAGAGCGCCATGAACAGGGCGGCCGGGACGCTCTTTCCCGAGACATCCGCGATCACAAGCCCGGTCCGTCCTGAGCGGAGACGGATGGCATCATAAAAGTCCCCGCCGACCTCGCGGGCCGGACAGCTGACCGCAGAGAGGTCGTAGCCCCTGAGGGGAGGGATGGAGCGGGGGAGGAAGGTCTGCTGGATGTCCGCTGCGATCTGGAGCTCCGCTTTTTTTCTCTGGAGTTCGTCGTGATAGGCGTCCCGTTCGGTCTTCGTCCGCCGCTCCTCGCGGAGGTTGACGATGATCTGCGCAAAGATATACATCCCGATCGCATTGGCAAGGATCATCGGGAGCGCCACCTGGCTCACGACGTCCCATGCCTGCTCAAACGGCGAGCAGATGAGGAGCACCAGGATCATATGCAGACCCTCCATGCCGGCGGCAAAACCCACTGCCGTCCTGACCTGGACCGGTCGCCCCCGGTGGAGAAGATAGACGGCGCCGCCGAGCGCACCGGCCAGCACCGTGGCGATGGTGCAGGGCAGGACGGTGAACCCGCCCATGCCGAACCTGAAGGCCGCCCCGATGAGGCCGGCACCGATGCCCACCACCGGACCGCAGAAGACGCCGGCCACCATCGGGCCGAGGTCCCGCACATTGATCGGCGCTCCCAGCACCTCGATACCGCTCAGGGTGCCGTAGATGGAGAGTACGCCGAAAAACAGGATCAGCATCGCCTGATGGCGGATGGTGAGGCGCCGGTCAAGAACGGCGGCGAAGAGGGTCGTGCGGGTGATGAAATATGCCGCCACCACGATGACGCAGATCATCTCGAAGAGGACGAGAAAGTCCCCTATCTCTGCGTTCATTCACCGGTTCCTTTCTCTTGGAGCGCCTCGTCGACGCCCGGATATACCGGAAAGATCCGCAAAAAGCCGGATATCTCAAAGACCTCGCGGACAAATGGCTTCATGGCTGCGATCTTCAGGGTTCCGCCCCCTCTGCTCAGGTTTTTCTTTGCCGCAAGGAGCACCCGCAGACCTGAACTGCTGATATAGTCAAGGTCCGTCATATCCACTACAACCGATGATGCACCGTCCCGGACCGCGGACGCCAGTTCCTGTTCGAGGTCGGCGGCGGTGGATGCATCGATCCGCCCGCTCACCGGGACTACCGGGGTGCCGTTGATGATCCTGTGCCCTGTATGTGTGGGATCAGTCATTGGTATGTGCGTCTCCCTTTAGACAATAAGTAGGTTGTTTTTCGTTCCTCACGAACAGGATTGTCCGGTGAAGTGGGCGAATAAAATCTTGTGAAAGGGTGTCAGCACCCTTTTTCAAACACCGCAGAGATCTCGGACCGCGGGTGGTCCCGCCCCCGCACACGGAGGGTCCACTCGTGCTCTTCGATCCTGAGCGGGGTGAGAGCAGGGAAGAGGTGCTGCACCTCGCCCCCGGTAAAATAGTGCGTCATGATCCCGTTGCCCCGGAGATAGGAGGACTCTTCGACCTCGCTCCCCTTCCCGCACCTGAGATCCCGGACGGAGAAGACCCTGAGGTGGAGGCACCCGCCGGGGGAGAGCACCCTCGACCATTCGACGGCGCATTGCCGCCGTTCACGACGGTCCATATGGCCCAGGATATGGAAGGCAACGACGGTATCAAAGACCATATCCCTGAAGGGCAGGGTGCGGGCATCGGCGACGAGCAGGCGGCGGCATCCAGGGACCGACGTCCGGGCAAGGGCGACCGCCGCCGGCGAGATGTCAAAGGCGGTGACCTCCGCTCCCATTGAGGCAAGCAAACCGAGTGTCTTGCCGTTTCCGCACCCGATCTCGAGCACACGCTCGCCCGAGACCGTCTCCGGGATTGAGAGTGCCGCTCCCCCCCAGAAGTGGCCGCGGCTCCGGTATTCCGCCTCCCATGCCCCCGCCGGACCGGGACCGCCGTCAGCGTGCCGGCTCATGACGCTGCTTTCTGGATCGAGAGAAGCGTGATATCGAATTTGAGGTCCTCTCCTGCCAGGGCCGGGTTCGCATCCATCACAACGGTCGTCTCATTGATGGCGATCACCCTGAAGATCACTGTCTGACCGTTGATCTGCTGCAGGAACATCTGGCCGACGGCGGTGTCGTCCGGAAGACCGGAACGGTTCACAGAGGAGACGAGATCTGGGTTGTATTCGCCATAGGCCTCAGCCGCCGGTATCAACACACTCACCGACTCCCCCTCGGAGAGCCCGATCACGGCCTTCTCGAAGCCCTCGATCACCATATTCTTTCCGATAGTGAAGGTGAAGGGCTTCCTCCCGATCGAGGTGTCGAATACGGTGCCATTGGGAAATGAACCGGTATAATCGACCGTCACGTTGTCCCCGACCTCGGCGACGCTGTTTTCGGCCGTTCCCGTGCATCCTGCGGCACAGATCAGCGCTGCAAGGACGAGGACTCCGGCCAGTGCTCTTCCGGATTTCATGTCAAGCAGATTGGGGTCCGCGGGATATAGAGTACCCTCTCCACAGGGGGGTCAGGCGGACCTGACCCTGCCCCGTGCAAGGGAGAAATAGATGCCGGCCACGCAGATCGCTGAGAAAACGGCGAATGCGATCCTGATGCTCTGGAGAAGGGGTTCGTGCAGGTCAGGGGTGATCTCGACCCGCCCGATCATCACCGAGAAGATCATGAGGGCGATGCCCATCGAGAGGATCATCCCGACCTGCCGGGTGGTGGCGAGGGTGGCGGAGGCGATGCCGAGCTGATGCTTCTCCACCGAACTCATGATGGCGTTGGTGTTGGGCGAGGAAAACAGGGCAAACCCGAGCCCGAGGACCGCCAGGGCAGCGGCGATCACGATGACCGGCGTCTCGTCGGAGAGCAGGGCAAACATCACAAGACCGATGACGGTCACCCCCATCCCTGCCGAGGCCACGATCGAGGGTTCGATCCGGTCGGAGAGTTTCCCTGCCGATGGGGAGAGCAGGGCCTGGACGAGGGGCTGGACGAGCAGGATGGTCCCTGCCGTCCCGGGATCAAGCCCCCGGTTGTACTGGAGGTAGAGGGAGAGCAGGAATGCCACGGCGAATGTGGCGCTGTAGTTGATGAGGGCGGCGATATTGGAGAAGGTGAACACATGGTTCTCGATGAAGAGCCTGACCCTGAGCACCGGGCTCTCCACCCGCAGTTCGAGGAGGATGAAGGCGGCACCCAGCACGGCGCCGGCGATGATAAACACCCACGCACTGAGGGCGGGCAGGATCGTGATGCCGTACATCAGGAACAGCAGCATCATCCCGTAGACGACGGAGCCCGCCACATCGAAGTGTTCAGGATGCCGTTCGGTCCATGAGCCGCCGGTGCGCGTGAGCAGGAGGATGATGGCGATGCCGAGCGGGACGGTGAAGAAGAAGATGCTCCGCCACCCGGCAAACTGCGTCAGGATCCCGCCGAGGAAGGGGCCGATCGAGAGCCCGATATAGACGGCGGCGACATTTATCCCGAGCACCCGCCCCCGTTCGCCCGGCGGGTAGACCGCCGTCAGGGCGGCCACCGCCGTGGAGAAGATCATGGCGCTCCCGATCCCCTGCAGCATCCGGATGGCGATGAGCATCCAGATGGAGGTCGAAAAGGCGCAGAGAAGGGTGGCGACCGAGAACACAACGATCCCCGGTGCAAAAATCCGTTTCATTCCGTAAATGTCCCCGAGTCGCCCCATCGGGATGAGGAACACCGCAGAGGCGAGCAGGAACGAGGTCGGCACCCAGCCGAGGAGGATGGCATCGGCGCCAAACTCCGTCCCGATGGCAGGGAGGGCGATATTGATGGACGAGGTCATAAAGGGGGTCATGAAGGCGGCAAGCGTGGCGATGATGAGGATGCAACGCCGTTCCAGGAGGGCGCCGTCAGGACAGGATGGTGCGGCCATATGTATTCACTCAATCTTGTTCCTGCCCCCTCAAAAACTCTCGTGCCCCGGAAAACGGGGAAAACTTCAGGACGGGGATCCGGGGGGCGCCGGACCCACGGTGGCGGCATAGATCACGAAGGCGTTCTCACCGTCAAGTCCGAGCACCGCATTCAGGGCATCGTCGTCAAATGCCCCGATGGCGCACACCCCGCACCTGACCGCTTCCGCTCCCAGATAGAGGTTCTGGCAGGCATGACCGGCGTCGATGAAGATATAGCGGTAACCTCTCTCTCCGTAGCGCCATGCCATCCGTTCGATATCCGCTGCCCACAGGAAGACGGCGGCAGCGTCACGCACCATGGGCTGGCCGAGACAGGCGTCATAGATCTCTGTCGCCGGATCGGATGGCCCCATCACCCTGAAAAGTCGATGCGAGAGCGCCGAATAGTGATACAGGCCGGGTTCAATTCCCTCCACGGTGTTGAGGAGCAGGAAGGTCTCCAGGGCGTGGCGGGCGCCGGCCGACGGCACCGTCCTGAACGTCCATTCGGTGCCCGCCACCGACTGCACCCCCTGCGAGCACCAGAGCAGAAACGAGAGCGTTTCTTTTGACATCTTTGTCATCAAGTAGTCCCTGACACTCCTCCGCCGCGCAATCGCATCTACAAGGGGTATATCATCGATCGTCGCATCAGATGGCGACGGAAGCGCCACCCCCTCGCCCCGGTGCGGGCGCTCCAGGGGGGGCTGAACCCGCCCGAGCATCTGATCAGAGGGAGGAAAATGCCCGAATTTTGTCTCCTCGATGAACCTCCTTCCCGCAGCGCTCCTCTCCGCCATGGCCACCCCTTGCCGGCATCCGGCAAAAACTCTCCGCCTCATTTCACAGAATATATAGGAGGGGGCATCGTATTCGGATTAGAGGAGAGGTTGCATATCGGGATCGAACTCTTCAAGCGTGTTGTTATCGCCACGGATTTCTCCGTGCATGCACAGGAGGCCCTGAACGCCGTTTCCCTGCTGCCCGGGGTCAGGTCGGTGCTGGTCGTCCATGTAATCCCGCATGACGGGAGCGAAAGGGCATGGATCAGCGGGCACCTCCTTCGTTCGGGTGCGGAGATCGGAGCGGAGAAACTGGCGGCGATAACAGAACGATATGTTGCGGCGGGTATCGATGCCGATTATCGCGTAATCGAGCAGGGGGAGGGAGATATCGCCTCGAAAATCCTCGATGTCGCCGGCAAATATGGAGCGACCGCCATCGTCGTGGGTGCGCATGGCCACGGGATGATCGGCAGCCTCTTTCTGGGGAACGTTTCGGCCGGTGTGCTCGAACGGGCGGATATCCATGTGATCATCGTCAGGGATGAACATGTGGAACCGCCCCTGTTCAGGACCGTCATCTGTCCGGTGGACTTCGGCAAACCCTCGGCCGAAGCAACGGCGCTTCTTGCGGACCTCGGGGCTGAACGGGTGGCGCTGGTGCATGTGCTCCCTGACCACCCGGATGAAGCAAGTGCCCTGGAGGCCGAACAGAAACTCTCGGCCCTCTCGGAGACGGTGGCGGCCCGGGGCATCAGGGCGGAGACACGGGTCCTCCGGGGAAAACCCTCGAGCGCCATCATCAGGGCGGCACAGGACCTCGAGGCCGACCTGATCCTGATCCCGCGCCTTGGCCGGACCGATTACATGAGTTCCATCTCGATCGGGAGCACGGCACGGGTCGTGGGCGAGGGCGCCCCCTGCACGGTGCTGATCCTGTCGCTGGTGTTCAGCCTGGGGATCGAGACACGGGAACTGGAATCATCGGAGTTCCCCCTTGTGGACGCTGTCTGGGAGAAATATCACGGCCAGCATGCCGATCCCACCACCGACCGGATCTTCGGCGTCTTTGTCGAAGGCACGCTTGCGGCCGTTGCCCGGTGCCGGCGGCATCCCGACGGCTTTGAGGTGGACGGGGTGTTCACCTCTCCCGGTTTCAGGGGACGCGGCTATGCCCGGCACGCCGTCGAGGCCCTGCTGGACGCCTGCGGAACAGATGACCTGTACATGCACTCCACCCTTGAACTGGTCGTGTTCTACGGCCACTACGGTTTTGTGGCCATCCCGGAGTCGGCACTCCCAAAGACGATCCGGGAACGCTATTCGTTTGCCCTCGGGAATATGGAGGGCTCAAACGTCCAGCCGATGATGCGGAAAGGAAAATAGGGGCCGGATCAGTTCGCATACACCATATTTTTTACTTTTCGGGCGGCAGGCAGGCGACCGCACCCTCCGCGGCATCCCTGAACGCCCTGGTCACACCGCCGGGGCCGAGTTTGATCCCCCCAAAGATCCGCGAGACGATCAGGGCGTGGCTGTCGAGATCATGCTTCTCGAGGACCTGGAGGAGCGCCCTGCCCGGGTGACCGACCTCACCGTCGTTTTTGCCGGCGGCGACCGGGACCGCACCGCCAAGAAAACGGACGGCAGAGACATGATGCGCCGCCCTCCGGTATCTTTTCCGGTGGAGGGCGAGGGCGTCGGCGATCTCGGCCGGATCCTCCAGATGATAGAGGTGTGCATAGAACCGCGACTTCTGCACGTCCAGTTTCACCACCGAACATTCCTGCATGCAAGAGAGGTTGGCCGCCGGCACCCTTCCTGCTTTCGGGGCAACCCATATATAGGGTGATGCAGTCTTCACGCGCATGCATGCTGGTCGCTGCATACCATTTATCATCCTCCTCGCCGTCTGCCTCTCTGGATGCACCGGCGGGGACGGAAGTCCGCCCCCTCCTGTGGAGACGACGCAGGTGCCGATCACAGGAGAGGTGACCGAGATCGATCTGGTCGCCGAGCAGTTCGCCTTCGATCGCACCGAGATCACCGTTCCGGCGGGATCGACGGTGGTGATCAGGTTTGAGAACCGGGATCCGGGCGTGGGGCATAACTTCGCCCTGTACCTTGACGAAACAGCGCAGACCGTCCTCTTTAAAGGTGACCTCATCACCGGACCATCGACGACGACCTACACCTTCACCGCGCCCGAAACGGCGGGAACCTACCATTTCCTGTGCGATCCCCATCCCCGGCAGATGAAGGGGGATTTCATCGTGGTCTGAATGCGCCGTATGAACAACCTGCCCCCTCCCTCCTATCGACGCCTCTATGAAACCGGTGACCTCGCCGCCCGTGTTGAGCAGGCATGGGAGATCCTGCGTTCATGCACGCTCTGTCCCCGCCGGTGCAGCATCGATCGCCTCCAGGGCGAGGCGGGGTGGTGCGGGAGCCGGGACCTCCCGAAAGTTGCGAGTTTCGGACCACATTTCTGTGAAGAGCCCGAGCTGGTGGGAAGAAACGGTTCCGGGACGATCTTTTTCTCGAACTGCACGATGCGATGTGAATATTGCCAGAACTATGAGATCAGCCAGTGCGGGCGGGGGGAGGAGATCAGGTGCGACGATCTCGCCAGGATCATGCTCGCCCTCCAGCGGCAGGGCTGCCATAACATCAACCTGGTCTCGCCCACTCACTATGTCCCCCAGATCCTGCGTGCGCTTCTTGCCGCCGCAGAGGGCGGGCTCGCTATCCCTCTTGTCTACAACACCGGCGGGTATGATCTGGCAGAGACGATCCGTCTCCTCGACGGCATCGTCGATATCTACATGCCGGACGCAAAATACGGCAGCGATGATGCCGCCCGGCGGTTCTCACACGCCCCCCACTATACCCGGTATATGCAGGAATCGATCCGGGAGATGCACCGCCAGGTGGGCGATCTGGAGGTCTGGGACGGTCTGGCCGTCAGGGGGCTGATCATCCGGCACCTGGTGCTGCCCGGGGGATATGCCGAAAGCAGGGAGGTGTTCAGGTTCGTCGCCGATGAGATCTCCCGCGACAGTTACCTGAACCTGATGGACCAGTACCGCCCGGAATGGCATGCCGTTCTCAGGGAGTCAGGACTGCCGGCGGCATTTTCCCGGCCTCTGAATGCCGCTGAATTCGAGGAGGCGCTCGGCGAGGCGCGTGCTGCCGGACTCTGGCGCGGCCTTGCCCCCGGAGGGGAGGAGGGGTGACGGTCAGGTTTATGGGATCAGATGAGAATGCTGGGGGTGTGCCATGACTCAGACAGACCTCTTCGAGACGATCAGGCAGCATGTCTGCCAGTGCGCCTATGACCTGAACCTTGCCCCTGATGTCGAGGCGATCCTGAAGATGCCGATGCGCGAATTCCATGTCTCCATCCCGGTCAGGATGGACGACGGCCATATCCATACATTTCAGGGGTTCCGGGTGCAGTACAACGACGCCCGCGGCCCGACAAAGGGCGGGATCCGATACCACCCGGACGAGACCATCGACACGATCCGGGGGCTTGCCGCCATTATGACCTGGAAATGCGCCCTTTTCGGCCTCCCCCTCGGCGGTGCGAAGGGGGGCGTGGTCTGCAATCCCAAGGAGATGTCGGAGGGGGAACTCGAACGGTTGAGCAGGGCATATATTCAGGCGATCAGCAGGTTTATCGGGCCGGAACGCGACATCCCGGCCCCTGACGTCTACACCAATCCCCGGATCATGGCCTGGATGATGGACGAATACTCCAAAATTGCCGGGCAGACCACATTCGGGGCGATCACCGGCAAACCGCTTGTCGTCGGCGGGTCTGAGGGGAGGCTGGACGCCACTGCCAGGGGGGGATGGTATGTGATCGGTGAAGCGGCGCAGGATGCCGGGATCGACCTGAAGAATGCGACCGTGGCGATCCAGGGGTTCGGGAACGTGGGGGCCCATGCCGCCCGTCTCGGCCAGTACCTGGCGGGTGCACGGGTGGTGGCGGTGAGCGACAGTCGGGGCGGGGTGATGAACCGGGACGGCATCGAGATCCATCGCCTGCAGGAGCACAAGGCAGAGACCGGGAGCGTGGCCGGATTCCTGGGCACCGAACCCATTTCAAACGAGGATCTGCTCGAACTCGATGTGGACATCCTGATCCCGGCCGCCCTTGAGAATGTGGTCAACGCCGCCAACGCCGATCGGATACGCGCCCGGATCATCGCCGAGTTCGCCAACGGTCCGGTCTCAAACGAGGCGGACGCCATGCTCAAGGAAAAGGACGTGATACTGATCCCCGACCTCCTCTGCAATGGTGGCGGAGTGGTGGTATCCTACTTCGAGATGGTCCAGAACCTGAATATGGACCACTGGGACGCCGCCGACGTGGACAGTCGACTGCGGAAGATGATGACCATGACCTATCATACCGTGCACGAAACGGCGCAGAAGAAAGGGTTTTCTCTCAGGCAGGCAGCATATACGATCGCCGTCCACAATATCGTGGAGGCGATGCAGGCGCGGGGGTGGGTCTGATGGAAGGGGAAAGTGTTGTTATTGTGCTTTGCACGGCGCCCTCCGGGGATGCCGAGAGGATCGCCGACCTTGCGGTGCGCAAGCATGACGCCGCATGTGTGAATATCGTCGGCGTGGGGTCGGTCTTCCGCTGGGAGGGGGAGGTCCAGCGGGACCGGGAGGAACTGATGATCTTCAAGACGACGCAGGGGCGCCTTTCCATCCTGATGGATACCATACAGGGGGCACACCCGTATGAGGTGCCGGAGATCATCGCCGTTCCGGTGATCGAGGGGGCGAAGGAGTATCTGGCATGGGTGGCGGAAATGGTGAAACCGCCGGAGAGGCACTGAGAGGGTCGATCACTTCTCTGCCTGATTCGATACTCCTATACGGGGCGACTTTAGAACCTGATCAATGGCTCCGGAGATCAGGGCGTATCGTGACGATGACTTTTCGGCTGTTGCCGCCCTCGAATGCGGCACCGGGGGGAGCAAATATCAGGCGGCCGTTTTTATTCGTCAGGCAGCCGTTCTTTTCAACGATCAGTTCCTGGTGCTTGAACAGGACAGAAGAGCGGTCGGTTTCACGATCGGCGCCAGGGTCCAGGGGAATGGAGAGGAGGCATGGGTGCTCCGCCTGAAGGTGGAGGAAGGTCTCCGGGGGAATGGGTTTGGCCGTCAGCTCCTTGAGGCACTCCTCGGGAGGTTCTGCGAGAGCGGTGCCTCGGGAGCGGTGCTGACCGTGTCGCCGTCGAACACCCCGGCGCGTCGCCTCTACGAGAGTGCGGGCTTTGGCGTGGTCGGGGAAGAACCGGGATATTTCGGGGACGGCGAGGACCGCCTGGTGATGCGTCTTCCCCTCCGGTGAAGTTTTTTGCCTGGAGGGGGCGAACAGCATGCATGTGCGGACGCTATACCATCGCTGCCGTTGCGGGAATCGGGGAGCGCTTCGGTGTGTCATCACATCCTGCATGGCTCCGCCCCCGCTATAATGCCGCCCCCTCCCAGAGGCTCCCGGTGGTCTGCGGTGATGGGGAGCGGCAGGTCTGCCCGGCGGTCTGGGGCATGGGGGAGGGGGGGAAGATCATCAATGCCCGTGCCGGGAGCATGCACGAGCGCCCCCTCTTCTCCTCCCTCCTGAAGGGCGGGCGGTGCCTTGTTCCGGCCGACGGGTTCTATGAATGGGACCGGATGAAGAGGCCGTATTATTTCACTCTTCCCGACAGTCCCCTCTTCGCCTTTGCCGGACTGGTCAGTGAGGAACGGCAGTTCGTGATCCTCACCACGGAGTCAAACGCCGTCGTCGCACCGGTGCACGGACGGATGCCCGTGATCCTCAGGAGGGAGGATGAGGGGCGGTGGCTCTCGGGGGCGGATGCAGAGGAGGTGTGCACCCCCTATCCTGCGGCGGGGATGGAGCGACGCCGTGTAGGGAGCGGGGTGTCGGACCCTGCGAACGACGATCCATCCCTGATCCTGAGCCCTGAGGGGGCGAGGGAGTGGTGGTGACCGGTCAGTAGTGCGGACCGGTGAGCACCTCCAGTTCTTCCCGGACCACGCGCCTGAGTAACCCCTCAAGGTCCTGTTGTTTTTCTTTCTTCTTTGCGGCCTCGATGGCGGCATGCATGGCCTTCACCCCCTGCGAGAGGTTCGGGCCGTACTGGAGGGCCAGAGCGAGGGCTTCTTCGTCGATGCGGACGACCCTGGACGCCATGTTACAGTATGTAACGCCGGAGGGGAAAAATGTAACATTCTGTTACGGCGAGCGGCGGCGCCGTAACATCCTGTTACAATAGCCACATATATCGGATATTTTTCCATAACACTCCCTCTTTCCCGGGTACGATTCTCCCCGGACCCACTCCCTCCCGGTCAAGGGCGGATCGCTCTTCCCGAACAGCACGGGACGGGGGGTTCCACCCCCCGCTCCCCCCGGTCATTGCGATAGGGGCGGGGATGTTTCTCTGTGAGATCTCTGGATGTGAATACATCCCGGATATAATTCTGGAGTGAAGACGCAACCCGGGAAAAATCGCCATCCTCCCCACCTCCACCGATCCACCAATCCCGCCCCTATCCCCTTGACGGGGGTGGGTCAGGGAGGGGTCCTCCCCTCCCGGTCTGGAGTGGAGCGGATGCTGGAATACGCATGGGGCTGGGCGGAAAAACGGCGTCGTGAATCCCTGTGCTGATACGAGGGGCGCGCCGCCCTCCGGCAGGCGGTGCATCATCTCATGTCCGCAATCTGCCCGGGTGTGAGCAACCAGTGCAGTTCGCCTCTCAGCGGGAGGTCGGGCCCGATATTCCTGATTTTAGCGATCCCTCCCTTGCGCAACACGACGCTTGCGCCGCCGTCCCCGATGAGGTTTCCGATAAGGGCGGAGAGGCCTGGTTCGTGCCCGACGATCATCACCCGTCTGTCCCCGCCGATCTCATGGAGCCAGCGGGCCCCCTCCCGCACCTCACGGCCCGGCAGAAGTTCGTCCCTGACCGAGAGGCGGTCTGTCCGTCCGGTTGCCCGGGCCACCATGTCCGCCGTTTCATGGGCGCGTCTGAGAGGACTGGTGGCGATCACGTCGAGATCGAATGTCCTGTCGGCGATCCATCCCGCCACCACCTTCACCTGCTCCCGCCCGTCCTGCGAGAGGGGGCGCCCCGCATCCTCTGCCGGGTCGTCGAGCGGCGTCCCCGCCTTCCCGTGCCGCAACACATAGAGATCCATCAGCCAGCCTTCATCTTCTCTCATATATGAAGTATGGGCGTGGGCCAGAGCACTCCGACCAGAATGCATGAGAAAACGCGGCTTACATCTTTTCCATGGATATTTCACGTATCTGTCGCCTCTTCGAGACCGTCCCCGGGCAGGGATCTGGTGATGACGGGAGCACGGAGCGTGCCGGCAACCCGGATGCAAGGGCGCCGGTCAATATGGTCAGACAAAAGATGCCGTTTCCAGGGAGCACAGCAGTGACTATGGCGATGTGATACGGGGGTGAGGGTTGGGCCCTTTGTGCATGAGTGAGATACCTTGCACATGGCGCGAGATGCTGCCCCTATCTCTCCCTCTCCATTTCTATCAGGGTTGAAAAGTGGTATAAGCAGGGACCGACATCACCCAGCATGGTGGCGTGTGGTCCATGATGCAGGGGCCATATGCACCTGCAGGCGGGGTTCAAGCATCCGCCGCACTGCATCGGGGGGTGTGAAGATGATGGATATTCTGACGGCAGTCCGGTGGTCCCCCTATCTGGCAGGGGCCGGAATCGGGCTCATGGCAATACTTTCGTTTTTCCTTGCTGACCGTCCGCTCGGTTGCTCGACGGCATTCGCAAAGACGAGCGGCATGATCGAACGGGTGGTCCGGGGTGAACAGGTGGACACACATCCGTATTACCGAAAAATCGGCCCATATATCGATGGTTCATGGATGGTCGTGCTGGGGATCGTCATCGGGGCCTTTGTCTCGGCGTCCCTTTCCGGCACCTTCGACCTCACCTGGGTGCCGTCGAGGTGGGAAGAGGCATTTGGATCGGATCCGCTTCTCCGCTGGGCGGCGGCCCTCATCGGGGGGATGCTCCTGGGTTTCGGGGCACGATGGGCCGGAGGATGCACGAGCGGGCACGGGATCAGCGGGACACTGCAGCTCTCGGTGAACAGTCTGATTGCCGCCATCTGTTTTTTCATCGGCGGGATTGCGGTCGCCATGGTCCTGTTCGGGTTTCCGGGGGTGTAGGGTGAGAGAAATGATGTTCACATCGCTTCACCGGAACAAAGGAGCGCAACTCCTGATCGGGCTTCTGATCGGCATCGGCTTTGGTTTCTTCCTCCAGAAGGGAGGCGTGACCGAGTATGACGTGATCATCGGGCAGCTGCTCCTGACCGATTTCACCGTCGTCAGGGTGATGCTCTCGGCGGTGATCGTCGGCATGATCGGGTTTTACCTGCTGAAAGGGGGGGAGATGGTGGCGATCCACTGCAGGAATGTCACGCTCGGTTCGGTCGTCATCGGCGGCCTGATCTTCGGCGCCGGGTTTGCCGTCCTCGGATGGTGCCCCGGAACGGTGGCCGGGGCGGTGGGGCAGGGGTTCCTGGACGCCCTCTTCGGCGGCATGGTCGGGATGGTCGTCGGCGCCGGGCTGTTTGCATGGGTCTATCCCCGGATTTCAGAGGGGATCCTGAAGGCAGGGGAGTTTGAGGTCCGGACCATTCCCGAGGTCCTGGGCGTGAACCCCTGGTTTGTCGTGATCCCGTTCGTGGTGATCATGATCGGCATCCTCTGGGTGCTGGAGGTGATGGGGCTCTGATCTCCTCTTTTTCAGGGGAGTGCCAGGACACAGATCCTGAAAATATTTTTTGATGTTCGCCCTATTTCGAAACAAAACGTATTTCATGCCGCTTTTCAAATGCAGTGTATGGTCCTCAGACGTGCCGCCGGCATGCTCTTCCGCCCTGCCGAAACCTTCCGGGATATCAATAACGGCAGCCTGAAGGATGCGTTTCTCTTTTATGCAGCACTCCTTCTCCTCAATGCGGTGCTCTCGACGCTCCTGGCATTCGTGATCATGAGGGGCGTCTCTATCGGCGGTTCTGTGATCGGCGGATCGGTGTGGATGGGGCTTCCCGGCGCATTCTTCGGCACCCTGGTCTCGGGGTTCATATTCCTCTGCGCCGGCGGTCTCCTGCTCCATCTCCTCGTCGGAATCGTCGGCGGGGGAAGACCGATCAATCCGACATTCGGGGTGCTCATGTATGGGGCGACGCCGTACCTGCTCCTCGGCTGGATCCCCATTGCAGACCTCATCGGGGGTGTCTGGATGATCGGGACCGTGATCATCGGGATCAGGGAGGTCCACGGCATGCCTGCACGCCGTGCGATGTGTGCGGGAGTGATCTGGGGCATCTGTGCCGGGATTGCGTACATGGCGCTGCAATATGGTTTTGTTTCCTTCGGGCGGATCTGACACTCCCCTTCCGGAGGGGATTCTCTCCCCCATTTATGTTGGGCACACCAGTTCGCAGATCCGGCAGTGGTCGGCAGGGGCCAATTTTCCGGTCTCGTCACGAATTCGGGCGGCACTCGCCTTATCTGCATCCATCCTGGCCAGACAGCGGGTGCGGGAATATCGTCCGCCTTCAAGGGCGTTCTGGGGGCACTCGGTCTCGCAGGGGTGGCCGCAGGCGTCACAGCGGCGTTCCGGGACCGGCCTGTCCGTCTGCTCCGACCTGATGTCGACCCATAAGGCCCTGAACCGCAATCTGGGCCCGAAATCCGGGTGTATGACGAGGTTGTTCCTCCCGATATACCCGAGGCCTGCATATACGGCGGCGTCCTTGAGGTAGATGCCGCCGTCGTCGACCTGGTAGGGGATGTCCCGTGCGGCGATGCCGTGTTCATCCCTCAGCCATGCCGCCAGCGCCAGGTTGATCTGCCGGAGCATGCGGTCGCCGGGCGTGCCTCGCCCCTCCTCCCACCAGTCCATCTCCGGTTGTGCCGGGTCATGGTAGAGCCCGAGCACGACGACGGTGCCAGAATAGGTCCTGAATCCCTGCGGCCCCGCCTCCAGGGCGGAGGGGCAGTCCCGGAGGTGGTCTGCAGGGAGATACCCCGCCACACTTGCGCCCAGGTCGAGGCCTCTTCTCAGGAGATCCCTGAGGATCTGCGGTTCGTCGGCCATGGCATGATGTCGTCCTCCTGTAAAAAAAAGGTGGTGCCCTCTCATACGGGGCGCGCAGCCCCCCATCTGCGGCATATCCTTCCCCGAATATATCATATTGTATTTTTCCACGTGATTTCTCCCCGCCCCTCTCACACCCTCCCGTCGGCCCGTTCACGTTCGGGATCCTCCCGGTAAAGAAGCGATTAAATACGATGAATTGTCTCTTACAGAACGCTCGGCTCTCCTTTATACTGGCTCACGACCACCATTCAATTGTGTGCGGCCCCCCCGGAACGGCATGGGGTCCACACAGGAGAACCGAGTATGAGACGAAACCATGCAGACGACCGACCCGGCACCGACCGGGGAGGAACCAGGAACAACAAAACAGACCAGAACGGCAGCTCCCACGACACCGCGTGCGCCAACACTGGACCGGGGAAGACTGCCTCCCTTGTATCGGCACGGGAGGAGATAAACTCCGCGGGCCCGGTGCCACTCTACCTGCTGCCGGTCACCCTCTCGACCGAGATCCACCGTTTCGGCGGGGCGATCCGGGAGGTGCTGATCCGGCGGAGCGGGCGGCACATGTATGCGATCACGATCCTGACACAGGGTGAGGCGGAATGAACACCGCCCTTCAGCCCGGTGCGGACGACACTCTCCAGATCGTCATCGGGCGGCACTGGTACGAGGTGGGGCAGGAGGAGATCCGCCCCCTTCTCCTCTTTGGCCGGCCCGTGCCGCTGACCCACATGCTGGTCCAACGGCGGGAGGACGGGGGGATATATGGGCGCAGGGCGATCGGGGGGTATGCGGCCCTGAACCGGTGCGGCTGTTCGGTGCGGATCTTCACGACCTCTGGGTGTTTCATCATCCCGCTGGTCTCGTTCCGCCGGGTGGCCCGGGGGGAGGCGGTCTCGGCGCCGCTCTTTCCCCTGGTGGCGGAGGGGTATCCATGATCGCCGCAACGCTTGCGGCCCTGGTGCCGCCCGGGGATGTGGTGGAGGTGCGGGCCCTCTCGGACCGCTTCACCCACTCCGGCTATTTTGATGATCTCACGCGATGTGCGGAGGCGGTGGCGGCCCTGGACGCCGACCCGGACCTGAAGGGGATCTACATCACCCTGAACCGCGTGGACCCGGCCCTGCTCGCCCGGCGGGCGAACCGGGTGAAGATGCGGCTCTCCCGGAGCGACCCAACGACCTCTGACGCCGACATCCTCTCTCGCCGCTGGCTCCCCATCGACCTCGACCCGGTGCGGCCGAGCGGGGTCTCCTCCACCGATGCGGAGCACGAGGCGGCGCTCGCGAAGGCGGACGAGATCGCCCTCTGGCTCAGCGAGCAGGGCTTCCCCGCCCCCATCCGGGCCGACTCAGGGAACGGGGCGCATTTGCTCTATGCGGTGGACCTCGCAAACGATGACGGGGGGCTCGTGAAGGGCGTGCTCACCACCCTGGACGCGTTGTTCTCCGACGAGCACGTCAGCGTGGACACCGCCAACGCGAACCCCGCCCGGATCTGGAAACTCTATGGGACGTGCTCCCGAAAAGGGGACCACACCCCGGAGCGCCCGCACCGCCGGGCACGAATGCTCTCGGTGCCCGGGGAGGTGGAGACCGTCCCGGTCGATCTCCTGCAGGCGACCGCCGCCATCCTCCCGACCAGGGCCCCGGCGCCGACCTCGAAGGGGATCGACCTGGGGCGCTGGCTCAGTGAGCACGGCATCGCCGTCCGGGGCACCCGCCCCTGGCAGGGGGGCACGCTCTATGTGCTCGAGGACTGCCCGTTCAGCCCCGCCCACCACGACGGCGCCTTCGCCATACAGTTCCCGAGCGGAGCAGTCCACGCCGGATGTCACCACGCCTCCTGCGGCGGCGGGGTGCAGCGCTGGCCCGAACTGCGTGAGAAACACGAGCCAAAGAAAAAGAAGGAGGTGCCGCCACCTCCCCCGCCCCCCTCTCCGGCGTATCGGGAGCGGGCCCTCGAGATCCTCACCGCCGGCGACCCGCTCCGCTTCCTGCTGGACACCTTCAACCGCGAGCACGTCGGCGACCGCATCGTGGCCGAGTGCCTGGTGATGTCCCTGGCCTCACAGTCAGTGGAGAACACGAGCGGCCTCCACGTCTCGGTCTCCGGCACCTCCGGCAAGGGGAAGAGCCACGCCTGCACCACCATGCTCCGGCAGGTGCCGCCAGCCTACCGCATGGCCGGCAGCGTCTCCAACAAGGCGCTCTACTACCACGACGACCTCCGGGCCGGCACGGTCTTCCTCTTCGATGACGTGTCGCTATCTGACGACCTCCAGGAGGTCCTGAAGGCCGCCACGGCGAACTTCAGAGAACAGATCGAGCACCGCACCGTCACCGCCGACCGCAAGCTGCAGGTCTGCCGCATCCCTGAACGGTGTGTCTGGTGGCTGGCACGGGTCGAGGACCCGGGCGACGACCAGGTGATGAACCGCATGCTCACGGTCTGGATCGACGACTCGGCCGATCAGGACGCCCGGGTGCTCGCCCACATGAAGGAGGCCGAGGCACGGGAGGACGGCGGGGACGGCGAGGACGCAGACCTCCCTATCTGCCGGGCGGTCTGGGAGGTCCTCAAGGAGGAACGCCTCCATGTCTCCATTCCCTATGCCGGGCGCATCCAGTTCTCGGCCACGGCCAACCGCCGCAACCCGGGCATGCTCTTTGACCTGATCAAGGCCTGCGCCCTCCTCCACCGCTTCCAGCGGGAGGCATACGACGGCGGCATCCGGGCGGATCGTTCGGACTTCGAGACCGCCGCCCGGATCTATGCGACGATCAACGGCGAATCCGGCGGGCAGGAGACAAAACTCACGAAGAACGAGGCCGCCGCCCTGGAGACGGTGGCGGCGATGGGGTGGGAGCAGTTCACGATCCGCATGCTGCAGTCGGCCCTGGGGCTTTCCTACCACCAGACAAGGCGGATCCTCCACGGGTATGCAAGCCGGGGGATGACCTACTCCGGCCTCCTGGAGAAGTGTCCGGCGGTGAGCTACTTCGACACCACGGTCACCGAGGACGGGCCCGGGCAGGTGGTCCGCCGGAGGGAGCACCTCTTCTCCTTCGATCCTGTGGTCTACCGGCGCTGGGCGCAGTGTGCGGCGGTGTGGATCGATGATGAGGACGACGACCGGGACGATGGGCCCGGCCCCTCCGACCTTTGCAACGTTGCAGCAGGTTTACAGCAGGATTGCAGCAGGTGCTGCAAAGAAGAAACGGCGAGGAGAGACGCTGGATCTGACAGTACTGGTACAGAGAGAGAGACGCCTCTCTCTATACGTACTAAAGTACAGCAGAACACACACACAGCCCCTGGCACCGGTGCGGGTGCGGGTGTGTGTGGGTGTGTGTGCGATCCCCGGAATGATGCAACCGATCCCTCGATCTCCCCGCCCGGCAGAGATCAATCTGATCAGAATGTGCAGAGCCGCCCGTTGAGTGGCGGAGCCTTCCGCAACCTGCTACAAACGACTGCAAACGAGCGGGGTGTGCCGCAAGAGTGCCTGCCGGGCGTGCTGGAGCACACCGAGTTCTCGCGTCTCTCGAGCGATCTCGGGCGCTGCACCCTCTGCGGGGAGGGGCGGGCGGTGTTCGTCTCTGAGGACCGCCGGACGGTGCTCTGCGAGGGATGCTATGGTCGGCTGGTGCGGGCCTGGAATGAGGGGAGGGGGGTTGTGTGATCCCCTCAACCCCCTCCAGACGCCGGCGGTGCTGCCGGTGACCGATAGGAAAACCCGGCGTCAAAAAACTCGGGAATAGCGGCCGGACATGCTGCAGTTGTGCTGCACGGGTGCCTCGAAGAGACTTCTCAAGCACTCTTTTTGCCTTCTCACAGGACATATTTCAAAAAATTAATCCTATTGTCGACCGATTTGATCTCTTGTGACAGAAAAGGTCAGTACGACCGGAAAGTGCAGGAACTATATTCAGGGTGCGGCATGGGCGATGCTGATAGCAGTCGGGATGTTTCTTCTCTTTGCCGTATTGATGGAATTTCTGGAGACGTCGCTCGTATTGTCCTCGATTTTCATGCTGTATCTGGTCTACTGCTGGTTCATCCTGCCGGAGATCGACCGCAGGACCGGGAGGTCCGGGGCTGCACGTACGGCTGCGGAGACTGCATCTTCCGGAACGAAACAATATGATCTGAGTTTTTTCTCCCGGTTTCCCCCGTTCGCAGAGGTGATCGCATTCATCGCCATAACGGTCGTCTCCTTTCTCTTCCTGCATATTCTGGTCCTTCTGATGCACGAGTTCTCGCATAGTTTTGTCGCGTACCTCCTCGGGGTGAAACAGGATCCGTGGAATATCATCTATGGAAACTGGATCGGATCGCACTGGGATGAGAACGTCGATTATTCGGCTCTTTTTGACGCGGGGAGGGGGTCTACTGCGGCGGCCATTGCATTTGCCGGCCCCCTCTCAAACATCGTCCTCTTTTTCGTGACCGCCGGGCTCATGTCGGTGAAGAGCGTGAAAAAACACCGGTGGGCATACCACTCTGTGTTCTGGACGGGCATCATCACGTTCGTGATGGTCTTCGAGTACGTCTTTACCCGCTCTTTCCTGCAGAACGACGACTTCGGCAATATCAACCACGGACTCGGGATCTCGCCGTGGCCGATCTTCCTTGCCGGAACGATTCTCGGGATTCTCGGGCTGTACTATATTTTTGCCTATAAAATGCCGGAATACTACGCAATCGTGACCCCGCACGAGCGGTCACTGCAGTATGTGGCCGTATCGGCAGTATCCTTTGTGATATTCCTGTTCTACATCGGCCTTCGCATTACCGCCTTCCCGGCCGTCCCCGAGTGGTGGTGTGGCGTTATCGGCATCGTGGCGTTATTTATCGTTCCGTTCATAGCAGGCCCGGGGCGGAGATGGGTGCAGGAAGGCATGAAGCGATCTGCCGTGCAGGGTTCGCTCCCATCCGATCCCGAACACTCCTGATCATGGCGGCCGGTACGTGGCAGTCCCCGGCGTGAACCGGAACGCCGCCCCTTCCTCTGCCGGCGGTGGTGCTCCTGCCGGGCGTGCTGGAGCATCGTGAGTTTTCGCGGGTTTCGGCCGATCTCGGGCGCTGAACCCTTTGCGGGGAGGGGGGGGGGTGAGAAACGATCAGAAGGGTGGTCGCATGTTCTGATAACCCCCTCCAGACACTCGCAAGGGTGCTCGGGATGGGAGAGAGATCGGATAGAGGAGCATGATGCCAGGGTCTCACTGTATCTATTGTGGTCTAGTAGGTCATGACGTCACCTTGGTTTGGCGGAGGCGCATAGACCAGTTAGACTATGAGGGAGAGGTGATTAGCAAGAAAAGGGGAAGGGTGAGGGCGTTCTGGTTTGGTGACTGTATGATCAAGAATGGATTGCAGATGGTATATGGGGCGGTGAATGGAAACTTTGTAGTATGATACATATTTTCAGAGGATTCATTAAATTATTCCAATTTAAGTGACAAAATTTTCAAAAATCTGAAAATAAAAACGAAAACATTAATAGTGGCCTTAACATAAAATGCTTTTCAGGCAACTAAAATTCACTAACTAAAATGACTAATATGGCCCATTATTCCGCCATTTCGTAAAAATGGAGAGTATTTTTATCGGCCCCGCTTCGAATGTATGGATGATCGCATACTCGGAGATGTAATAGCCCATGCTGAGACTGGAAGACATCAAAAAAGATGCTGCCGTCAATGGGATTGAACCGGGCCAGATCGTGCGTATTGTCACGACTGATCCGGTGGGCGAAAACGCGCTGACGGTCTATTACAAGACCGCCGACGGGCAGCTGAAAGAGCAGATGCTCTTTCGCTCCAGTGAGCCCTCCCTCTCCCTTGCAGAGGCCGGACGGCCGTGGGCGTTCGACGCACCCGGCGAGGAGTTCAAGCTGGCTGCAGAGGCCTACCGTATTGATCTCGCCTACCTCTTCGATCCGATGATGGCGGTTCACACCTCGAACGTCGAGCCCCTCCCCCACCAGATCACAGCGGTCTATGAGACGATGCTCCCCAAACAACCGTTGCGGTTTGTTCTGGCGGACGATCCCGGCGCCGGCAAGACGATCATGGCCGGGCTGCTGATCCAGGAGCTCCTGATGCGGGCTGAATTGAATTTCTCGGAAGTGATCTGACATGGATAGTGCATATGATAATACCAAGCCAGGAATTCTGGTCAAAGTCCGAGCTAAGGACATATCTGGTTCCCACTATGGGCACTATTCCTGCCCATTATGCGGGGAAACAGTTATTTTTTGTAGTGGAGTTTATCAAAAAGCGCATTTTCGTCATAAGTCCGGTTCAATTATTGCGCAGACATGTGAACTATATTCTGGAAACCATTCGAAATACTCAGATTATGCTGACTATAAACTCAAACGAAAAATCTCTGGCCTTCCCTTCTATCTTAAACAGATTGGGGACTCCTTCAAATTATATCTCGGATTTTGGCCTGTGGAGGAATCAATTCTTAAAAAAGAAAAGCAAAGAGGACAAAAAGTAACGATCAAAAACGATAAAAATTCTGTGATGATGGACCTTGGAAAGGTCAGCGCAAACGAGGTTTACCACCTGCCCCTTTCATGGGTTGATGAATCATACAAGCTCATATATCAGGTACCGAAGACCGCCCTCAATGAAATATGGGGAGAGAATACATCAAGAATATTCTCAAACGGCATACTTTTTAGAATCGGTGACAGTTACTCCCGTAGTATCAGTTTAAATGGTGTCATCACTCCCAATACAAGTTACTACTATATCTCTCAGTATCCAGTCATCAACAAATCATTCCTCAAAGTAGAGGAGAGTCACCCACTTCTCATGGAAGGAACACCAAAATGGAGAATCTACAAAATCCAGTTTACCAAAGTCACCCCTGAATCATCCCATTATGCAAGGGAACATCATGTACAACTCCTAGAAAAACCTCCAGAACTCATCCCACTGTGGCCACCAAGCATTCAGAACAACCAAAAACAGATCTATCATAAAACAGGCCTCTGTACGTATCGTCTAAAATCATCTCATGAATCAGGAACATGGGAGATATTTATACTCGACAAAGATCAGATACCGTCAGATAAAAGGGAGATTTCCCTCCAAGATCCTTTTTTCTCAATTAACGTGGACAAAAACATACAGTACCTATCGTTTTTTGATACAGACAGCGATCTAGAGACAGCCATTGTCTCAAGAGATGACAAAACAGACATCTCGTATCAACAACCAGAGCTGGAACTAAAATGGATGAAGAAAAAAATCAAACCGGGATCAGAACTTAAAGCAAATAAAAATGCAGATCTCTCGATAGAATCCAACATGAAATGTGACATTATTCGGATGAGAGATCACATTCCAAATCTTCTCTTCAGAAATAATCTTTCAGTCTTAAGTTTCCCAGATGTATCCAATGGAGATACTATCATCATCAGACATGGACAAGACATTCTGACATCTCTTTTCTTCAGGAAAAACGAAAAAACTCCAGATTACAAAAATTGTAACAAAATTACAGATGAGGCACTGTATCTGAAATTACTCAGCCTGAGAAGCGCTTTTATCGCAGTTCCATCGCAGTTAAAGTATATTGCTGCGGGGCTAGGCAACTATCCAAAAACAAGAGAATACCTCAAAAATGCACTTAAAACAGGCATAATTCCGAATAAAGCAGCAGAACAACTCATTATGATCTACAATCAGGGAGAACTCTAAATGACTACTCAGGAAACCTATTGCTCATTATGCGTGACGATCCGCCATAAAAACAAACACACAGCACTTCTGCGCCTTGCTGATATCATATTTAGCAAAGAAAACAGTGGAGCAACAGGAGGCAGATTATTTCCCTTTAATAAGCGCTCTGATCTCTCACACATCAAAACCATTTCTATGGATCCTTATGAAGCAAAACCAAATGAACTGCAGATCTGGAAATGGGAGGTGCAACCAGATAATCCAAATAGACAACATTCCTATCGTACCAATGAAACATTTTATGAATTGATATTTCTCAATAATCCTAACTTAAATTATGGGTTAATTTTCAAACCCCTCTCAATTTGGCATTTATTTGACATCCTTCTTAATGGGTTCATTGCTCCGCCCCAACACTCAGACTCATTCCTGTTGGTTGTTAATCAAACAGAAACTGAATATATCTGCCTCGAGTTCATAAAATCCTCCTACAGCCATGATGAAAATAAAATCATAGTTCATGAGAACACTCTCTTAAAAGTGTACAAAATATCAAAATCAGATGTTATTGATACAAAAGATTATCTCAACAATCTCAATATCTTCAAAGACCACCTCGATCCAGAACTTCAACGTCGTATCATATATAAACGAAGAGATATCTGGGGAAGTCCAGTTGCAACCCTGCCCCTCAAGCGTTTCAGCAATCATCTTGCCGAATATCTCAGGCAAATTGCAACCCGCTTGTCTGGTCAGACCGGAGATCAAGAAGTAATCGAAGCCTTCATCAAGACCATCACTGAAAATGTAAATCCTGACTCCGACTTGATCAAATTCTTGGAGGAATATTCACAATCAAACGAAGATACATATATCTCAACTCTTGGGAAATTTCCGCAATTTGAATCAGTATTTTCCTCGTACCTTAAGCAAACAGCAACAGATGAGAAGTTTATTGAGTTTATCGTGGAGCACTGCCCTTCCCTTCGAAAAAAATATCTTCAAATCCTAACTAACGGCTACCTCGACGAAGAAAAGCGGAAACTAGGACTTCAGTTGGCCCCTCTCAAAGATAAGATAGAAGAGGCAAATATAGAACTTAAAAAGAATAATAAACTAAAAAATGAGCTAAATGCTAAAATAAGCTCATTAACTGAGTCTTCGAAAAAAATACTTGCTCAAGTTAATGAAGCTAAAAAAATCAATCAGGATTTAGATGAGTTATTGAACGGCAAGAGGACGGGATTATTACAAGAACTCTCTGTTCTGAAAAAAGTACTTCACTTGGGTGAAACCAATTTCGAGACATCCCCACAAAACGCAAACACACCAGATCTAACAATCAGACCTGGAAATAATCTAGAATATATGGATGGAGTACCTCCAAAGGAGATTACCCAGCTTTTTGAAATGTATTCTCTCCTTCAGGATAATCTCCCTGAACAGGGAAAAGATACACCAGACCTGTCGGAACTATCGAAGTTTATCTCTGCTTCGTACCTTTCTCATCTGCCCCTCCTATGCGCTGGAAACTCGGCGAATGAGATGGCTCGGATAATCTCAATATCATTCAAAAACCAGGCGCCTGACACCGTTTGCGTCCCAACAGGATACAGTAACTACTCTTCTCTGCTCAGTACCATCAAGAGATTAAAGAGTGACATTGTCATTTTGGAAAATGCAGTTGGTTACTGTGATGAATACTGCTACACCCATCTTGCCGCGGATATTCCTGAAAAATACTTTATTTTCGTTGTTGAATTCGAAGAAACACTCAAACTCTTGCCAAAAGGCATCTATGCCCACATGGGACTGATATTGTGTGATAAATTCTTCAAGACGCAATTAATGAACGATGAAGAGACCCGTCCAGGAGAAATAAAAGATTCAATCTCCCCACTTACTAACAGTGCTACCAGAATAAACCTTTTAAAAAAGATCTCAAATTTGACAATAGGTTCCCCAGCGTCAACGGGATATGTTAATTCGAGAGTAAAAATTCTAGAGGGGATTGCACAAGAGGGAGAACAGAGTTCTGAGTTAATAAAGACAATATATACCGAATTTGCATCCATCATCGAAGTTTATGGTCTTTCTGAAGATTACAGAGAAATACTTCAAAATAACGAAGACCCGTCGATCAAAGACTTCAGAGAAAGGCTTGGAGTGGGAAAAAATGAGTAATACTCCCCTTCATACCAGAATGGGAGCAGATATGGGAATTACCTCATTTACTGGCGAGGATCCAAATGCCTCCATCTCAAGAGTCACCTATTCTGCAATTGGTGAGTGGATAAAAGCGTCAGCGTACGATACTGATGTCAAAGACGACGACGGCGAAGTCATAGGTGAAATTGGAGCTACCAAGAACCATATTACACGCAAGTGTGGAAAAATCCTTGATGCGTACCTAGATCTTTATCCAGATTTAAAAAATTGGTATTATCCAGCATCTGTCAATGAGACATTTAACCCGGTCACAGAGATACGGAAGCGTCAATTAACAGCAGGGATGCTTGTATCAGGAATTGAAAATACTCTTCAGTTTCCACCGGAAAAATGCACAAAAATCGCAGAAAATCTCTATCTCTACCGTGGAGATACCTTTCACAAAAAATCACAGATTGTCGGTCTTGGAAGCTATATCCAAAGACCATATCAGATACCGGTATGCTCATTTGAGGGCATGTATTCCACCCCCCAAATTTCTGCAAAAGACTATGTGATACAGTATGTCCAAAAAGTATGGAATAAATTTGCCAGAAGCGAGAATCCTCCGGAAACCAGGGAATACTTTGATTATAACTCACGAAGTGCATTCTGGAAATCCTGGAAAGCATCATATCCAAAAAGTGGAAAACTCACGGTCTATAAGGATAGCGAGTCTGATTACGGACTTGCCAGAGTCGACTCGTGCGAGATATACACACTTGCATTCCCACATGCAGTTATTGAAACCAACGATGTAAGACGCTTCATGTATGGGATTCGGAAAATTGGAAAAAACCCTGCACGGGCTACAATAAATAGCATGGGCTCTATGATTCAGATTACTCTCCCCTCATACCTCCCTGATTTTGAACAAAACCTCCTCTACATGATGGCATGGCCCAAAAAGGACATCCTGGACAGAAATGAGTACTTCTCTATAAAAGAACTCCTGCCAGCAATTGAAAAAATTCTCACAAATCTCGATATTACGATGACTTATGGTGATAGCCAATGACTGATATTTACGGAGTCCAACACATACACAACACCTTACTTGAAAAGCTTAAGGCCTATATCCGCGCTCAGTACTTTGGTGAAAACACCCTTCTGCTGGATAAAAGCGACGATCTACTAGATCAAGATAATATCCTCTCCCAAGAACCATATATCGAGTCTAATACTCCCTATATCATATGCGAAAAGGGGCTGGAATCGGCATATATCCCTCAAAATATTAAAAATATCCTGACAACACTCTCTAAAGAGAATACCGGCGTCTTTGAAAACCCTTATTCCCACCAGATAGAAGCAATCGAGGCATTCTATCGAGGGGAAGATGTCCTTGTAACCACTGGAACAGGTTCTGGTAAAACAGAATGTTTCATGTGGCCAGTAGTTGCCAATCTCATACACGAAGCGCAATCGTCTCCAGAAACATGGAAAATGCGTGGGGTACGCACTCTCCTCCTCTACCCGATGAATGCCCTTGTTGCAGATCAAATAGGCAGATTGCGGAAAATGGTTGGAGACTCCGAAAACAGGTTCTATCATCTCTTTCAGAACCTTGCTGCAGGATCAAAAACATCGCGCCGCCCTCAATTCGGAATGTACACTGGTAGAACTCCCTATCCAGGTGAGACTAAAAAAAAGAAGGACCGAGAACTTGCAACAGCATTAAGAAATGATATTCTCTGCAAAGGAGAGGACTTCACCAAAGAACTCAAGCATCTCGGCAGATACCCTGCAAAAAAAGACCTCCGGGAGTATGTAAACTATCTTGAAAAAGGAGTGCATCTGACAGATCCCGAAGATGCCGAACTGATCACTAGAAAGGAGATGCAGAACAACTCACCGGACATTCTTGTAACCAACTACACCATGCTCCAGTATATGCTGATTCGAGACATCGAACAACCGATCTGGAACTCTACAAGGGACTGGCTCCATGCATCCCAGGAAAACAAACTGCTCATCGTCATTGATGAAGCACATATGTATCATGGATCTGCCGGCGGGGAAGTTTCGCTTCTCATCAGGAGATTGATGTACTGTCTCGGAATAACCCGAGATCAGGTCAGGTTCATTTTAACTAGCGCAAGTATTCCTACTAATTCAAGGGAAAATATTGCATCTTTACAGAAATTCCTCCATGATATCACTGCAAGCGACAATGGCACGGATTTTACCATAATCACAGGAAAGCGAAAAAAAATCTCCACAGAGATTTCTCTTGAAATATCCCCAGAAGCGATATCCAAACTCTCAATTGATGCGTTTCAGGGCGACACTCCCCAAAAAATAGAAGCGATAGCCTCATTCTGTCAAACTATAGGATTAAGAACTATACAGGAAAACACTCTGGAGGCATATTCTCAGTATCTCTATGAGAAACTACCGATCTATGCTCCAGTACAGCGTATTATTGCCCAGACAGCAGGAAATGCCACAGATATTCACAACCTTGCTAAAATTGTTTTTCCAAGTACCTCAGAGGATCTTGCACTGAGAGCAACCCAGGTATTGCTTGCTGTACTCCCGATTGCCAAAAATACAAAAGGTCAGGTTCTTTTCCCTGCACGACTCCACATGTTCTTCCGGGGACTTGAAGGTTTGTACGCATGTACAAATCCTGATTGTCCTCACAGAAATACCGGTGATGGGATCACTCTTGGACAGTTATTTACCAGCAGTGGGCACGAAACCTGCGACTGTGGTGGACAGATCTACGAACTGATAAATGATCGAAGGTGTGGGGCTTTATTTTTAAAGGCTTATATGGTGCATGAAAGTCAGAATGCCACGAGTATTGATCTCTGGCGATCTCCGGGGGATTCGTATAGCAAGAATATGCGTGAGGTTCATCTCTACATCATCCCAACAGTAGGCACCTATCAGGAAAATCTAGAACATAACGAGGGTTGGATTAATCCATATACAGGTTTACTTCATCGAGATCCTTCCTATTCTGGAAAAACAGGTTATCTTCATGTGGCATATTCAATTCATGAATTTCCCAAAAAGCCTGGGCAGTTTACGTTCAAATCCTGCCCAAAGTGTGGAAAAAACCTTGATAAATCCAAATTATCCGATTTTGCAACCAAAGGAAATGAACCATTTTATAACATTGTCTCATCCCAGTTGGAATCTCAACCACCCACAATCTTTGACGAGAAAAAACTCGAAAAACAACCAAACGCAGGAAGAAAGGTTCTGCTCTTCTCTGACAGCCGTCAAAGAGCCGCAACATTAGCAAAAGACATGACCCGATCAGCGGATGATGAAGCGGCAAGAGCTCTTTTAGTCCTTGCTGCATCCCGCCTTCAGGACTGGAGCAAAAAAACAGGGAGAGATCCAACCTTAGATCTGCTATACCCTGCATTTCTCGAAATTACCTATAATAACCATATAATGCTTTTTTACGGGATGAATAAAAAAGATTTCATGGGCGGATGGGAAATCATTGCCGACTATATAAATCTTGCAAAAAAGCAATCAAAACCGCTAAATTACAGTAAAATTGCCTCTAAATTTACAAATAAACCGGGTTTATTCTCAGAACAACTTCTGAAAAACCTTTGTTCACCATATCGGTCTCTTACCGATTTGGGTCTTTGTTGGCTTGTTCCAAGTGACGAGGAAGACATTGAAAACTGCCTGGCCAATCTTGAGGAAGAAGACATCACCATGACACGTGATGAATTTGAATGTCTCTTCTCAACATGGGCCACACACTACTGTACCTCCGATTATGCGATTGGGGAAAGTATCGACGATGAGGTCAGAAGGAACATCACACGTTGGTCTTTTGGACGTTTAGGTATAGAACAGACAAAACTCCGTACAATGCCAAGGTTTATTCAGAAGATTCTGAAAGAGAACGGGTATTCAAAAGAACAGATTGAAAAAATCCAACATATATTGCAGAAAACCTATTTCCAGAAAGGCCTAGGAGAAAAAGGGACGTTTTACCTTTCGCTCAATAATATTGCTCTCAAATTTGACGACAAAAAAGAGTGGTACCGTTGTTCAAAGTGTTCAAAAATCTTCCCATTCGCCCCATGGCGTCGCTGTGCACATTGTGGAGATAACCACATAGAGAGTGTCTCTCCAGGTGATCTGGATCGATATAAATTCTGGAGAGATCCGGTATTACAGGCTACAGCAGAAGGGACTGGGAAAACAATTCAGACAATAAATACCGAAGAGCATACTGCTCAGCTCTCTTACAAGGATCAACGCGACAAGACCTGGTCTACTACAGAGAACTATGAAATGCGGTTCCAGAATCTCTTATCCAATGAAGAAGAGCCAATTGACGTACTGAGCTGTACGACTACAATGGAAGTGGGTATTGATATTGGATCACTAACCGCCATCAGTCTCAGGAATGTCCCTCCACGAAGAGAAAACTACCAGCAGAGAGCAGGACGTGCAGGAAGAAGGGGTACTTCTTTATCTACAATCGTTACCTATGCACAAGATGGTCCACATGATGGATGGTATTTCAACCACCCGCAAGCTATTATCTCAGGAGAGGGGCGTCTCCCATGGATTGATGCCCACAATGAAAAACTGATTGGTAGACACCTCAACATTCTCCTTCTAAACGAATTTCTCAATAATCAAAATACGAATTTATACGATTGTAACGCATTGAAATTCTTTGATACACTCTATGATGATTTTTCAGACTATGCCACCCGTTTCTCATTTTCACAAGATGCTATGAGAATTATTGTTCCCCAGAATGACGAGGATATATCCGTAATTCAGAATTTTGTCAAGGAATTGATTCGAAGGTTAAACAACCTTCAAAATGAAGTCTTACAGAATCGAGAACGTTACGGATTTGAACATAGTAATTCGCTTCTTGATCTCTTGAGTAGTGAGGGGGTATTGCCAACATATTCATTCCCACAGAATGTCGTTGGATTTTATATTGAGGATCCTGATGATACACGTGGAACCATTTCACAAAAACCAGAACGGGCATTAAACATTGCAATTAGTGAGTATGCACCGGGCAAGGTCCTTGTTGTTGACAAAAAGACTTACAAAGTTGGGGGAGTTTATAACCCCTCATCCCTAGCAAAAAGCCGTGAAAATCCTGCAAAGGGCTATTTCGACGATCCTAAGTATTATTCAGACTTGTATCAGTGTTCAAATCCAAATTGTGAATGGACATCTACAGAACGTCCAAAAAATGACGAATGCCCATTTTGTCATTCGCCATTGAACCCCCCAAAGAAAATGCTGAAGCCATGGGGATTTGCTCCACGAAACCATACAAGCATCCCTGAGGCATGGGCAGAGGTCGAGTATTCATATGCTGAGGAACCGTGCTATTTTGCAGAACCAACCCATCAAGACATGAAAGATATTGGTTGTGCATATTTGAAGGCTGCAAAGCGTCCTGACAAGATTACCATTATTAACAAAGGTATCCAAGGACAAGGATTCCACGTGTGCAAAAAATGTGGTGCTGCGGAATCAATCCCGCCAAAATCGGCATCAATACCGGCGAATAAAGGTAAAGATGAAGATCAGTCTACCTCTTTGAAAGGTGTAGGTCGGCCATATACTGCACGGGATCTTTCAAACTGTCAACATTCTCCTGAGATAGTCTATCTTGGACATACTTTTGCAACAGACATGGTTGTGTTTGAGTTTGAACTTGATCCCACCCAGATTAACACAGAATATGATGGACTCTGGATAAAAAGTGCTGCGATTACGTTAACCGAAGCATTTCTACTTGCTGCCAGCAGAGCATTGGATATCGAGTTTACGGACCTCAATGGAGGTCACCGAATCCATGGAGCAGACGATAAGGTGTATGTTGATATATACCTCTATGACAGCCTCTCAAGTGGTGCTGGATATTCATCCGGTCTTCTGGATATGACTGCCGATGTCCTTTCTGAAACTCGGAGTTTGCTTCAGGAATGTACATGTGATTCAGCATGCCACAATTGCTTGAAGCACTATTGGAATCAGAGAGTTCAAGACACCTTGAATCGTCATAATGCCCTTGGTCTCCTTAACTGGGGTATTGATGGGAATCTTCCTAATCTGTTATCTTTGGATGAACAGATACATCTCATTACGCCGCTCAAACATCGACTTGAATTAGAAAAATCTGATACTCAGATTGATCATGATGAACTATCTGGACTTCTGATAGAATCACCATACAAAAAACAGAAAGTTGTAGTTTATCCAGCAATGCACAGTCGAAATAGAATAGAAAAAGGGGTGATGTACGTTTCAGACCTTGAGTTAAGAAAGACCCTACCCACCGTTTTTGCCCTGATTAAAAAGTATATGGGAGAAAATCATTCATAAATTGGCTACTTTTCCACTTGAAAAATTATCATTTCTATTTACCCAACAAAACTCCCCTCAATACACCCTCTTCTCCGGTATGACCCCCCGCACCCCGCCCCTCGGGTTCTCGATATCCCCCTCATAGCGGGGGATCAGGTGGATGTGCAGGTGCATCACCGTCTGCCCGGCGGCCGCACCGACATTCACGCCGACATTGTAGCCGTCGGGACCGAACTCCCGGTCGAGGTGGCGTTTTCCCTCCCTGATCAGGGCGAGCAGTGCCTGCTGCTCCCGTTCGGTGGCCTCGAAAAAGTCTGCGAAATGCCGGAACGGGATGATCAGCAGGTGGCCCGGGCTCACCGGATAGCGGTCGTAGCGGGCATAGCAGAGGTCGTTTTCAAGCACGACCTCCGAGGGTTCGGGGTTACAGAACGGACAGGTCATAGCGCCCATGCCTCATTGCCCCTGATCTCGATTAAGTATCTGCATTTGTCGGCCAGGTGTTCGATCGCCAGGTCCTGCCAGTCGCTCCACGGGGCGTGGGGGCCGATAAGAGAGATCCGGACCTCCTCTTCAAAGCGGCGGGGGAGAGGGTCATGGAGCAGGTCCCAGCAGCCGATGATCTCCTCCTTCCGCCGTTTCAGGAAGGACGGGTCGGGGATGCGGTCGCTCTTCTTTGCATTGACTGAACTAAGGGCGGGGAGGAGGTTCCAGAGGTCGTTGTTCTTCCAGATCGAGAAGGGGAGGAGGTGGTCGATGTGCATCTCAGATGCCGAGGGGATCGCCCTCCCCGACCAGACGCACCGGAGGCCGCCCCCGCCGTCGAGGGCCGAGCGGTAGATCCTCTGTGCATCGGCGATCGCCCGTTCGGTCGTCGGGGTCTCGGAGAGCAGAGAGAACATGAACTCCTCGCTGACCGTCTGGGTCCTGTCCGCCCCTGCGGTGAATGCCGCCCACTTCCTCAGCAGGCACTCATCCCCGGAGATGAAACTCCCGAAATACGAAAAGATCGTGCAGAGCTCGCGGGAGAGGGAAAAACGGCCTGCGTGCTCAATCAAGAATATGCGGTCGATCGGCCGGCCCCCGGACAGCCTGGGCAGGGGGCGGTCGAAGTCAAAGACCGAATAATGCTCCCCTGACTGTGAATAGCCGAGGTGCTTCATCGGCATGCCGGTGATCGTGGTGCGGATCGCCCTGACGAGGGTAAGGAAGTCAGGCTGGATCTCATCAGGGATCCGGCCGCGGAAGTAGTCGTTATAGAAGACCGAGATCCCGCCCCTCTCCCGGTAATACTCGATGACCGGGATGAAGTGCCGCCGGAACGAGACATTTTTTCCGCTCTCCTGGTCCCTGGTCTCGCCGTTTTTCTGCGGGATGAACGTCGGCGCAGCAAATATCGGGTAGTAATAGAGGATCCACTTCTCAATGAGCAGCCCGAGCGGAAACCAGAGGCGATCGGGGCGGTCGGGATCGGCCTCCTCCAGGTGCAGGGACTGCTGGCAGACCTCGATGACGCCGCGGAGGAGGGCGTATTTGTAGGTGGCATCGGCACTGTCCCGGGCAATGATGGCGTTGATCTTCTGGTATTCGGCGAGGTCCATTCTATTCAGAAAAGAGAGTAGGGGAACGGGGAGATAAAGGTGTCGAGTTTTGCGTCGGAAGTGAATCTAAAAAAATCCACTCGAATGCCATTCGTCTGTATTTTGCTCAATTATATCCTGAATAGAAAAAATACGATGGATGTTATTTATGTTGGCTGAAAATAACTCGCTAAAAGTTCACGGTGTTTTCAAAAGAGTTAATTCCTGCCGATTTGATCCAGAGGTATGCATCTCTCCTCTGATATCGAAAAAGGGAAACTGATAGCCCCTCTTCTCTATGAAAAATTCAGGACAACCGGCATTCTCGGACACGTAAACATGCCCGAGGACCGCCCACCCGCCGGGGTCGAGGTCGGCTCCATCGAACACATCCTCTTTCTCACCCTCACCGTCTCGATCGACTACCAGCGGGACGCATACGCACTCTGGGAGAGCGCCCGGCACACCCATGAGGACCCGGAGACCAGGTACCTCTTCGAGCCGCGTGCACTGCATGAAACCCCACAGGCGCAGGTCTTCGCCGACCTGAAGAAGCATGGGCTCTCGAAGAAGCACAGTGCGGACACGAACATCTGGCGAACGGTCGGGATCTCCTTTTTCAAGAAATGGGGCGGCGACCCGCGGAACTTCCTGGCCGACTGCGGGTATGACGGCCCGACGGTCCTCAGGCGGTTGAAGGAGGACCGCCACCCCTTCAACGGCCGCGAGGCCCCGGACTTCCCCTTCCTGCGGGGGGATAAGATCGGGCCGCTCTGGCTGCGGATGCTCAGGGACAATGCCGGGCTCGATACCCTCACACACCTGGAAAGGGTCCCGATCCCGGTCGATATTCACGTCGCCCGCGCCTCGCTCTGCCTGGGGGTCGTCCGCGGAACCTATGAGGGACGGCTCGAGGACATATTCGAAGCCATCAGGCAGGCCTGGGCGGAGAGCGTCAGGGGCTACGAGGCCGGCGACCGGCCGATGGTCGCCCTGGACATCGACGAACCGCTCTGGCACCTCTCCAGAGCCGGCTGCGGGCGGCGGGACCCGGAGACCGGCGCCTGCCCGCTCCGTTCGACGTGCGAGTTCGGCAGATTCTGCGTGGGGGGCAGGGTGGCGATCGATGGGCGGACGGTGGTGCTGGATACAGGAGGACCATGAACGGCATGCCAGAAGACCGGGAAGAGCCCGAACAGGTCGGCCTCTACACCGTCCTCTCCTTCGTCACCCGGGAAACCTGCGTCGAAACCTCCCGCTCCCCGGCTTTCTCGGGGCGGTAGTGCTCCATCGCCCCGTCTGAATAGACCCTCTCCACCGTACCTGCAAGCGCCCCGGCGAGTTTCTGCGCCGCCGCATGGGACAGATACACCCGTGTTCCCTGTACGTGCATCTTCCCGTCCCGCTTCACGCCCGGCATCTGGAGAAAATCGATGAACACATCGCGGTGCGTGGCCTGCACATAGGCAAGGTTCGAGTACACCGTCCCCCCGATGTCCGGGACCAGATCAGACGGTTCATACTCGTACATCTCCCGCAGGTCGATCACCATTTTGCCGCCCTTCTTCTCCTCTCCATCCATTCAGACCGCCGCCCCATAGCATCCGGTGCCGGTTTTTTTCCCGGCCACATATTCGGTATCGGCCGTCGACGCCAGGGCGAATGGTTCGCACTCCTCCCTGAGAGTCGTCTGATAATACTCGCACACTGCCTGGTCCATGCACCCCGAACCGTCACGGTCGTCGAGGACCGCATATGCGAGGAACGAAAGCGCCACAAAGACCTTCGACCCCGTATTGACAGAGAAGACCGGGTGCTGCCGGTCGATCTCGTTCCGGTGCAGCAGGCCGAGCGACACAAGGGTCGCAAGGGCTTCCCTGAGCCGGGGCGCCGAGGCTCCGGTCAGTTCCTTGAGGTATTTCGGCGTATAGAGTGCAGAAGGATCGGCCACGACCTCTTCGACCACCTGCGCAAGCACGGTTTTTCCGAAAAGGCCGCCGAACGGTTTTTCAAGGAACTGCGCAACCTCTGCAGGCAACTCCGGGTAGACTGTGCCGGTCATCGCAACCACATATCCATACCTGCCCCCCACAACAATAAATATATTTTCCATGATTGAAACTATTTTTTCAGTCGGTGCCAGTGCCGGTGATGGGGCACCTCTTCGCCATACCGGACCATCCAGCGATCGGCCCAGGGGAGGTCCTCAAGTTTCAGAACCGCCTCTCCCCGCCAGGTGTACTTCTCAAGATAGGGTGACCCGATCGACCGGACAAATGAATGCGCATCAAAACCGGTCTGGAGATGTTTCTTGTGGCAATCCGTGAAGCGAACCATCGAACCTCGTTTCTTCACCCATGCAAGAAACCTGGCCCCTTCTTTCCCGGGATCCGGGCCATCCGGATCATCGCCCGATCCCATCGGTTCACCGTCCCCCCCCATACCCCCTCTCCTCCTCCGCCACGCCGGCGCCCCGCACCGGCATCACCTCCTCCACCCCGTCCCTGACCAGAACCGCCCGGGCCCGCCCCTTCCTCCTGACCTTCACCAGGTCCACCAGCCGGAGAAACTCCAGTTTGCGCAGATGGTCGTGGAACGCCGTATAACTCATCTGTCGGCGCTCCAGGAGACGCGTATAGGCCTCGGCCGAGATCACGGCCTCGTCCTCCGCCGACGCCAGCACCGCATCGAGCACCGCCCGCTCGCCCTCATTGAGAGACCCGAGCGCCGCCCCCACCTGCAGGTGCCGGGAGACCGCATAGGCGGCGTGCACATCCTCCGCCGTCACCGTCGTCCGGGCCTCCATCTCGGCCGCCAGTGCCGCCCGCCGCACCATGTCCAGCCCCACCCGCAGGTCCCCGCAGGCGTCGGTCCGTTCTGCCATCAGGTCGAGGATGGCGGGCGGCACCACCCCGGGGTAGAGCCCGGCCCGCACCCGGTCGGCGAGGATGCCGCGGATCTCCTGCCGGGAATAGGGCGGGAAGAAGACCTCGGAGGCATGGAGCACCGAGAGGGTCGAGGGGGTGAGGGCGGTGGAGAGATCCAGGTCCACGTCCGAGAGGGTGAGCAGCACCCCGGCCCTTGCCCCCGGATAGCCCTCGTGGATGCGGAGGAGAGAGGCGAGTACCTCGTCGAGCACACCGGCATGGAGGAGGTGGCCGGCATCGTCCAGGCAGACCACGAGCACCGCCCCGCGGGCGGCGATGTCGCCGGCGATACGGGCCATGACCCGCCGGAGCGGGACGCCGGTGCCGGGCGGGCTCTGCCCGAAGAGGGCGAGATAGATCTGGCTGAAGACCGCATAGGGGGTGCAGTGCGCCTGGCAGGGGACGAGCACCGGCACCACGGTCTCGCAGACCTCCCCGACCTCGGCGAAGATCCGGCGGACGGCCGTGGTCTTCCCGGTGCCCGGCACCCCCCGGAGGATGGTGTTGAGGGGGGTGGAGCCGTGCAGGCAGGGCCGGAAGGCGAAGGCGAGGTCCCGCACCTGGGCGTCGCGGTAGTGGAAGGTCTCGGGGAGGTGGTCGAAATCGAAGATCCGGGCGTCCCGGAAGAGCGTCTGGTCGGCCATGAGGGGGGTGGATGTCATGGGAGTGGATTCATGCGGAAATATAAAAGGGGGAGGTGGGCGTGGGGTGAAAGTGAAAGGGCAATGGGAGCAGTCCTCAACAACGATCGCCGCCATCAGTGAACCTTCTCGTGAGCGGGAGGAGCCGATGGGGATTGAATGGAGGGATCCCTCTCCTGAAAATGCTTGTTTCAGGGGTTTCCCCCTTAAATCGAGGCCAGGACATTGAAAGTCTCCCCTGTTGGATCGGACCTTCCGTTGAAGCAGAAATTCTCCTGCAGATCTCCGGCAAATTGTGGGATACGCATTCCAGAAACCATAATGCATGAAAATTGATATCAAATAAATTAATAATATTTATTAATAACAAAAAAAATGAATTGTTCCAGATATATATGGTCGGTCTTTTCGCATTACGGAGGCGTGCCGGGAGAAGTGCGGCACTGTTACATGACAGGAGAATCCAGGTGGCGGTGGGAATCTACCTTGCCGCAGTTCTCCTGATGGTAGGATTGAAGGGCACTGCCTTTGGAACGGAGATCGGCATCACTCTCATCGGCTACTATGTCGTTTTCGCCACGTTATGGCTGATTTTTGCAGCCCTCATCATTCTGGGATACATTGTATTCTGGAAACTGGTGAAATGGTTCCTGATCGTGTCCATCCTGGTCACTGTCCTGGTCGCCCTACTCCAGGTATGGGGTGGAAACGGGATGTTGTCATTCTTAGCGTTTGCACCTTTTGCCTACGCCGTTTCCATTTTTTTCTTATTCGGCCTTTTTTTCCTTGGTTCGGTGCTGGGAATCGGTACGGTCGGGGGCATGATCTTCTGTCTCCCTCTCGTCTGTCTGGCAGCCAGTGGGTGTGATGCCTCGAATTTTCCCGTATTGGGCGTCATTGCATTTGTTGCAGGGTTCGCATTCTTCTCATATGCGTTCTGGAAGGTCTATAAAAAGATCATTCTCCCGTTTTGCTTTGGTTTCTCACTCAGTTTTGTATCTGCACTGGTCGCATCGATCGTTGCCGGAATTCTCTTCGCCGGCGTGTATTCGCCGCATTTTCTTGAATTTATGTATTATATGATGGACCCCCGGAACCTGTCCGAAATTGGTGACATCTTTTCCATTTTTCTGCAGCATTTCGGTATCATTATTGTCTTATCAGGACTGGTCGGGTTGGGAACCGTGATAGCGGACGCCGATATCAGGGGTGAAGAACAGCAGAGAACCGATCAGGAAACACAATCCCGGGAACCGGAGGAGCCCGAGAATCTCGAAGTGAGTGCATAAAGGGGAGGCCTTCCCCCTTTTCACGCCGACATCAGGATCGATCCCCCGCCCCATCATCTGCAGCACGATCGCCACGGCACCGGCGGCGATCGGCCGGTCCAGACATGACGGACTCAGAAAAGAGCGTTCAATTGCAGGTCCGCCTTATATCACAATCTCGACCTGCTCGGATTTTTCGTTCAGGAGGCAATCGTCCTCAACCATTTCGAGATACACCTCGATCGCTTCCCTGATGGTGTCCAATGCCTCTTCCTTCGTCTCCCCCTCGCTGATGCAGCCGGGAAGGGCCGGGACATAGACGGTATACCCCCCTTCTTCAGAGGGTTCAAGCACAACCCGCAGTTTCATACCTCTCCCTGTCAGTTCCTGGAATGTATACGTAATTGAATCCTATCGCCGGCAGGGTTGGGCGGCTATGGCGTCTCCGGTTCGGTCGTGCGGGGCGAGATCATCCTGGCGAGCGATGCGTGATACGTGCGTGATGACGGTATGCCGCCCCTCACCCGCGGCCACCGCCCTCCTCCTCGATGATCCGGCAGATCTCCCGCCTGAGTTCGTGCACGCGGTTGACGACCGTCCGCCAGACCAGCATCGTGTCGACGCCAAAATAGGCGTGTATCAATTTATCCCGCATTCCTGCCATCTCCCGCCAGGGAACGGCAGGATAGTTCTGTTTCACGGACGCCGGGACGCCTTTGGCAGCTTCGCCGATGATCTCGAACTTTCTGATCACCGCACTCTTGGTCCTGTCGTCATGGAGGAACTCCTCATAGGTCATTCCGGCGGTGAACTCCTCGATCCGCTCCAGGGCGTCGGCGATATCCCGGAGATAGAGGGCAGAGGCCCTCATGCGACCAGCATATCGCGGGTGACTTCCCGGCGGATCTCCGGGCGGAGCGCCGTCTCCGGGACGACATCCACCTTCATTTCGAGGCGTTCTTCAAGGTACTGCGACAGCCCGACAAAGTCAAAGAGGTCGGCACCCGAACCGAACGTGACCAGGATGTCGACATCGCTGCCCTCCCCCTGTTCGTCGCGGGCATAAGACCCGAAGAGGGCGATCCGTTCGACATGATACCGTTCCCTGAGTTCGTCTTTCATCGACCGCAGGATGCCGAGGAGTTCGGTGCGGGTTTTCATATCTCTCACATCCCCTGTATACGTCCTTTTGTGCCGCCGGACCGCTTTAACCTATTGCCCGGCGTGCCGCCCCATCATCTGCACAACAACCCCCACCGCCCGCCCGGACCCGTCACGCGGCACCGCCCATCCGAACACTATAAATGAACGCATGCACCACCCGAAACCAGATATGGACGCTCTCGCCCTGATCCGGCAGAACCTCAGCATCATCCGGGAACGCTACGGCGTGGCACGCATCGGCGTCTTCGGGTCGGTCGTGCGTGGGGAGGCCACCCCGGCGAGCGATATCGACGTCCTGGTGGAGTTCAGGGAGGGGGAGGAGACCTTCGACCACCTGATGGACCTCACGTTTTACCTCGAAGACCTGATGGGGCGCCCGGTCGATCTCGTGATCGCCGACACCCTGAAGCCCAGGGTCCGGGGCACGGTCCTGGCAGAGGTGGTCTATGCCTGGGGACCTGCTGCTCTATCTGGAGGACATCAGGGACGCCATCGCCGCCATCCGCTCCTATGTGGGGGAACGGTCGTTTGAGGATATAGTCGACGATCCGATGTGCCTTGATGCAATCGTTTTGCGGTTCATCACCATCGGGGAGGCGGTGAAACATCTCCCGCCCGACCTCACCGCCCGCCATCCCGAGATCGAGTGGCGAAAAATTGCCGGGCTCCGGGATATCAGCGTTCATTCGTATTATTCGGTGAAACCGACGATTCTCTGGGATATCATCCAGACCAGACTCGGCCCCCTGGAAGAGGCCGTCGAAGGTCTGATCCAGGACGAAGGGGAGTGAACCCTTCACCCCCACCCCATCATCTGCAGCACGATCGCCACCGCATGCTCGGCCCCATCATGCGGCACAACCCTCCGCACACTATAAATGAACGCATGCACCACCCGAAAAGAGCGATGAAAACCCCCACGGATAACCTCACCCTTCTCCTCGCCCGCTATGAAGGGCGGCAGATCGACTTCAAGGAAGAGGTGAGCAGCACCTTCTACAAACTCCTCTCCGCTTTCTCCAACACCGCCGGCGGAACCATTGTCCTCGGCGTCAGGGACAGCGACCACGCCGTCACCGGCATCGACCTCAGAAACAACGCCCAGAAAAAACTCGCAGACAGCATCAGCAGCCGGCTCGGTATCCACCCGGTCATCGAAATCCACGAGATCGACGGCAAAAACGTCCTCATCGTCACCGTCGAGCAGAGCCGCACGCCGGTCGCCTATGACGGCCGCTACTACACCCGCGTCGGCGACACCACCCGCGAGATGCTCCCCGACGAACTGCGGGGCTTCTTCCAGGAGAGCATCGAGTGGGACAGCGTCACCGGGACGTTCGACCTCGATGAGATCGACGCGGCGAGCGTCCGGCGGTTCCTCGCCCTCGCCCGTGCGGCCGGCCGCCTCACGGCCATCGACCCGGACGAACCGGTCGAGGCCGTCCTCCGCCGTCTCGGTCTTATCAGGGACGGCCGCATGACCAACGGCGCCGTCGTCCTCTTCGGCACGGACCCGCAGCGCCACTTCCCGAACACCGTCCTGCGGATCGGCAGGTTCAGGCGGGCCGACATCATCATCGGCGACCACGAGATCAGGGGCAACCTCTTCGCCCAGTTCGAGGAGGCCGAGCGGATCATCAAGAATTACATCGGCGTCCGCTACGACATCTCAGAGGAGGCGATGCGGGAGTCCTTCCAGCGAAAGGAGGTCTGGGACTACCCGCTCCCGGCGATCCGTGAGGCCCTTCTCAATGCCCTCATCCACCGTGACTACTTCAACAACACCGTCCAGACTCAGGTCAGGATCTTCGACGACCACATCCGCTTCCACAACCCGGGCCGCCTCCCCGAGGGCGTCACCATCGAGATGATCCTCAGGGAGCACTACTCCTACCTCCGCAACCCCCGGATCGCCGACATCTTCTACCGTGCCGGCCTGGTGGAGCGCTACGGGTCAGGGATCGAGCGGATCCTCCGGGCTTTCCGCGATGCCGGCGCCCCGGCCCCCACATTCTCCAGCACGCCCCTCGGTTTCACCATCGACATGCACACGGACGCCCTGACCGACGGCGCCCTGCAGGAGATGGGGCTTGGTGAACGGCAGATCTCGGCCGTTCATTACCTCAAGGAGCACGGCACCATCACCAACAGCCAGTACCAGGACCTCGCCGGCGTCTCGGCAACCACTGCCCTCAAGGAACTGAAAGCCCTGGCCGAACTCGGTATCCTGGAACGCAGGAGCCCCTCAAAGAAGAAGACGCATTATGTGCTGGCGCAGGGGCCGGTGCCTGATGTCTGATGTGTGGATATTATCGTGGCGATATTGTGAAAATGGCGCCTATAATCTGCCCGATTGATGTCCCGTGTTCGAGAGGTGCGGATAATGTGTGGATATTTGTGTGATAATGCGTGATCAGTGCGTGATGGTGCCCGGGGCAAAGAGGGGGAACCCTTCACCCCCACCCCATCATCTGCAGCACGATCGCCACCGCTCCCCCCACAACTCCCCCCGCTCCGGCGGCGATCTGCCTGTCCCGTCTCGCCTCACCCACCTTTTCGCTCTGCCAGCCCTCGAGGGAGCGGAGGCGCTCTTCGGTCCGGTCGCCCTGCTCCTCCATCCGTGCAAGCGTCCGGCAGATCCATTTCACGTCCCGGGCGGTCTCGGCCACCACCTCCTGGGTGCTGCGTTCCTCCATGCTCGATACAGTGGTGATAAGGCAGATTAATATTACTTATAGTAATATTGTGATGTGCCTGTCATGCACCCGGGAGCATGCTGGCAGGAGTACCAAACCATGGCAGACTTTGTCGAGACCAGCAACACCAAGACCGCCGTCCGGCAGATCCCGGCCGCAATCGCCGATATTGCGACCTTCGAGGGGATCATCGCCGACGTGATCGCCACCAACCCCTGGGGGTGCGTGGAGTATGTGCAGGGTGGGGCCACCCATCCGGGCGTTGAGCGCAACCGCCAGTCCTACACCGTGCGGGTGAACTATGAGGACGGCGAGGGCAGCGTCGTGGGGTCGGTGAGCGCGAAGGCCCCGGATATGTCCGGGTTCAACGCCGCCGCCACCGAACTCGCCGCAAATGCCGCCCTGGAGGCGGCGCTTGGAGGAGATGCCGTCCGGAACCCGGACGCCGACGCCTTCAGCTGCCAGCTGAAGTGCCATGACGCCAACGGGGAGACCTATTACGTCACCTTCGCCCGCGAGAGCGTGCGGATCACCTCGTATGAGGACGACGCCATTCTCGCCACCGTCGAGACCTGGGCGGACGGGGTTGCGGCCCTGAACTGAGGGGGATCTTTCCCCTTCTTCTCCTGTGCGACAATCTCATCATTCTGGGCGTAGTTTGCGATTTTGAGCGCGTTAATCTCGATAGTCCGGGCGTTTTTTCGGATGTGGGCGTTCTGGGGGTATTTTGAGGAACGGAGAAGAAATGGTGCCGTTTCATCTGGAGTTCTGGGGGTGCGTGAGCGTGATCAGGAGCGAGGGGCCGGAATGGTGGGGAGAGGGGACGAAAAGGGCGGGAAAACGGGCGGAAATGGCCTGGATTGGACCTGATTTTAGGGGGTTTGCCCGGTTAGGACTGGCGGTTGGCGAATGCTGAGGTGTACTAAAACGCCTGGGCTGCCGCACAATGCTGTCTATGAATGCAGGTGCAATCATTTGGAGAAATTATATAAATTGTGTTGAATTATTTTTGGCCGTGGTTTGATCTGCTCTGATCAAATCGGTAGAAGAATGTGTAATAAATGAGTGACAATTTTTCAATCCATGATCATATGGCATTCATTCAGGCAATTCTTGCCGTATCTCATTTTACGACGGCAGATTCGTCTATAAAGTCAAATATCCCGATTTCATCCGGGAATATTTTCATTCAGCGCCTATTCAAGATTTTACAGATTTTTTCACAGAAGCCATACATGGAGTGAATCTTGAGAAAAGGAGTTGAACTATGATATTCAGGAAGATGATTCTCCCAGGAGTGGCGTTGGTCACTCTTCTTGTTATGGTGGGGAGTGCTCAGGCCGCGACATTCGAGGTGTACGGACCGATTGTAATTGAGACTCCCGGAACATATGTGCTGCAAAATGATATACTTGACTGCAATGAGCTTGACTGCATAAAGATCATCGTATCTGATGTCATTTTTGACGGGAACGGGTATACTGTCGATGGGAGAGATACCGGATGTTATGCATTCCGTGTGCAGAATGACACAGGTGATCCACTTAACAATGTCCAGATAAAGAATCTCAATCTCACTGACTGGCGACGTGGAGTATACTTCAATAATGTGCACAATGGACGGATAGAGGACATTTATGCCGCCAGCAACGAATATGGGATTGAACTGTCATCTTCTGAGAACAACATCCTCACCAACAACATTATCGTTGACAACACGGATTACGGGCTTCACATTCCTTCATCAGGCGAGAACCTGATCTATAACAATTATTTCAGCAATGACGATAATGTTGCGTGGTGGATAAATGTTGGGACAAACATTTGGAATGTCTCACAGAGAGAGGGCCCCAATATCATTGGCGGAGATTATATCGCCGGAAATTATTGGGGAACACCTGCCGGAGACGGGTACTCACAGACGTGTCTTGATGTCGATCGTAATGATATCTGCGATGAAAAATTTGTGATTAACCCATATGGAGATAATTTCGATTTCCTTCCTATTGGCGGCTTCAAACCGCCTCTCCCCGGCCCGGTCTACGGCCCGCAGATCATCGCGTACAGCGGGACGTATACTCTCCAGAACGATATCGCCGATTGTGATTGGGCTCAATGCTTTGAGATTATCGCATCGGATGTCATTTTTGAAGGAAACGGATACACAATCGATGGAATAGATTGGGGCTCCTCTGCTGGATTTCTCGTCAAAGATCTAGACGATGAACCATTGACAAACATAACCATCCGCAACGCCGTCCTTACAGACTGGTACAGAGGTATCTTCTGTAATGACGTGCATGATGGACTGATCGAGAACATTTTTGCATCGAGTAACGACTACGGCGTCGTGCTGGAATTAGCATCTGAAAGCATCACTCTCAAAGACAGCACCATCGTTAATAACAGAATTTACGGTTTAGGCATCCCCTCTTCAGGCCACAACCTCATCTATAATAACTATTTCAATAATAGCATAAATGCTCAAAGTTACTCGATTTTTGGGTCAAATACATGGAACGTCTCGATGACCGAAGGCCCCAATATCATCGGCGGGGAATACATCGGGGGAAATTATTGGGCCACTCCCGAAGGTGACGGACATTCGCAAATCAACCCCGATGGGAACGGCGACGGTTTTTGCGATCTCGAATATGACCTCATGACGTTGTTTACGAACATAGATTGGCTTCCACTCACTACCACCGGTGTAATTCAACCTCCGGAAGCCAACTTCACATCCAATATCACCAGTGGCAAAGCTCCATTGACCGTTTCTTTCAGCGATACATCGACAGGAGAATTTATTGAATCCTGGCTTTGGGAGTTTGGCGATGGATTCACATCAGTTGATCAGGACCCTATACACACCTATGTTGAACCGGGGAACTATTCAGTCAATCTCACCGTCACGAATTCTGTTGACATGTATGATTCACAGATTCGGGAGAACTACATCACTGTAGAAGCACTGGTCGAACCGGTAGCCGACTTCTCGGCCGATGTCACCACCGGTAAACTACCCCTCACGGTAACCTTCATCGACAACTCAATAGATGCGGTATCCTGGGCGTGGGATATCGACAACGACGGTGTCATCGACTATACCGACCAGAACCCGGTACATGTCTACACCGATCCGGGGACCTACTCGGTCAGTCTCACGGTGACCAGTATCGATGATGTCTCTGTCACGATCCTCATGGAGAACTACATCACTGTAGAAGCACTGGTCGAACCGGTAGCCGACTTCTCGGCCGATGTCACCACCGGAAAACTGCCCCTCACGGTAACCTTCATCGACAACTCGATTGATGCGGTATCCTGGGCGTGGGATATCGACAACGACGGTGTCATCGACTATACTGACCAGAACCCGGTACATGTCTACACCGATCCGGGGACCTACTCGGTCAGTCTCACGGTGACAAGCGAGGATGGCCTAATCGATTCCCTGCTCAGGGAGGCGTACATCACCGTGGAACAGATCGATCCGCCAGTTGCGGATTTCGAGGTGAGTATAACCACCGGCATTGCGCCGCTGACCGTTCAGTTTACCGACTGTTCCGCCGGGTCTCCGACAGCATGGGCGTGGGACTTCAGCGATGGCGCCACCTCGGACAACCAGAACCCGCAGCACATCTATTCTGATGCGGGCACCTTTGACGTCTCACTCACCGTCACCAATTCGGGAGGCAGCGACAGCACCACCAAAACCGACTATATCATCGTCACCTCCCCCAACAGCCCCCCCATCGCCGATGCGGGCGACTCCTATACAGCACCCGAAGGAACTGCCGTCACCCTCGACGCCTCCGGTTCATCCGATCCCGACGGCGACGATCTCCAGTTCCGGTGGGACGTGGACTCGGACGGAGAATGGGAGACCTCCTGGTCGGCCAACCCGGAGTATTCCTTCACATGGGAGGACGACTTCTCGGGCATGGCAACCGTCGAAGTCTCTGACGGGGAATTGAGTGCCACCGCAACCGCAGATGTTTCGGTGAGCAATGAACCCCCAACATTCGGTGCGATCACCGCTCCCGTCGATCCCGTTCAGGTGGACACGGCGGTCTCGGCATCGGCTGAATGGACCGATCCAGGAACGCTCGACACCCATACTGCTTCGTGGGACTGGGGCGATGGCACCTCCTCTGATGGTGTCGTGGCCGGAACAGAAGGATCAGGCACGATCACCGGAACGCACACCTATACCGTGGCAGGCGTGTACACGATCACTCTTAAGGTGACCGATGACAATGGCGGTGCTGTCTTGTCTGTGTACCAGTATGTGGTCATCCACGATCCTGACGGCGGCTTCGTCACTGGCGGCGGCTGGATCGAGTCGCCGGCAGGTGCCTACGTCGCCGATCCCGATCTCACCGGGAAAGCGACCTTCGGGTTCGACTCGAAGTACAAGAAAGGGGCCAACGTACCGACCGGAGAGACCGAGTTCCAGTTCCAGGTTGCCGACCTCAACTTCCACTCCGACGAATACGAGTGGCTCGTCGTTGCCGGGGCGAAGGCGAAGTACAAGGGAACGGGGACCATCAGTGGCGAGGGTTCATACAAGTTCATGCTCAGTGCCGTCGACGCCGACATCAACAAGAAGGATGCCTTCGAGATCGACCGTTTCCGAATCAAAATCTGGGAAAAAGACGAGTTGGAAAATGAAATCATTATCTATGACAACGGCCTTGGAGCCGATCTTGAGGACGACAACGCCCTGACCGAGATCGGCAGGGGGTCGATTGTCATCCACACAAAATAACTCTTTTTTGAGGCGTATGGTGGCCCACACCGACTAATGGCGCCGTTTCACCCAAACCGCGACCGGCGGATCGACTGGGAGGCGGCGAAGACGCGGGTGCTGAGCGTGCTGCGGCAGCGCTCGATGTGCGGCGAGGGGGGGCTGTCGAATGCGGAGATCAGGCAGATCGCCCACCTGGACCGGTATCAGGCGGTGCGGTTGATGAAAGAGTTGCAGCATGAAGACCCTGCGGTTGTTCGCGAGGGCGTGGGGAAGGGCAGCCGATATCGCTACCTGCCGGGCGGGAGCGAACACCGGGGTTTGTGATCAGATATGTGATCTGCACATATCGATCACATATCCCCTCGTTTATGTGATCGGGTATGTGATCTGCACATATCAGTGCTTAATTGTGATGTCAGGATGGGGTGGGACCGGCGGGCAACCGCCGCTCGCAAGGATGCAGGCTCACCGGCACTTCCCCGCCTCCTCTTTGTTACGTGTATGGGTGGTACGCCCGCACGGACCTCTCGGCCCAGGCTCGGCCCGCCCCGGTGCGGCGTATAGCGGTTCGTATGCGCAGGACTATTACGGCACCGTCCGCATCGAGACGAATGCGACCGGCCTCCTGGCGTACCCCGGCCACAGCACGAGTCCGCTGTTCCTGGTCCCGTATGACGGTGACACCTTCCGCGATACGGCGACAGATACCCCCGTAGTGTTCGCCGTCGGCAGCAACGGGACCGCGGAGAGTGTCCGGTTCGTGCAGTTCGACCTGCCCGGGCGGAACGGGACGTTTGTCCGCATCTCGCCATAATTTTTTTCAGGGCCGTGCAGGCGCCCGCCCTCCCGGTAACATTTTCGAGCCGGAGATCGGTTCCATGACAACGGTTATAACTTCCATTGTGAGGATAGTAACTCGACAATGTCCTATCTCGTCGAGATTGCCATCATCGTTCTGCTCATCACCTTCAACGGCGTCCTCTCGTTGTCGGAGTTCGCCATCGTCTCCGCCAGGAGGGCGAAGCTCAGGCAGAGGGCGGATGAGGGGGACTCCGGGGCGGCGGTGGCGCTGGACCTCGCGGAAGAACCGACGCCGTTTCTTTCGACCATCCAGATCGGGATCACCCTTGTCGGCATCGTCGCCGGTGCATATGGCGGTGCGACGGTGGCCGAAGGGCTTGCCGCCTCCTTCACCGCATTCCCCGCCCTCGCCCCCTATGCCGAAGCGCTCGGCATCGTCCTGGTCGTCCTGGTCATCACCTACTGCAGCCTGATCTTCGGAGAACTCGTCCCCAAACGCATCGCCCTCAACAACCCGGAGGATATCGCCTCAGCCGTCTCGAAACCGATGCGGGCCCTCTCTCTTGCCTCAGCGCCCCTCGTGTTCGTGCTCAGCCGGTCGACCGATGCGGTACTCGAGGTCATGCGCATCCGCGAGAGCACCGGGCCGCCGGTGACCGAAGAGGAGATCACGATCATGCTCGAGGAGGGGACAGAGGCCGGGATCTTCGAGAAGGCCGAACTGAGCATGGTGGAAGGCGTGTTCGGGCTGGGCGACCGCCGCATCGAGTCCCTGATGACTCCCCGCTACGAGATCATCGCCCTCGATCTCAACAACCCCGACGAAGAGAACCTGAAGAAGATGGTGCGGAGCGGTCGTTCCACCTTTCCAGCATATGAGGGGGACCTGGACGCCGTCGTCGGGATGGTATCGGTAAAATGCGTCCTCGCAGCCATGGTGGAAGGAGGGTCGTCGGATATCAGGGGGGCCGTCACTGCACCGTTCTTTGTCCCCGAGTCCACCCCGGCCCTCAACGTGCTTGACTCTTTCAAGGAAACGGGCATGCATAGTGCGCTCGTCACCGACGAGTACGGCAATGTCACCGGTCTCGTCACCCTTCATGATATCCTCGAGGCCATCGTCGGCGATGTCCGCACCCCCGGAGAGATGGAAGAGGCGCCGGTCGTCGTCCGTGAGGACGGGTCGTGGCTGATTGACGGGAGCACCCCGATTGAAGAGGTCAGGGATACCCTGGGGGTCAAACAGTTTCCCGGCGAGGCGGAGGGGCACTACCGCACCGTTGCGGGGCTGATCATGTACGCCCTGAACCGGATACCTGCCACCGGAGATCACATCGTCATTGGCGATCTCCGGTATGAGGTCGTGGATATGGACGGAAACCGGGTGGATAAGGTGATGGTGGCGAGAGTTCCTCCGGTTCTCCAGGATTAATGGGTTATGGTTTCGCGCCGGCGGATCAGGGGCTCCTCAGGATGAAGAACTCGTAGCCGTACTCCTCCCCGTGCTCCCGGAACACCTCGATCTCCCGCTCGGAGAAGGCCACCTGCGCCTCTGCGTCCGGGTTGCCGGCCGCCTCCTTCTTCAGGCCGGGCAGCCGTTTCTGGAGGGGCATATAGTAGCTGTCCCACCACGCGGAGGCCGGGAGCCGGAAGGTGGCGACGACCTCGTATCCTGCCTTCTCAGCGATCGCACCGGTCTCCTCGACACTCTGTATCGCCGGGTAGCAGTCGTTCCAGAATGCCAGGGCCTCGGGCGAGGGCCGGTCGGTGAACCAGACCGATTCGGTGAGGCAGAGGTAGCCGCCCGGCCGGAGAAGCCGCTTCCACGACCGGAGCCCCTCCTCGAAGCCCACGATGAAAATGGAGCCCTCCGCCCAGAGGACGTCGAAGGATGCATCCTCGAACGGCAGGTCGTCCATGGACGCCCTCACCGTCGTGATCCTGTCCCCCACCCCGGCCGCCGCCGCCCTCCCGGCGAGGTCGTCCAGGAACGGCTGGTGGATGTCGACGGCGGTGATCCGGCAGTCCGGGCATATCCGGGCGAGCTCGATCGTCTGCATCCCGGAACCGCACCCGATATCCAGGATCTCCGGCCGCTCCGGGAGGTCCTTCAGCATCGAAAACGCTTTTCTCGTGCACTCGTTGCTCCCCGGCCCCTGGCGGGGGAGACCCTCGTGCATCTTTAAGATGAATGAAATGTCCATTGCCGTAGAATTATGCCGTCCTGATTATTTAACGGACGTGGTCAGGAACCTGAAAGAGCGGGGATATCCTCGCTCCCGCGATTAATAATGGACTGATTTTGTTGTTTCTCTCTCCCCGGGCGCCGGAGGTTCTGATAAATGGAATCCGAATGCCGCGAAATCCCTGACGTCCATCCTGTGGGACCCCTCGCCGGGAGAAAGCGCCGGAATGATGAACCGGAAGAATTCACCGGCAAACCGCTCATAAGAAAATCCCTCGGCCTCGATCACCAGTTTCCACCGGTCTTCCATGGAGAGGATGCCCATGAAGGAGACCATCAGGTACATCGAGGTGAGGAACGGGTCGAGATCGGGCCGGATCGTCCCGTCGTCGATGCCCTCCTGGACTGCGTCCCGCAGGATCCGGCGGCAGGTGCCGTATCCCTTTCCGATCTCTGCGGTATACGGGTTTTCTCTGGAAAAACGCTCGGAGCCGTAAAAGTGGATCAGCCGGAGATAATCCGGGTGTTCCTGTGAGAACCGGTAATAGGCCTGGCCCATCAGGGCTACCTTGACGATTCCGGGGGCCTGTTTTTCCATGCACTCTGTGTATTTTTGCTTGAGGATCTCGACGCCGCGGAGAACGATGGTGGCGAACAGCGTCTCCTTGTTTTTAAAATACAGGTAGATCGTCGCCTTATTCAGTTCGACCTCGCGGGCGATCTCGTCCATGGTGACCTCTTCGTACCTCCGGGAAAAAAAGAGGCGCTCGGCTGCATCGACGATCTCGGTCTTTCGCTGTTCCTTTTCCCGTTGTCTTCTATCTTTGATTCCCATCTCTGTTCTCCTGCTTCTGTCCGGCACTCTCTTTTTCGGTCTCAAGGGCGTTGAGAAGCCATGCCATGATCATTCAAGCATCATTGGGGCGCCCTTCAGTGGGGATACCCGCTTTCTCAAGCTCTTCCATGATATGCCTCATCAGAATGGCGGTGTTTCCATCCTTCCGGGGCCGGCTGTTGATCGCCATTACGCTCGTCACCGTTCATCCCTCCTTCCCTTTAATGGCAAAACCCTTCAGGCCCCCTCGTTCTGTAACTCCGGCAGGTGTTAGACCTCCCGCCGGATCCAGGCCTCGATGAGCGCCCGGGTGATGCTCGCCTTCCGGGGATAGGGGGGCAGGGAATCGCGGGTAAACCAGCCGGCGGCTTCGATCTCCTGATGGTCAATCCGGATCTCTCCTCCGGCATGGTCCGCCACAAAGCCGATCATGAGCGAATCGGGAAACGGCCAGGGCTCGCTCCCGAAGTACCGGAGGTTTCGCACTGCAATGCCGACTTCCTCGCCGACTTCGCGGTGGACAGTCTGCTCGAGGTTCTCGCCGAGCTCGTTGAAGCCGGCGATGACCGAGAAGACCCCCGGCGGGGAGGCGGGGGAGCGGGCGAGCAGCACCTCCTCACCCTTTTTGATCAGCACGATGATGGCCGGGGAGATCCTGGGATAGATGATGCGGCCGCATGCCGTGCAGATCCGCGCCCGCTCGGTCGTGAGCGGGCGGGTTTGTGCGCCGCACCTCCCGCAGAAGGCGGTCGAGCGGTCAAAGTCGAGGATCCGCACGGCATAGGAGGCAAGGGCCATGTCGCTATCCGGCACCGTTCCGGAGAGTTCACGGACCGGCGACGGATTCCAGCCGGCCGGCGGCGCCGCACCGGCAGGGACTTCGGCGGCATAGTAGTAGAGGTCGTCACGGGTGCCGAGATACACCGGCGCACCGCACACCAGACCGGCGGGGAGCGGGTCGGACATGAGAACGGTGCCTGGTGCCGGGCCGCTCTGGAAGAGCACAGAACTGCCCTGGACCAGGACCCAGCGTCTCTGTGCGGGCGACGGGTCCTCCGGTTCCGGGTAGACGGGGAGGAGGGGGCGGACTGCGTAGAACGGGCGGTGCTCCATCAGATGTCCCCGATATGTGTCTGCAGCGGTCTCCCCGCTAAAGGAAACATTCAGGCTCCTTTCGCTCGCTGTAAAGCGTATGGAGGCGCAACGACGCCTCTTTCACCGGCCCGGGTTTCATCGTCCTGGCGTGGTTCGGGCAATTTTTGATGCAGGCGCAGCACGTAATGCATTTTTGTGTATCGATCACGCTGCTGTCTTCCGGATCGATGGCGCCGACCGGGCATCCCTCTGCGCAGATCCCGCACCGGGTGCACGCATCCCCGACCGCGATAAAATCGACGGTCCAGAGTCCCGAGTCACCCCGGTACGGACGACAGCCGGGTATCTCCACTTCAGGTATCTGGTCGGCCGACGGGACGGCGTTGAGTTTTTCCCGTATTTTTCGTCCAAACGACTCTGCGTGGTGGAGGTCGCCTGCATCCGGACGGTCCTTTGCCGTCGGTGTCTCGTTGGTGGAGAATGAGTGTTCCCCGATATAGGCCGCACCGGCGATCGGTCTGCACCCGCACCGGACCAGAATGTCTTTCAGCTCGATGAGTGCGTCTTCATACACGCGATTGCCGTAGACGACGACACATACCGCAGGCGTATTCCGGGCGGAAATTGCATGCAGCCATTTGGTCAGGAGGGCCGGCACCCGCCCCATATACACCGGCACACCGATAATGAGCAGGTCCTGTTCCGATGTTCGCAGCGGCCGGACTCTCGCATCCGGGCGGGTGAGATCCAGCGCCTCCAGGCTGCCGTGATCAATGCCGCGTGCAATGCCCTGGACAACCGCTTTCGTCGTTCCCGTGGGTGAAAAATATACCAGTTTCACCGATTCCGTTTTCATTTCACTTACTCCGTCAATTTGGTATGAGTTTTACACATAACGCCGTTCATTCGATTCCACGCTCACTCCTCTCCCATGGATCGGTCCCTCCAGGATTCTGTCCGGAGGGAATCTCACAAGAAGGATTTAACTCACAGTTATATTATAACTATTGGTTACTAAATAGCTGTAAGTTGGGAGCCATGGAGAGCCAGGGAAAAAGAGGAGATACCTGATGGCATATCCGGCGTCGTGAATCGCCAGAAATAGAAATTTTATCCGGCATTTTTTCAATAGAGCGTGCTGATCACCTCGTACGAGGACGACGCCGTTCTCGCCACCCCCGGTGGGTGTCCTGGTGCGGGCAGCCTACGAACAGGAGGGCATTGGTCTGAAGCGAGCATGGGCGAATATAAACACCGGCATTCATTCCAGACCATGAAAAGGCAGGTAAGTTTGTTACCTGCCATATGCCAAAATGGCCGGATTCTGGATAGTGCATGGTGGTCATCCTGCGCCACTCTCTCCCCCCAAGAGGGGGCGACGCGCAGCTCGAAGGTGCGCCCCGCAGATCGGCCAGAATGGTGTCGGGTTATTGGTGAAACTGGTCCATGCGATACCAATTGGAGAGGAGCGATTCCATCAAATGGGGGCCATTAGGGGGTGTGCATCCCCGTTTAAAATATTGAGATTATTTTTGGTTGAAAGATCACAGTATGGGTGATTTATTTGAGAAGAAATTAAGAAAATAGGGTCTTAGAGCCTCAGGCGAGATTTGAACTCGCGACCTCGTCCTTACCAAGGACGCGCTCTGCCGGCTGAGCCACTGAGGCACAGATGCATTACAATAGTGGGCGTATCTCCTATAAAACGGTGTTGTTTCTGCAGTACAGCCGCCAAAATATTACTATCAGTATAATCCTGCCGAATTCTCTCAGGAAATCTGGTCAAGGACAATAATGCTCTCCAGCGCCCCTTCGATGCTCCCCACCTCTACCACCGGCGTGATCCCGTTTTTTCTCACCGCATCCATCACCGGCACGAAGTCGATGGTGCCCGCGCCGACCGCAGAATGGGTATCGTTTGTACCGTCATTGTCATGGAGGTGGATATGATCGATGCGCTCCTGCAGAAACGCCGGCAGGCACCCCATGATATGGGCATGGCCCACATCGAGGGCAAATCCCGCCCCCTCGGGCAGGGGCAGTTCGTCGGGCGTCAGCAGGAAGAAGTACTCCCATGCCATATTCTCCACCGAAAATTGGATAGAGCGCTCCTCCGCCATCGCGGCGAGGTCGGCGATGGAGCGCATCAGCTGGCCTCTCGACCGCTCCCGTTCGGTCTGCCATGCGCAATACCCCGGATGAATAACGACACCGGCATTCACCTCCGCGGCGATCGCGAAACATGCATCGATCACCTCCACCGAGGCCTGCCGGATCGGTTCAAGCGTGCTGGCGATATTCACGCTCCGGGAGGGGGCATGGATCGTATAGCGGAGCGAGTGGGACTGGAGCGGTTCTGCATCGCTGAGAAAATGGCAACCATCGTCCATCACCTCTGCATATCGCGTGACCTCAGAGATCATGTCGAGCGCATTGCCGAGCGGCAGGGTGTGAAGGGCATAGGTGGAGATGCCGTACATAGAAAGGGGTACTGCATCTCCCCTACAAAAGGATGGGGTTTTTAGTCTGGGCTGCGCCGCCCGAAGCCGCAGCGCCGCCCGCCGTTCTGGCTGCAGCCCTCGATGAGAATGGCATGGCCGTTCACGATCGCCCCGGCCACCTTTTTTCTGGCCTCATGGAGGTCCCGCCAGAGCGTTTTTCTGGAGATCCCCATCGCCTGTGCGGCCTCCTCCTGCTGCATGCCCAGCAGGTCCACGAGGCGCAGCACCTCGATCTCGTCCGGCCTGAGAACGACCGATCCGGGGTTTTCCCCCCCGCACATCGGGGAGAGGCAGGAATATCCGGTCTCGCCGCGGATGATCCGCTCCGACCTCCGCCTTCCCCTGCCGCACCGGCCGTTCCCTTCGGCGTTCATGGGAGGTCCAGCTCGCTCCTGACCCGCTCCCAGACGCCGCGGACCGCCTCACCCGCCGGGGTGTCCAGTGCGGTGACCGGCGTCCGGCTCCTGACCGCCCCGGGGACCGCCGGGTCGAAGGGAATGAGGCCGAGAACCGGGATATCCTGCTCTGCACAGTAGGCGGCGATCTCGGCTGTGATCCCCTCCTCGAGGTCATACCGGTTAATCGCACAGAAGATCCTGACCGGAAACCCCTCGCAGACCCGGACAAGCCGCCCCAGATCGGAGAGGCCGGACATGCTCGGTTCGGTGACGGCAAGCACGGCATTGCACCCGGTCACCGTGGATATGAGGGGGCAGCCGATGCCGGGCGGACCGTCGATGAGCAGGAGATCGGCGTCCCCCCCGACCTCGAGCGCCCACTGCTTCACCTCGGTGACCAGCAGCCCGGTCGTCCCGGAACCGGGCGTCAGGCGGGCGTGGAAGAGGGGTCCGATCCCGGTCTCAGAGTAAAAGATCTCTCCGTGCCGGAAGTCCCTGAGGGAGACCGCACCAGCCGGACAGACATGGGCGCAGACCCCGCAGCCCTCGCACTCGATCGGGTCGACCCGGTAACCGTCCTCTTCCAGGTGGATCGCCCCGAAGCGGCACTTCTCGGCGCAGATCCCGCACTCGATGCAGAGAGAAGAATCGATGGCGGCGCACTGCATCCCGAAATACGGCTTTGAATCGCGCACCGTATGATCGAAGAGCAGGGCGAGGTTGGCGGCGTCCACGTCGCAATCGGCCATTGTCAAGCGCATGGTTCGCGCGGCGCACGCCGCAAACCCGCCGGTCACGACCGTCTTGCCGGTCCCGCCCTTCCCGCTCACAACCGCAAGGCGCTTCACGCTCCCACCTCCGAACACACACTCTCATAGAGATCGGCAAACGCCTCCTCCCAGCCCTCGAGATCGCGGGCGATGAGCCCTCCCCGGTTCTGGACGGCGGCAATCTCCCGGGTAAACGGTATCTTCATGAGCACCCGGAGGTTGCGTTCACGGCAGAATGCCTCGGTCTCGGCATCGTCGCCGCTGCTCCGGTTGATCACGACACCGGAGGGCACGCCCAGGGCCTCCACGACATCGGCTGCCAGTTCCAGGTCATGGATGCCAAAGGGTGTGGCTTCGGTGACCAGAACACAAAAGTCCGTCTCTTTCACCGTCTCGATCACCGGGCATGCCGATCCCGGAGAGGAATCGATGATCACCGTCTCGTCACCGGAGATCGCCTCCTTCACCGCATGGATCACCGGGATGCCGTTTGCCTCCCCCTCGTTCATCACACCCGAAATGAGCCGGAGGTTCTCCATGGGGGTCCGCTCCTCGGTCCTGCCGATCTGCACCGGCGTCTCGGTGATCGCCCCCTCCGGGCAGACGAGCATGCACCCGCCGCAGGAGTGGCAGAGTTCGGGAAAGAGCATCACACGGTCTTTCATCACGACGATCGCACCATACCGGCAGAAATGAGAGCAATCACCGCAGTGGGTGCAGAGTTCTTCGTCGAAGACCGGCACCATCCGGGTCACCGGGGTCTCGGCAGCGGGCGCGGGGAAGAAGAGGTGCAGGTTGGGCTCCTCCACATCGCAGTCCGCCAGCGTCACCGCCCGCCTCTGTGCGCATGTCCAGGCCAGGTTCGCCGCCACCGTGCTCTTGCCGGTTCCGCCCTTTCCGCTCGCAACCGCGATCTTCATTCCGACGGTCCTCAGAGGATCCGGGTCAGCGTGCCGGCCTTGAACGCTGCAAGGGCCTCGTTCGCCGTGCCGCCGCGGAAGGTGTAGACCTCGATTCCGGCTCCTTTCAGGGCGGAGTTGGCGTTCCCGCCGACCTGACCGGTGATCACCACGGACACACCCTGTTCGACCATGATCTGGGCAGACCTCACGCCGACACCGCCGGCACCGCCGGCATTGTCGTTGACGATCGGCGTGACCGCACCGCTCTCGTCGTCGACGATCAGGAAGACCGGCGCACGTCCGAAGCGGTCCTCAGCAGGCGAGTTGATGTCGTTCCCTTTTGCAGTAATACAGATTTTCATAGAATCACCGAAGAGAATTACTCATATGCGCACATTATAGTTGTGACGCTGACATGGGTGCGATCAGGCGAAATGCCCGGTGGGCATATATCGCATCGGCCCAGAGGAGAGGTGATCCACCACCATGACCTACCAATATCTCTTTGGTCCCGTGCCGTCCCGGCGGCTTGGGGCCTCGCTGGGCATCGATCTGGTGCCCCTCAAGACCTGCTCCTACAACTGCATCTACTGCGAGTGCGGGCGCACCACAGACCTGACCCTGGAGCGGCGGGAGTACGTGCCGACCGCCGGCGTAATAGACGAACTGCGCAGGTTTCTTGGGGGGGCGCCCGCCCTCGACTTCATCACCTGCGCCGGGTCCGGTGAACCGACGCTCCACAGCGGCATCGGCGAGATCATCCGGTTCCTCAAGCACGAGTTCCCGGCGTACCGGGTGGCCGTGCTCACCAACGGCAGCCTGCTCTCCGACCCGGCGGTGCGGGAGGAGATCATGCCGGCCGACCTGGTGATACCCACCCTCAATGCCGTCTCCGAGGAGGCGTTCCGGCGGATCTGCCGTCCGTACCCGGACCTGACGGCGGCGGGGGTGAACGCCGGGATCCGGCAGTTCGCCGCCGACTATTCTGGGGCCCTCTGGCTGGAGGTCTTCATCGTCCCGGGCATCAACGACTCCGACGAGGAGATCGACCGGATCGATGCCGAGATCCGCGCCATCGCCCCCGACAAGGTGCAGCTGAACACCCTCGACCGTCCCGGCGCCGTCCCCTGGGTCACACCGGCCGACGACGACGCCCTCGACAGGATTGCCGGGCGGATCACCGGCGCCCCGGTCGAGATCGTGGGCAGACTCCCGTCCCGCGCCACGATGGCCGCATTCCACGACGAGGTGGTCGGGTTCATCATGACGCTCGTCAGGCGGCGTCCCGCCACGGTGATGGACATCTCCCGCGCCACCGGGCTGCACACAAACGAGGTGAACAAGTACATCCAGTACCTCCTCGAAGAGGGGGAGATCACCGTGAAAAAAGAAGAACGGGGATCGTTTTTCCTCCCCAGAAAGGGTTAGTCCTTTTTCAGGTGCACATCCATCTGCGGGAAGGGGATCTCGATCCCCTCCTCCCTGAAGCGTTCGTCGATCCGGGTATTGATGAAATCCTGAACGTCCCATGCCATATTGAAGGCCTTCGCCCAGACGATTAACACGAAGTTCAGGCTCGAGTCGGCGAACTCCAGGAAATACACGCTCGGCGGCGGATAGTGGAGCACGCAGGCCGAGTGCTCGATCGCCTCGTGGGCGATCTCCATCAGGATCTCCTTCACCCGTTTTACGTCCGTGCCATAGGCGACCGAGACCGGGATCTTGACCTTCAGCCGCACCTCCGGGAGGGCGTAGTTGATCACGACCGAGTTTGCGATCTTGGAGTTCGGGATGGTGACGAGCTGATAGTCAAGCGTCTGGAGGCGGGTGGAACGCGGTCCGACGGTGACGATGTCGCCCAGATAGCCGTCGATCTTGATGCGGTCGCCGACCTTGAAGGGCTTGTCCATCACGATCATTGCACCGCCGAAGAAGTTCGCAAGGATGTCCTGCGCCGCAAGGGCCACGGCCACACCGGCGATCCCGGCACCGGCGAGCAGGGGCGTGATATTGATCTCGAGCGTGCTGAGCACCAGGAGGAATACGATGAACCAGATCACATACTTCACACCGAGCTCGAGCACACCGATGATGCGGTCGTCGATCTCGCTCTCGGTCCTCGCCGCCATCCACCGGCCGTACATGCTGATGAAATTGTACGAGAAACTGGAGGCGATCCAACCCCCGATGATGATGTAGAATGCATTGAGGTATTTTGAGTCGAGGACGTAGTCGTATTCGGGTGGAATGAGGCCGGAGAAGACCACGGAGAAATAGAGGGTGATCACGACGACGGCGATGATGAGGGGTTTACCGATGGCCGCGAGCATGATGTCGTCCAGCTTCGACTCGGTGGAATCCGCCCGCTTCAGGAGCCAGCGGTAGATCCAGTAGAGGGCGATCGATCCGAAAAGCCCGATAAACAGGAGGAGGAGAGCGTAAGGGGCGTTTCCCATGATTACTCTTATGCGGTGGCAGATATATTAACTATAAGGATTGCATGGCAACAGGAGATGAACTGACAGCGGCGCTCCGCGAATCCGTGGACCGCCCCTATACATTTATGCATATCTGCGGGACGCACGAGGCGGCCATCGCCCGCACCGGCCTGCGCAGTGTGCTCCCCGAGGGACTGCGGATCGTGATGGGGCCCGGGTGTCCGGTCTGCATCACCCCCCAGGGGGAGATCGATGCGGCACTGGAGTTTGTCGATAAGGACTGCATCGTGGCCACCTACGGCGACCTGCTCAGGGTGCCCGGCACACGGGGTTCGCTGGAGTCGAGCGGCGGCGACGTGCGGGTGGTGCAGGGGATTCATAAGGCGGTGGAGATCGCTGAGAAGACCGACAAAGAGGTCGTGTTCATCTCGGTCGGGTTCGAGACGACCGTGCCCACCGTCGCCGCCACCCTGATGGGGCGCCCGCCCGAGAACTTCTCCATCCTCTCCTGCCACCGCCTGGTCCCGCCGGCGATGCAATGGCTCCTCGAGCAGGGCGAGGCCTCCCTCGACGGCTTCATGCTGCCCGGTCACGTCTGCGTGGTGGCCGGCTATGAGGAGTACGAACAGTTTCCGGTGCCGCAGGTGGTCGCCGGTTTCGAGGCCGAGGATATCCTTCTTGGCCTGTTGATGCTGGTTAAGCAGGTGCAGGAGGGGCGCTGTGAGGTCGAGAACGCCTACCCGCGCGCCGTCTGCCGGGAGGGGAACCGGAAGGCGAAGGAGATCATGTACGGGGTCTTCGAGCCGTCGGATGTGGAGTGGCGCGGCTTCCCGGTGATCCCGGCATCAGGGCTGAGGCTGAAACCGGAATACGAGTGCTACGACGCACAGAAAAAGTTCGATATCGAGATCCAGCACGTCGAGAAGACGCGGGGCTGCATCTGCGACCGCGTGCTGCGCGGCGTGGCGCAACCCACCGACTGCGCCCTCTTCGGGAAGGTCTGCACGCCGAGGACGCCGGTGGGGCCCTGCATGGTCAGTCATGAGGGCGCATGCAAGATCTGGAACCTCTACCATGTCCGCCATCTCTGAGGGGGCGGCACAATCCTTTTTAACAAGCCGATCCAATGTATATAGGCAGGTCCCGGTAGGGTAGTGGATATCCTGAGAGCCTCCGGAGCTTTCGACCCGGGTTCAAGTCCCGGCCGGGGCGTCGTTATTTTTTGTTGTTGTTTCGTCGAGAGAAGGCACCATTATGCCCTCCCGGATCAAAGATGGCGTGAGAAGCGCGCCATACATGAAATCGTTATCCCCCCGGGTATTCTTTCAGGCCCCTGATCTCAGCGCCCTCAGGCGTGACGGATGGGCGGTCGCCGACCTCCACGTCCACACCTCCCGTTCGGACGGACTCTACCGGCCGGAACGTGTGGCGGAGCATGCCATGCATCTCGGGATCGGGTGCGCCGTCACCGATCACAACGAGGCCGGGGGCGTCAGGGCGGCGGCCGAACACCGCTCCGGTCTGCTGGTGATACCCGGGATCGAGGTGAGCGCCGCCGACGGGCCGCACCTGCTCTTCTATTTTCCCTCGGTCCGCGGACTCGAGGATTTTTTCAGGGAGGAGATCCGGGATCGCCGGGGAATGAGCCCCTATATGGCCATATCCCGCTCCACCACCGACCTGCTGGCGGCAGCGGAAGGCTACGACTGTCTCAGGGTTGCCGCCCACCCATTCGGTTATGCCGTCCTGGACCGCGGGGTGCTCAAATGCGTCGAAAACGGGCGGCTGGACCGGGACGTCCTCAAAGCGATCGACGGGGTCGAGGCGATCTGCGGCGGCATGAACCGCTCCCTGAACAGGAGGGCGGCGGAATATGCCGCGGAAAATGGGTGCGGCATCACCGGCGGCACCGACGCCCATATCCTCTCGCAGATCGGCGGCACGCTCACCTGCTGCCGTGCGGAGACGGCTGAGGAGTTCATCGAGGAGGTCCGTGCACGCCGGAGCCGCGTGTATGGGCAGGAGACGAACCGCTTCGTCAAGGTGATCGCCGGGTGCGCCATATCCTGGCGGTTCCTCCCCTATACCATCCCCTCGATAGCGGTGCACGCCGCCCAGACGGCAGAACGGATCCGGGCAGGACGGAAAAAATAAGAAAAAAGCGGGAGGGATCCGTCATTCGACGCGGCCCGAGGCCGGCGTGATATCGACCGGGAAGCCGCGCACGCTCTTGCCGCGCATCCGCTCCATCACCTGCGCCACCATCTCGGCCGGGATATCCACATAGGTGCGGCTCTCGCGGATCGTGATCGCACCGATCGAGCGCCCCGGGATCCCGGTCTCGCCGGCGATGGCGCCGACGATATCGCCGGGCCGGATCTGCTGGCGCTTCCCGACGCTCAGCATCAGGCGGACCATTCCTGGTTCCCCGCCTGACTCGTCCCTGGACAGTTCCGGGGCGGCCTCGGGCTCTGCACCGGTGTCGAGCTGGATCTTCATCAGGGCGGCGGCGATCTCCAGCGAGGTGTACTCCTCCACCATCAGGCGTTCGACGGCCTCGGTGTAGCGCTCAATGCCGCCCTCATCGATCGTCTCCTTCACCTTATTGGCAAGGTTGCGCGTCTTGGACTCGGCGACGTCCTCGGCGGTCGGGAGGGGGATGCGGCCGATCCGGATCTTCGCAAACTTCTGGATCGTCCTGAGTTTGTAGATCTCCTTCGGGCCGACGAAGGTGATCGCCCGTCCGGTGCGCCCGGCCCTGGCGGTGCGGCCGATGCGGTGGACATAGTATTCCACGTCCTGCGGCACATCGAAGTTGATGACCGTGTCCACGTCATCGACATCGATCCCGCGGGCCGCCACGTCGGTGGCGATGAGCACGTCGATGCTGCCCGCCCTGAACTTTGCCATCACACGGTCGCGCTGCACCTGTTTCATATCGCCGTGGAGCCCCTCGGCAAAGTAGCCCCGCCCCTGGAGGCCCGAGGTCACCTCATCCACCCCTCGCTTGGTGTTGCAGAAGACCAGGGCAAGGGACGGGTCGTAGATGTCCAGGATGCGGCAGAGGATCTCCATCTTGTCGCCCCGCCGCACCTCAAGATAGGACTGCTCGATCTGCGGCACGGTCAGCTGGCGGTGCTGCACCCTCACAAACTCCGGGTTCCTCTGGAAGCGCCGGGAGATCTCGCGGATCGGTTTTGGCATGGTGGCCGAGAAGAGGACGGTCTGGCGTTCCGCCGGTGTGGCGCTCAGGATCGCCTCGATGTCGTCCCGGAAGCCCATGTCCAGCATCTGGTCGGCCTCATCCAGGATCGCCATCTTCACCCCGCTCAGGTCGAGGGTGCCGCGGTCGAGGTGATCGATGACCCGTCCCGGCGTCCCGACCACGATCTGGGCGCCCTGGCGGAGCGCCCTGAACTGGCGCTCGATCGGCTGACCGCCGTACACCGGCAGCACCGACACCGCCCCCCGGTGCCTGGCGAGGCGTCCAAACTCCTCGGCCGTCTGGATGGCCAGTTCGCGGGTCGGCGAGAGCACGAGCACCTGCGTCGTTCTGTCCCCTGCATTGACCAGTTCGATTGCAGGGATGCCGAATGCGGCGGTTTTTCCGGTCCCGGTCTGCGCCTGACCGGTCACATCGCGGCCCTCGAGAATCGGCGGTATCGCAAGGGTCTGAATGGGTGTCGGTTCCTCAAAGCCCATGTCTTCAATGGCCTTGAGGATATCGGGAGATATGGGAAAGTTCGAAAATAGTGTTGGAGATTCCATTCTTATACTATTCGTTCTCCTGCATATTTATCCATTGTATCGGGTACCCTGCAGGGTGACCGGGGAGGTGTGCATGTGCCTGCACGGGAAGGAAAAAGCGCGGGATATCTCCCGGTCAGGACACCTCCTCCTCTGCAGGCGCCAGGTCTGCACGAATCTGTTCGATGTCCCCGGGAAGGGCGTCCATCTCCATCAGTGCCGTTCCAAAGCACGGTTTTGTGAACTGGAAGATGATTTTCTTTTTCCTGGACAGAATTCCCACCAGCATCGGGGGTTTTCCAAGAATGACCACATCGCGTATCGCATAGTCGGGGGGGAGTTCATAGTGCTCGCGCACCCGCGTTCTGATGTATTCGTTCGCCTCTTCGGGTGAGATGTCCTTGATCAGGATGCGGGCCGGAAGGCGGTTGATGCAGTGCGGTTTTGCCATGTCGCCGGTCATGACATTTTCCTCCAGGGTAAGGGATGCAGCTCCCCCTTAATACTATTCGCCTGTCCGAAGAGATCGCCAAAATATTTATATAATAATATATGCTCTGCACCATTTATCATTGTGGGGGGCAGAGCGTGCTGAATGAAGATGGGATCATCAGATCGACAACGGTTTCGGTAGTGTTTGCCCTGACACTCATCGTCGCCATGCTGATGGGTTATGGCGCACTGGAATGGAGCACGATTCTGCCGGATGATCGGGCGGCATCGGCACAGGCATGGATCGATGATGATCGCCTCTGCCTCCTCTATGCAGGAGGTGCGGAGAGCGCTAACGTCTGCTCGATCTCATGGCAGTTTTCAAACGGCAAAAATGAGACGCTGTCAGGCGCACAGCAGGAGCCCGGAGCGGAGTTCGTCTATGAAAGCCCGCCCGGCGCCACGGCAGAGAGCACTCATGTGCTGGTGACCGCCTGCTTCAGAAACGGCACCGATCGGGTGATCCTGGATACGGTCGTGTGAAAAAAAGTTATCTGGGCTGGATAAACCCGCCGGTGAGGGTGGCGTCGAGCACCCGGTGGTCGGTCTTCTGCGTCGCCAGACTGACCACCACCATGGCGACCGCCGAGAGGATCACCGCATACAGGCTGAAGTGGACCGGCAGTTTCTCGACCACGTAGTACCAGTAGCCGAGCGCACCCCCGGAAACAAGGCCGATGGCCATCGAGGCCAGGGCGCCCTCCCGCGTCGCACCCCGCCAGTAGAGACCGGCCAGCAGGGGGACGGCAAAGGTGGAGAGCATGATCCCGATGCCCGACCACATCAGCCATGCAAGCATATCTGGCGGGTTGACGGCGAGCAGCAGGGTCCCGCCGGCGGCAATCACCACCGAGACACGCGAGACCAGCAGCACCTCCCGGTCGTCTGCCGACGGTCTGAAGACGTTCTTCCAGATATCCCATGCGAACATCGAACCCACGGTGAGCATCAGGCGGTCGGTCGTCGACATCACGGCGGCGAGAACGATCACCGCGAAGAACGACCAGACCCAGAGGTTCGGGATGGCGTACTCGATGCCCGAGACAAAGATGAAGTCCGAGGCGTTCGAGACATCGGGCAGGACGATGCTCCCCTCCTCGACCAGCACCCGACCGGCAAAACCGGCGAATTTCACCAGCACGATGACCACGGCGTAGACGGCGAAGGCGATGAGCGGCGACCACCTGAAGTAGCTCTCCTGTTTTGCGGCGAGCACGTTGTTGATCACGTGCGGGGCGCAGGCGAGCCCGACCGTGAGCAGCAGCCCGAACGAGAGGAGGAAGGCCGGAGTGAAGGTGTTCCCGGTGGTGAGATAGGGCTGCACCAGGGCCGGATCGATCCCGCCCATCACCTCATTGATATGCGTGAGCCCGCCGGCCTTTGCGATGAGGAGCGGGGCGATGGCGAGCACCCCGACGATCAGGAGACCGCCCTGGATCACCGTCGTCCACGAAACGGCATAGAGTCCGCCCACGACGGTGTATCCGGTGATGATGATCCCGGCCGCCAGCAGCGCCTGCCAGTGCGGGATCCCGAAGAGCCAGACGAGCACGATGGATATGGCGGTGTACTGCCCGATCAGGTAGATGAGAGAGACGATGATGCCTGCAACGGCGGCAAGACTGCGCATCGCCTTCGGGCTCTCGAACCGGTTGGCAAAATAGTCCTCGACCGTCATGTAGTTGTTTTTCCGGGCGATACGATGGAGCTTCACCCCGAAGACGATGATGCAGAAGGAGGCGGCGAGCGGCACGAAGAGCTGCTCCCAGATGGAGGGCCACCCGGCATTAAAACCAAGCCCGCTCACCCCGAGAAGCGTCATCCCGGAACAGACCGACGAGATCATCAGGATGGTGAAGACCCAGAACCCCAGGGATCTCCCGGCAACGATATAATCTTCAGTATTGTGGATTTTACGGGATGCCCATGCCCCGATGACGATCAGAGTGATGAAGTAGAGTGCAACGATGGCCGCCGTCACCGGCTCGATCATTCACCCCCCTCCCTGAATACGAGCGCCCATGCAAAAAGGGCAATGATGACTCCAAGGAAGGCGGTTCCAACGATGTAACAGGTTTCACAGGGTAAGCCGATCATACTACCATGACAATGTGTGTCATGCCAACATATAACATGATCGGCAGATCCCCTCTCAGCCATATGGCAGGACGGGATCAGGGATGGGCGTCATCAGCGTCGTGAGGCACTCTTTGTGGGCGCCTTCCGGCATTCCTCCGGCGATCCGCCGCCGTGCCCGGGACCATCACCCATGCACCCGCGCTCGGAACGGTCCTCACAGCGACTCTGAGAGGGAGGGGTCTCCCCCCCACACAAACCCCTAATTCTGGGATTTCGAGGACTTCGAGCCCCGGATCAGGGCGATCTTCCCGGTCCTCACGAACTCCCGGATCCCGTACTGGCGCAGGAGTCCCTCCAGGGCATCGATCTTGTCGCTGTCGCCAGTCACCTGGAGGATCACGCTCTTCGCCCCCACATCGATGATATGGGCCCGGAATATGCTTGCGATCTGCATCACCTCTGCCCGGCTCTCACCGGGTTCGGCCGTCACCTTGATCAGGGCGAGTTCACGCTCGACCGTGCTCCGCTCCGTAATATCTGAGACCTTGATGATGTCGATGAGCTTGTTCAGCTGCTTCTTCACCTGCTCGACCTCGGCGTCGTCCCCGAGCACCACAATCGTCATCCGGCTCATGCCGGGTTCCTCGCAGGTGCCGACGGTGAGGCTCTCGATATTGAAGCCCCGGCGGGAGAAGAGGCCGGCGACGCGTGAGAGCACGCCGGCCCGGTTCTCCACCAGCACATGGAGCGTATGGGGCTTCATGCCTGCCTCCTCCCGATCATCTCGTTGATCGCCGCTCCGGCAGGCACCATCGGGAAGACATTCGCCTCCCGGTCGATCCTGAAGTCCAGGACGAACGGCCCGTCCGATTCGAACGCCGCCTGCAGGGCCGGACGGACATCCTGGCGGTCCTCGACGCGGATACCGTCGACGCCATAGGCGCGGCCGATGCCGACGAAGTCCACCGGCGGGAGTTCGGTGTAGGAATACCGCCGGTCATAGAAGAGCTCCTGCCACTGCCGCACCATCCCGAGGTACATGTTGTTGAGGATGACGATCTTCACCGGGATGCGGTACTGGGCGACCGTGCCGAGCTCCTGGATGTTCATCTGGATGCTCCCGTCCCCGGCCACGTCCACGACCGTCTCCTCCGGTCGGGCGAAATGGGCACCGATCGCCGCCGGGAAGCCATAGCCCATCGTGCCGAGTCCGCCGGACGAGATCCAGGTCCGAGGGCGCCGGAAACAGTAGTGCTGCGCCGCCCACATCTGGTTCTGCCCGACCTCGGAGACGATGATCCCCGAACTCCCGAGGAGGTCGCTCATCTCCTGCAGGATATATGCGGGAGAGAGGGTGTCCTCCCCGTCGGAATGGGCGGCAGCGGACGCCTTCCAGCGGTGCACCCGTTCGAGCCAGCCGTCGCGCCCGTCCTGTCCTGCAAGGCGGTGGGTGATCGCCTCCAGGATCCGCCGGGCGTCCCCGACGATCGGGATATCGGCCGGTTTGTTCTTGCCGATCTCGGCCGGATCGATATCGATGTGGATGATCCGTGCATTCGGGGCGAAGGCATCGAGTTTCCCGGTGACCCGGTCGTCGAACCGGACGCCGACGGCGATGAGCAGGTCGCACTCGGTGACGGCATAGTTCGCCGCCTCGGTGCCGTGCATCCCGATCATGCCGAGGTTGAGGGGGTGGTCGCAGGAGAGCGCACCGAGCCCCATCAGGGTGGTGGTGACCGGGATCACCATCAGTTCGGCAAGCCGCCTCACCTCCTCCGAGGCGCCGGAGGCGATCACGCCCCCGCCGACATAGAGGAGAGGGCGTTCGGCCTCGCCGATGAGGGCGACTGCCTTCTCGATCTGGAGGGCGTGCCCCTCATAGGTCGGCTGGTAGCCCCGGAGGCGGTGGCTGCCGACCGGCGGGGCCTCGGTGAGCTGGGCGGTCATGACGTCCTTGGGGATATCGATGAGCACCGGCCCCTGCCGTCCGGTGCCGGCGATGAAGAAGGCATCGCGCACCGTCTGCGGCAGGTCTTCAGCCCGTTTCACCAGATAGTTGTGCTTGGTCACCGGCATCGTGATCCCGGTGATGTCCGACTCCTGGAAGGCGTCGTTGCCGAGCATGGAGGTGGGCACCTGACCGGTGATGGCCACGAGCGGCACCGAGTCCATATAGGCGGTGGCGATGCCGGTGACCAGGTTGCAGGCGCCGGGGCCTGAGGTGGCGAGACATACACCGACCCGGCCGGACGCCCGTGCATACCCGTCGGCGGCGTGGGCGGCCGCCTGTTCGTGCCGTACAAGAACATGCCTCACGGGTGCATCGTAGAGTTCGTCGTAGACCGGCAGGACCGAGCCGCCGGGGTAGCCGAAGATCGTCTCGACCCCCTCGCGCTGCAGGCCCTCAATCAGCAGTTTCGCTCCTGTTTTCATCTCTTCTCCTCAAGCAGTCTGTTCATCCCGGACACCATCGCCTCGACGCTCCCCATGATGATATCGGTCCGCGCCCCGTGGGAGGTGATCATTCGCCCCTCCCTGCTCAGGCAGACCGAGACATCGACGAGTGCATCGGTGCCGCCGGTGATGGCGTCCACCCGGTAGTCCTCGAGCCTGATGGCGGCCACGTCCGATACGGCCCTGCGCAGCGCCTCGACGGCGGCGTCCACCGGGCCGTTGCCGGTGGCAGCACAGGTCACCTCCTCGTCCTTGACGGTCAGGGTGACCGATGCCGTCGGGATGACATTGCTACCAGATATGACCGTCACCTGTTTTAAGGTGATCACCGGATGGCGCACGATCTCCATGACGGCGTCGGCGACGGCCATCAGGTCGGCATCGGTGACCCGCCGCCCCTCGTCGCCGATGATCTTGACGCGGGAGACGATCTCGCCGACCTGTGCGTCGGTGCAGGCATAGCCAAGTTCCTGCAGGGCGGCCCGCACCGAGGCGCTCCCCGAATGTTTGCCGAGGAGGATGCGCCGGGTCCGCCCGACCTGCTCGGGCCTGATGGGCTCGTAGGTGCTGGCATTCCTGAGCACGCCGTGGGCGTGGATCCCGCTCTCATGCGTGAAGGCCATCTCCCCGACGATCGCCTTGTTCACCGGGAGCGGCACGCCGGTCATCTTCGAGACCGCCGCCGAGAGGGCGTAGAGCCCTTCGGTCCTGACCCCGGTATCGACCCCGTAGAGGGTCTCCAGGGCCATCACCATCTCCTCGAGGGGGGTGTTCCCCGCCCGTTCCCCGAGGCCGTTCACGGTCACGTGGGCCGACGAGGCTCCCGCCTTCAACGCCGCAAGGGTGTTGGTCAGGGCCATCCCCAGGTCGTCGTGGCAGTGGATGGAGAGGGGGGCGAAGAGGAGGGGGGGCACCGCCTCCGCCACCCGTTCGGGCGTCAGGATGCCGACGGTGTCGCAGTAGCAGAGGCGGTCCGCCCCACGCTCCACCCCTTCCCTGAAGAGGTCGGCGAGGTACGCCGGGTCGGCGCGGGAGGCGTCCTCCCCGGAGAGTTCGACGACGAGCCCGCGCTCCTTTGCATACTCAACGGCCGTCAACGCCATTTCCATGACATCCTCCCGCCTCTTCCTGAGTTTGGCGCTGATGTGCAGGTCGGAGACCGGCACCACCAGGTGGACACAGTCGGCGCCGTTGTCGGCGGCGTGGTCGATGTCCAGCGGCAGGGCTCGCACAAATGTCGCAACCTCGGCAGAGAGTCCGGCATCGGCGATCATCCGCAGGGCCGTGCGCTCGCCGTCCGATGCAGCGGCAGAACCGGCTTCAACCGTGGCAACGCCGAGATCGGAGAGCATCGATGCAATTTCAACCTTCTGATCAGGTTTCAACGAGACGCCGGGTGTCTGTTCGCCGTCCCGTAAGGTCGTGTCAAAAAAGCGGATCTTATCGACAAATAAAGCAATCACTCATAGTGATACCACCGTCATCATATCGACGGCGAGTGCATAAAAAGATTTGTGATGGGAAGGGGTTTTCCTCTGATCGTACTCACCACGAAGAGGGGGCGGCAGAACACCGCCCGCATCTCCTCTCCCGGTCCATGCATCAATCCTGTCCTTCGGGGGGGTGCTCCCCTCCCGGCGGAGGCGAACCGCAGGCGAGAGGGGAGTTCAGGAAGGGTGAAAACGCTCTTTGGACAGATATTTCCGGCAATAACAGCAGCCCGGATCAATTAATCACAATGCCGGAACCCTATAAAAAAGGGGAATGACCGAATCACGCCTCAGCACTGTCATAGATCAGCGTGAAGTAGCGCGCCTCGAAGACCCCGAGGAAGGGCCCGATCAGCACCGCAACGATCAGGATGAGCAGCATCGAGAGGATCCAGCCGACGACCGGGATCAGGGCCAGGGCGACCGAGATGATGGTCACGACGATCAGGAAGAGCATGATCGCAACGAAGAGCACGATCCACATGATGATGAGGGCAAGGATGTAGTTTACCCATCCGATCCTGCCGATATGGGCCATGATGGCACTGATATTGAAGGCCTCGCCGAAACTGTCGGTCCTCGCAAACCGGATCAGCGCCATCATGGCGACGAGCGAGAACAGGAAGAACAGGATAAACCCGATGATCATGCCGAGGTCCATCGCTGCCGATCCGGCACCGCTGCCCGCATCGATCAATGCCCCGGCGCCGCCCAGAAACATGAAGATGATCATGGGAATCAGGAAGTAGATGATGCCGACGATGAACAGCTTGATACCATTGACGAACATCTCCACCCAGTTCTCAAGCGGGGGAAGCGTTGATTCGCCCTTATAGATCTTCCACTGAAATCCTCCCCAGAGCGGGAAGATGATCATGCTGATGAACAGCAGCAGCCATTTACCCCACTGGCCGAAGAGGCCGTTTCTGGTGTACTCATACGAGTCACCGAGCATTTTTCCAAATTCCATTGAATTCACCACACAACGAACAGGTGAGGATACACAACGGCAGAATTTAAGCGCATCGGTTTCATCCGGGTAAATGCAGGTAAATTAACCATGCAATAGAAAAATTACAAAGAATTTGCAGCGTTCAGACACAAAAAGAAAAAAAGATCAGGCAGGCGCCGGAGCGCTGTCATAGATCATGGTCACGTAGCGGGCGGCCAGGATGGAGAATGCCGGCGTGATGATGATGCTCAGGAGCCAGCCGATGAACGGGATGATGCCGAACACAAGGCTGACCACGAAGAGGACCACATAGAGCACGATCACGGCAATGATGTAGTCCACCCAGCCAATCGAACCGATATGCGCCATGATCGCCGAGATGTTGAAGGCCTCGCCGAACGCACCGGTGCGTGCAAGCCGGATACCGCCGAAGATGGCGATCAGCCCGATGATGATTGACAGCACAATGATGATGAGCAGACCGATCAGCGCCGTGCCGAATGCCGCTCCAATCACCGCATCAGAGCCGCCGCCGCTCATCGCAACGGCGAACGCCCCGCCGAAGAAGATGAGCGCCACGATGATCAGGGGGATCGCATAGATCAGTTCCGCGATAAAGAGCTTCAGGCCGTCGATGAAGAGTTTGCCCCAGTTCTCAAGTTCTGGCGCCGGATCCTTGCCGCGATAGATCTCCATCATATATCCCATGATCAGGGGGAAGATGATCGAGCAGATGATCAGGAGGACCCATTTCATCCATTTACCCCATATGGCCTCCTTTGTGTACTCAAAGGAGCTGCCAAGCATTGAACCGTAATCCACAGTAAACCACCTCCAGGGTGTATATTCCGATGTAAACGTGCCCTGATATATATCTGCCGGAAAAAAGAGAACAGAACGGGGAAAATTCCCCGAAAAACCCTGATATTCTTTAGTGCCTGAAATAGCGCACGCCGGTGAAGACCATTGCGATATTCAGGCGGTTTGCGGCCTCGATGACCTCTGCATCCCTGATCGAACCACCGGGCTGGACGAGGGCCGTGGCACCGGCCGCCGCCGCCACCTCCATGGTGTCAGGGAAGGGCAGGAAGGCGTCTGAGGCCACGACGGTGCCCGTGACCGGGGAGCGGGCCTTCTCGACCGCAATCCTGGCCGAATCGACGCGGTTCATCTGGCCCGCCCCGATGCCGACCACCGCACGCCCGGTCGCATAGATGATCGCATTGCTCTTGGTGTGCTTGCAGACCTTCATCGCAAACCGCATCGCCCTGACCTCCTCCTCGGTGGGTTCGCGTTCTGAGACCACCTGCCAGTCCTCCTCAGGCACGGGTGTGCGCTGGACGAGCACGCCGCCGTCGATGCTCCTGACCTCGTCGGCCTCGGTTCGCTCCGGGAGGACGAGCACCCGCATATTCGGTTTGCTCCGCATGGTCTCGATCGCATCGGGCGAAAAAGACGGGGCCACGATCACCTCGACGAAGGTGCCGCAGATCTCCCCGGCAAACGCCGCATCCACCTCACGGTTCACGGCCACGATCGAGCCATAGGCCGAGACCGGATCGACCTCGCGTGCGGCGATATAGGCCTCCAGCACATCCTCGCCGAGGGCCACGCCGCAGGGGTTGTTGTGCTTGACGATCACCGATGCGGGCTCCTCGAACTCGCGCAGCAGGGAGACGGCGGCGTCCACATCCAGGTAGTTGTTGTAGGACATCTCCTTGCCCTGCAGGGGCACCTGCCCGGCAATCCCGGTCTCGCCATAGACGGCGGCCCGCTGGTGGGGGTTCTCGCCGTAGCGGAGTGAACGCCCGTTCCTGAACTGGAACGAGTAGGTCTCCGGGAACTCGCCCTCCAGAGAATAGAGGTAGTTGGCGATCGCCGCATCGTAGGCGGCCGTGCGGGCAAAGACCTTCCGTGCAAGGGCAAGCCGCTGCTCATAGGTGAACCCACCGTGTGCCGCCGCTTCGGCCACCTTCGGGTAGTCGGCCGGATCGACGACGACGGCGACATACTTGAAGTTCTTTGCCGACGCCCGGATCATCGCCGGACCGCCGATATCGATGAACTCGATCAGGCGGTCGAGGTCCAGGTCCTCGCCGGCCATCTGCTCGAAGGGATAGAGGTTGACGACGACGATCTCGATCGGGTTGATCGAGAGGTCCTTCATCACCGCACCGTCGATCTCCGGGCGCCCGAGGAGACCGCCGTGGATGCGCGGGTGCAGGGTCTTCACCCGACCGTCCATGATCTCCGGCGAACCCGTATACTCTGAAACCTCTACAAAATCGATCCCTGCCTCTTTCAGGGTTTTTCCTGTCCCCCCGGAGCTGATGATGCGATAGCCGTTCTCAACAAGCGTCTGCGCAAGGTCAGCAATACCCGTCTTGTCCCAGACCGAGAGAAGTGCCCATTTCATGATCACGGTATGGCATGCAGACATCTTATATCTTTCAAGGGGACGATCACACCCCTTATCCGCCTCCACGCCGCACCTGATTATATGCGGGAACCCGCGGTCAAAAAGACCCTCTACTGGTGCAGCCGCTGCAACCTTCCCCTGGTCGGAAGGACCTGCCGGTGCGGCGCCACCGGTGCGCAAATCACACTCCAGAAACCCTATGACGTTCGTCCGGCCCTCGCCCACGACATGGAGGTGCTGCGCTCCCTCCTCATGGAGCGCTACGGCACCGACCGCCTGCCGCAGATCGTCCTCTTCAACAAGATCGGCGGTGTCGACCGCACGGAGAATATCATTGCCAACGGGGTTCTGTTTGGCCGCCTCGCCTACAACCCGCCAACCGCCTCCTATTCCCTTGACCTGACCCTCGATGCACTGACCACCCTCCTCCCCTCTATCACGCGAGGGATCGTGGAGATCGACGCCCCCGACGACCGGCGCCGGATCGGCGGCAAAAAACTGGCGGTCAGCACCGACCTCTCCGACGGTCCGGTGGTCGTCAGGATGGGCGACCTCCACGGCACCGGGACACTCCGGGACGGGGCGGTCAGGGTCAGGCAGGTCGGGGCGGTCACGCCGCGGACCCTCCCCGACCCCCCGTGGGGGGAGGCGATCCGGGTGAATGTGCCTGCCCTGAAGAACATGGAGAGGACCGCCGTCCGTTTCATCAGGCAGCACATGCACGACCGCCCGCGCGCCAACATCTCCTTTTCAGGCGGAAAGGACAGCACCGTCGTCTGGGAGCTGGCACGCCGCGCCGGCATCAAGGAGGCCTATTTCGTGAACACCGGCATGGAGTTTCCCGAAACCGTGGAATTTGTGAAGGAGTGCGGGATCGAGACACACCTCCGCGCCGGTGACTTCTGGCACGACGTAAAAAAATACGGGCTGCCGAGAAAGGACGACCGCTGGTGCTGCGAACGGCTGAAGCTCACGCCGGTCAAGGAATGGTGCGAGCGAGAGGGTGCCTGTGTCACGGTGCAGGGCAACCGCTGGTATGAGTCCTTTGTCAGGTCGACCCTCCCTCCGGTCGTCGAAAACCCGTTCAATCCCCTCCAGCTGAATATCTCTCCGATCCGGAACTGGCGGGCACTGGAGGTCTTCCTCTACATCTGGTGGCGAAAGGTGCCCTGCAACCCCCTCTATGAGATGGGGTTCGAACGGGTGGGGTGCTGGAACTGCCCGGCCATGCTCGGGAGCGAGGAGGCGCGTACCCGGGAGATCCACCCCGACCTCGCCGCCCGCTGGGAGCATTATCTGGGGGAATGGGCCAGAAAAGAACGGGTGAGCGACCGGTTTATCGAACTCGGCCTCTGGCGCTGGAAGGAGCTCCCGCCGAAGATGCGGGAACTGGCGGCACAGGAAGGGATCAGCATCCCGAAAAAACGGCGGAGTGGCTGAATAACACCATATTTTGACCTGATCTCTAATTGAGTGCCATATTGTGCCCCTTCCGCCTGCGCCATGCGCAACATATATATAGAACTACATTGCAATTGATATTGTAACACATATTTGCGAGGATATGCATGACGGCGGAAGAAGAAAAGGTGGTGCCGGGACATGAACCGGCCTCAGATCAACCCGGTCCGGATCAGGACGTGCCCCAGGACACCGTCGACAATCTCAAAAAAGAGAACGAGGACCTGAAAATGGCCAATGCAGACCTGAACGAACGGTATCTCCGCCTTGCAGCCGATTTTGAAAATTTCAGAAAACGCACCGACCGGCAGATCGCAGAGATCAGGGAATTTGCCCTCCAGGCGTTCGCTGCCGATCTGCTGGAGGTCGCCGACAACTTCGAGCGGGCCCTGCAGGCAGATGATGCCTCGCTCCGGGAAGGACTCGAGAGCATCCAGAAACAGTTCATCGGGATCCTGGAACGAAACGGCATAACCCCACTGGACTGCCTCGACTGCGAGTTCAACCCTGAGGAGCACGAGGCGATGGTCTGTGTGCCGTCCGACAAACCCGAAGGTACAGTTGTTGAAGAATTCATCCGCGGCTACTGCATGCACGACAGGGTCATCAGGCATGCAAAAGTTGCCGTTTCAAAAAACAAGGAACAGGAGGAATAACACCATGGCATCACAGAAGGTACTTGGTATTGATCTCGGGACGACGAACTCATGCATGGCCATCATCGAGGGCGGAAAATCCACCGTCATCGCCAATGCAGAGGGAGGGCGGACCACCCCCTCGATCGTCGCCTTCAGCAAGGACGGGGAGCGTCTGGTCGGCAACGTCGCAAAGCGGCAGGCGATCACCAACCCGAAACGGACGATCATCTCGATCAAGCGGAAGATGGGCACGAGCGAGACCGTCGACATCGACGACAAAAAATACAGCCCACAGGAGATCTCGGCGATGATCCTCCAGAAGATGAAGCTCGACGCCGAGGCATACCTGGGCGAGAAGATCGAGAAGGCCGTCATCACCGTTCCGGCCTACTTCAACGACGCCCAGCGCCAGGCCACCAAGGACGCCGGCAAGATTGCCGGGCTTGAGGTAATGCGGATCATCAACGAACCCACCGCCTCGGCCCTGGCCTACGGCATCGACAAAGAGGAGGCGGCCACCGTTCTCGTCTACGACCTTGGCGGCGGCACCTTCGACGTATCCATCCTCGAACTCGGCGACGGCGTCTTCGAGGTCAAGTCCACCGCCGGCAACAACCATCTCGGCGGCGACGACTTCGACCAGCGCGTCATGGACTGGATCGTGGCGGAGTTCAAGGCAAAGGAGGGCATCGACCTCGCAAAGGACCCGATGGCAATGCAGCGTATCCGCGACGCCGCTGAAAACGCCAAAAAGGAACTCTCGACCACCCAGAAGACGAACATCAACCTCCCCTACATCACCACCGACGCCTCGGGCCCGAAGTTCCTGGACATGGACCTCTCGCGGGCAAAGTTCGAGCAGCTCGTCGGCGACCTGGTCGAGAAGACCGTCGAACCGGTGAAACAGGCGCTCTCAGACGCCAACATGACCGCAAAAGACATCAACCATGTCCTCCTGGTCGGCGGTTCGACCCGCGTCCCCCTGGTCGTCGAGACGGTGAAGAAGATCCTGGGCAAGGACCCGGACAAGGGGATCAACCCGGACGAGTGCGTGGCCCTCGGCGCCGCCATCCAGGGCGGTGTGCTCACCGGCGAGACCAAGGACGTCCTCCTGCTCGACGTCACGCCCCTCTCCCTGGGCATCGAGACCCTGGGCGGCATCGACACCAAGCTGATCGAGCGCAACACCACCATCCCCACCAAGAAGAGCCAGATCTTCTCGACGGCCGCAGACGGTCAGACGAGCGTCGAGATCCATGTGATGCAGGGCGAACGCGCCCTGGCAAAGGACAACTTCACCCTCGGGCGCTTCCAGCTCACCGGCATCCCGCCGGCGCCCCGCGGCATCCCGCAGATCGAGGTCACCTTCGATATCGACGCCAACGGCATCGTCCATGTCTCGGCCAAGGACCTCGGGACCGGCAACGAGCAGACGATCACGATCAAGGGCGGCAAGGGCCTCTCCGAGGACGAGATCAGCCGCATGGTCAACGACTCCCAGCAGTTCGAGGAGGAGGACAAGAAGAAGCGCGAGGAGATCGAGATCCGCAACACCGCCGATAATGCGGTCTACACCGCCGAAAAGACCCTGAAGGAGAGCGGCGACAAGATCGACGACGCCGACCGCACGAAGATCGAGGAGGCCGCAAACGCCCTCCGCACGGCCCTTGAGGGCGAGGACATCGAGGAGATCAAGAAGAAGATGGAGGACCTCACCGAGGCCGTCTTCGCCGTCACCTCAAAGCTCTATGAAGAGGCCCAGAAGGCCCAGGCCGAAGCGGGCGCCTCAGCAGGCGGCCAGAAACAGGATGACGATGTTGTCGATGCAGACTTCAATGTCAAGGACGACAAGAAGAGTGAGTGATTCGGGATGAGTGCGGGAAGCTACTATGATGTCCTCGGTGTCTCCAGGGACGCCGGCGAAGGGGAGATCAAGAAGGCGTACCGCAACCTTGCACGCAAGTACCACCCAGATGTCTGCAAGGAAGAGGGCGCAGAGGACCGGTTCAAGGAGATCAACGAGGCCTATTCGGTCCTCTCCGATCCCCAGAAACGGGCCCAGTACGACAATATCGGGCATGACGCCTTCACCAACGCCTCAAAGGGGTCGTATTCGGGCGGCAGCGGATTCGGAGGTTTCCAGTCCGATTTCTCGGGTTTCGGAGACATCTTCGACACCTTCTTCGGCGGCGGGGGACCGCGCGGCCCGCGGCCGGGCGCCGACCTCCTCCTCCGCCTCTCGGTCTCGCTGAAGGATGCGGTCTTCGGGACCGATCGGGAGGTGGAGGTCTTCCACACCGAGTCGTGCCCGGACTGCGACGGCACCGGCAGCACCAATAAGAAGGTGCACACCTGCCCGAAGTGCGGCGGAAGCGGTCAGATCAGGCAGGTGAGCCAGTCGCTCTTCGGGCAGTTCGTCAGGATGTCGCCCTGTCCGGAGTGCGGCGGCCGCGGCAAGACCCCTGAACAGCCCTGCCGCACCTGCAACGGGAGCGGGCATGCACGGGTGAAGCGGAAGGTGAGCATCCATGTTCCGGCAGGCGCCTATACGGGCCTGCGCCTCCGCATGGAGGGCTATGGCGAGGCCGGCGACTATGGCGCCCCGGTCGGAGACCTCTATGTGGAGATCCTGGTCGAGGAGAACCCGAGATTCAGCCGGAGCGGGGACAGCCTCGAGACCGCGGTGGAGATCACCCCCGCCCAGGCGGCGGTGGGGTCGACGGCCGAGATCAGGACGATCGACGACCGCACGGTGGAGCTGAAGATCCCGGCCGGCATCCAGCACAACACCGCCCTCCGCATCCCGGGCGAGGGTGTGAGACGGCGCGGGAAGCCCGGCGACCTGCTGGTCAGGGTCAGGATCGTCGTTCCAAAGAGCCTTTCAGACGAGGAGAAGGAACTCTACGAGCGTCTCCTCGAGATCGAGAAAAAGAAAGGGCCCGGGAAGAAAGGCTTTTTCAAGGACTTTGTGGACAAGGTGATGGGGCAGGAGGAGTGAACCCCTCCCCCTCCATCAGGTCACGCTGCAGGGCGAGTGCCGCCGCAAGGTCTGCCAGATAGACCTGAGTGTTCAGGCTTCCGTCCGGGAACCTCGACGTGGGGTCCCGGCATGCATCGATCGTCCGCTCATCGGGGACCAGCGTCACCGGGATGCCAGTCCGCTCAGACGCCGCCGCCATCGCCTGCCTGAACTCGCCAAGGCAGTAGGCGACACGATACCGATACACGTCCCGTGTTTTCTCCAGATACGCCGCCACCCGCGCCGTCTCGATGCGCAGAAACGAACGGTGGACCGCCGGGTCCGGGCACCGCCCGAGCATATAGCGGTAGGTGGCATAGGGATACATCCGCTCCAGTTCTCGAGGGACGACGCCGCAGGTGCCAAAGACCACGCGGTGGACGCTCGAGGGCGGGAGGACGGCATCGATCACGCCGTCGAACCGCCGATGACTTGGACTGTCCGAGTAGGGTTTGTGGACCGAACAGGGCAGAAAAAGGGCAATTCTGCGGTTCGGCACCCGGTAATGGTCGATGACGAACCGATACGCCTCCTCAAACTCTGGCCTGAAAAAAGGAGGGACCGTATCCATCTGTCGCCCCTCAGAAAGAGAAGATATCGTTGTTTTTCCCGGAACTCTCACGTCACTATATATCTGATCGTCACCTATTAATGGGTAGCCATGAAACTGCTCTTTGAGGTTTCCGGGGAGCATCCAGACCTCCCGTTCGCAGAGATCGAATGTGTCGGCCGGATCATCGACCGGCGCGAACGGGTCGGTGTGGCAGAATGCCCGGACCCTGCGGCAACAACCCGTCTCGCACTCACCCATACCGTCATGGAATATCTCGGCGAGTGCGAACCGACCGCTGCAGGGATCTCGGCGCTCCTCAGAAACCTCTCGATCACCACAGACCGCCCCTTCGCGGCGCGGGTGAAGGTGATCCCCGGACCGTTGGCGCGTCCGTCGCAGCTCGACCTCGAACGGTTGATTGGCGGACTCATCTCCGGTCCGGTCAACCTCAGGTCGCCCGAGATCGTCTACCGGGCGATCCTCTCAGAGGACCGATGTTACCTTGGACGTGTGATGTATGCCGACCTTCGCGGCCCATATGAAAACAGAAGGCCAATAACACGCCCGTATTTCCATCCCGGCGTAATGATGCCGCGGATGGCCAGGGCGATGCTGAACCTCTCGGGCGTCATGCCCGGGGAGGTGCTCTGCGATCCCTTCTGCGGCACCGGCGGAATGCTGGAAGAAGCAGGATGGATCGGCGTCCGGGCGATCGGAAGCGATTTCGACCGGGAAATGATCCGGGGCTCCCGCCTCAACGTTCCCGCTGCCGACCTGATGCTTGCCGATGCCACCGCCCTGCCGCTCAGGGACAGGAGCGTGGAGGCGGTGGTGACCGATCTCCCGTACGGCCAGTCGGTCTGCATCCGGGCAGACACGCTCACCCGCCTCTATGAAGGGGCCATGGTGGAAATGGACCGAATATTAAAGGAAGGACGGCGTGCCGTCGTGATCACCCACCTCGATATCAGGGAGATTGCACGGCACCACTTCACCATCCTCCAGTTTCATGAACAGCGGGTTCATAAAAGCCTCACCAGGCGGATCCTTGTGCTGGAGAAGAAAAAACCCGTCACAGGATGATTGGACCGGCCAATCATCATATAAGAAACAGGACAGAAAAATGGCGTTGAACAACGGCGTGGAGATGATAGAGTGGATGCGCACGAATTTAGTCACCGTGAAGCCCACGCGCAACCTATCCCTCAAGGCGACCCGTCATCTCCGCAAATCCGAGAAGAAATACCTTTTTTCCGAAGATATTTCATTGATGCGCACCGCCGAGGGGCGGTGGTACGAGGGTCTCATCTATGAGATGCTCCTCGAAGTGGTCAAAGAATGCGATCTCATTAAGGGGATCATCAGAAAAGGAGCGGACGCCCCCTATGTGAGGCAGAAGATCACGCAGAACCAGAACGGGATGTTCTATTCAAATTACGGGGACATCAAGGTGCGGGGGAACGGTCAGGACCTGGCCGAAGTGGACCTGATGTTTGTGGACCGGCAGAACACCGTGGGTTTTGGCGAGATCGTCACTTCACCCTCAGATCTCAAGGAGTTCGAGGCGGAGATCATCTTCAAGAAGCGCCTGATCGGTTACCTCTTCGGCCAGCCGATCGTCCCCTTCGTGCTCATATCGTCGGTGGACATCTCGCGCAACTCGGTCGTCCAGCGCCTGATGAAGGAGCCCGATTCGGTGCTGATCATCACCGCCTCCTGCGAGCAGATAAAAAGGGCGCTCAATCCGCGTGAGATCAGATATCGCCCCAGAAAACCGATCGCTCACCCGAAACTCCTCCATCTCGAGGACGTCCACACCAAACGCCCCTTTGATTATCGGGCCCTCCACGACGAGCGCAAACAACGGATGCTCGACCTGATGGGAAACGGTGTTCCGTCGGATGCCCTGACCGATCCCGATGAGGTCCCGCCGATTGTCAAGAAGGTGGTCTTCGGTGCCCTCTACCCGCCGTCGATCCGCCTTCTCTGCAGCAGGACCGAGATCACCATCAAGGGAGAGAGCCTCACCTATGAGAGCATCATGAAAGATTTTTCAAAGGTGATCGTGGCCGTAAACCTGCCAGAACTCAAACCGATCCTCTATTTCAGGTCACGCAAGAAGAAGGAGTACTTCAAGATGGTGCCCTCAAAGAGCGGCGGTTTCAAGTATGAAAGCCGCCGGACCCCCCATATGGCCGGTTTTTTCCTCTGGCTCGAGAGCACGAAACCGTCGCTCGGGGCACAGATGACCCGTACACTGCTGAAATATTTTATTGCAGGCAACGGCACGACCGAGAATAAGACGAAACAGAAGAGTAGAAGGAGTCCCAGAAGGGGCAGGAACAAAACATCGAGCCCGAAAACCTCACCCGAAATGCCCTCTGGCGGCCAATAATGATATGGGGGGATCCCCCGTCGCCGTCGAAGGGGAAAGGTCTCAAAATCCCTGTTCACCTATACGACCGGCGTCTCGCCGAAGAGTTTCAGGGATTTCGGTGCAAATTTTTTGATCTCGTCGTAGAAATATCGCACATAGGCCGGATCAGAGTCGTCGATCGCCGCCTGCAACGTCCGCCTCAACCACTCCGGAAATGCCCCGCCCTCCTCCAGGGCGTTCATGATCACAACAACGGCCTCATCGACATCCTGATTGCTTGTCCAACGGTATGGCATGATTGATCTCCCTCCCGCACGGGCACTCTCGGGGAGATCGCATATATAGATTTGGGTCCTCCCGCCGCACCTCGAAAGACTTTAATAGAGCATCACCAATCACCATCCATGACCTGCTGGATTGCGGTGATTGGTGCTGAAAAATGGGGCACCTTCAGGGAAAAACAGATGCTGGCCTTTGCCGAGCGTCACAGGGATACCGTCAGCAAGACCGAGATCGGTGATACCGTGTTCTTCCTGGATGAGGATCCGGAGCGTTCCCTTCTCGGGGCAGCAGAGGTCGCATCCGATCCCTATATGAACCGCATCCCCCTCTTCGAAAACGAAAACGAGGTCTATCCATTACGAATAAAGATCCGGCCAATCACCGCCATGGACGTCCGGACGCCGCTCCCAATCGAGATCCGTAGCCGCATGCCCGACAGTGGCGTGCCGATCCATGCGATCATCGAAGACGAGATCGAGCAGATCTTTCTCGACCGTCTCGGGGCGCCCTAGACCGGGCGGCAGATCCAGCACCTCCTCCAGCGGACACCTTAAATTCGCTGACAGACCATACCTATACGGATCGATCCCCATGGCAGAGCACAACATGGAGAACTATGAAGAGACCTGTGCGTCCTTTTCTATCGACGTCCCCGAACACTATAACTTCGGGTTCGACGTCATCGACGCATGGGCAAAAAAAGACCGCAACCGCCTCGCCATGATCTGGGCAGACCAGAATGGCAACGAGAAGAAGTTCACCTTCAGGGACCTGATGAACCTCTCCAACCAGGCGGCAAATATTCTCCTGAAATACGGCATCGGCAAGGGAGACCGTGTACTCCTTCTCCTCCCCAGGATCCCGGAATGGTGGATCTTTGTGATCGCCCTCATCAAACTCGGCGCCGTATACTGTCCCTGCCCCACCCTCCTCACCCCCAAGGACCTCAAATACCGGATCAAGGTGGGACGGTTCAAGATGGTCATCACCGACCTGGAGAACTCCTGGAAGGTCGATGAGATCTGTCAGGAATGTCCGTCACTGCAGGTGCGGTTCCTGGCGGACGGCGAACTCGAGGGATGGGCAAACTTCCCGTACGAACTGATGTATCCTGCACCGGTCTCCCATCGCACCGTCTCGATGCCGGTGGCAAAGAAGACCAGGTCCACCGATCCGATGCTCATCTACTTCACCTCGGGCACGACCGGCGAACCGAAGATGGTGCTTCACAACAACGCCCACCCGCTCGGGCACATCATCACGGCGAAATACTGGCACGATCTCAACGAGCACGACCTCCACCTCACCCTCTCCGACACCGGGTGGGCGAAGTGCGGCTGGGGCAAGATCTTCGGGCAGTGGATCTGCGGCGCCGCCATCTTCGTCTATGACATCAGGGGCAAGTTCTCGGCCACCGAGGTCCTCCCCCTCCTGGAGAAATACGAGGTGACCACCTTCTGCGCCCCGCCGACCATCTACCGGATGCTCATTCTGGCCGACCTGAAGAAATACGACCTCCGAGAACTGCGCCACTGCACCAGCGCCGGCGAACCCCTCAACCCCGAGGTGATCCGCATCTGGCAGGAAGGCACCGGCCTCACCATCAGGGAAGGCTACGGCCAGACCGAGACGGTCTGCGCCATCGCCTCGTTCCCCTGCATGGAACCGAAATACGGGTCGATGGGCAAACCCTCGCCGGGCTGGCATGTGGAGATCCTCAACGACGAGGGGAAGGCCTGCGAGGCCTTTGAGGAGGGGAGGATCGCTGTCTTCCTCGATCCGCGTCCCGTCGGTCTCGTCGTCGAATACCTCGACAACAAGGAGGCAAACGCCGAGTCGTTCCATGACGGCTGGTACTTCACCGGCGACCGCGCCTACCGCGACGATGACGGGTATTACTGGTTTGTCGGGCGGGACGACGACGTGATCAAGAGTTCGGGCTACCGGATCGGACCCTTTGAGGTGGAATCGGCCCTGATGGAGCACCCGGCCGTACAGGAGTGCGCCGTCGTCGGATCACCCGACCTGATCCGCGGGCTGATCGTCAAGGCCTTCGTGGTCCTCAACGCCGGTTTCGAACCCTCCGAACTCCTCGTCAAGGACCTCCAGAAACACGTGAAGCGGACCACCGCCCCCTACAAATACCCTCGAACCATCGAATTCGTTGACGACCTCCCCAAGACGATGTCGGGAAAAATTAAACGCAAAGAACTGAAGATGATGGAGATGCAGCGGTTCGAGAGCGAAAACGGACCCGAGACCGGGCATCGGCCCACCTGAATCTCCTTTCTGTTCCGGTCACACACCCTTTTTTATTGCCAGCGCTCCATGTAGTACCGCTATGCAGGACGCCGAGCATACACCCAACGCCTACGAGGACCTCTGCGCCTCCTTTGTTCAGGAGGTGCCCGAGTCGTTTAACTTCGGCTTCGACGTCGTCGACATGTGGGCAAAAAAGGACCGCAATCGCCTGGCGATGATCTGGACAGACCAGGAGGGGCATGAAAAGTTCTACACCTTCCGCCACCTGATGAACCTCTCCAACCAGGCGGCAAACATGCTCCTCAAATACGGGATTAAAAAAGGTGACCGGATCATCATTATGCTCCACCGGATTCCCGAATGGTGGATCGTCTCGCTTGCGGCCATTAAGCTCGGCGCCGTCTTCTGCCCGACGCCCACCATGCTCACCCCCAAGGACCTGGAGTACCGGGTGAACACCGGCAAGATAAAAATGGTCGTCACCGATATGGAGAACGCCTGGAAGGTCGACGAGATCTGCTCCAAATGCCCGAGTCTGGTCTCGCGCTTTGTGGTCGACGGCGACCTCCCCGGATGGATCAGTTACCCGGTCGAGCTGGACTACCCGGCACCGGTGTCGTCGCAGCTGATCAAACTCCCCGGAATGAAGAAGACCCGTTCGAGCGATCCGATGCTCATCTTCTTCTCGTCCGGCACCACCGGCGAACCGAAGATGGTGCTCCACAACCAGGCCTATCCGATCGGGCATATCATCACCGGTCGGTTCTGGCTCGATCTCAATCAGAACGATCTCCACTTCACTCTGGCCGACACCGGATGGGGAAAGGCCGCATGGGGGAAGTTCTTCGGGCCCTGGATGCAGGGGGCATGCACCCTCGTCTATGACATCAGGGGCAAGTTCAAGGCCACCGAACTCCTGCCGGTGCTGGAGCGCTATGAGGTGACGAGTTTCTGCGCCCCCCCCACGGTCTACCGGATGCTCATCCTTGCAGACCTCGAGAAGTTCGATTTCTCCCAGCTCCGGCATTGCGTGAGTGCGGGCGAACCCCTCAACCCCGAGGTGATCCGGGCCTGGAAGGAGGGGACCGGGCTGACGATCTACGAGGGATATGGCCAGACCGAGACAGTGCTCTGCATCGGCACCTTCCCGGGGATGGAGCCGAAGTTCGGGTCCATGGGTCGACCGGCACCCGGGTGGCGGATTGAACTCCACAACGACGACGGCGGTCCGGCGGCGCCCGGTGAAGAGGGCCGGATCGCCATCTGGGCGGACCCGAAGCCGGCCGGCATGTTCATGTCCTATATCGACAATCCAACGGCCAACGACGAGGCCTTCTGCGGGAGCTGGTACTATACCGGCGACAAGGCCTATATGGACGACGACGGCTATTTCTGGTTTGTCGGCCGTGCGGACGACGTGATCAAGAGTTCCGGATACCGGATCGGGCCCTTCGAGGTGGAGTCGGCCCTGATGGAGCACCCGGCCGTACAGGAATGCGCCGTCGTCGGATCGCCGGACGTGATCCGCGGCATGATCGTCAAGGCGTTTGTGGTGCTTGCACCCGGTTATGAGCCCTCGGACATACTCATCAAGGATATCCAGAAATATGTGAAGGCGACGACCGCCCCGTACAAGTATCCGCGGGCGATCGAGTTTGTGGACGAACTGCCAAAGACGATCTCCGGCAAGATCCGGAGAAATGTGCTCCGCGACCTCGAGATGGAGCGCTTCAACAGCGCTGCCCAGGAAGACTAAATACTCCCTATTTTCTCTCTCCGTTCTGGTTGATCAGGTGTATGAGGGAGGAAAAACCCTCCATTTCCATCATGAGCACCTCTTCACGCCGCATCCCCATCGAGGTCTCGGCGTCGGCGGTGAGGGTCTCGGGCCCGCGCAGCACTCTCCGTGCGGTCCCGTCCATGCCGAGCACCTCAGCGGCCTGACGATCATGGACAAACGCCCGTCCGGGTATGATCACCGTCTCCGCAAGGTCGGCGGTATCGATCGAGCGCAGGTCGTCAATGGTGATCAGGCAGGCGATCTCCTTTTCAACCCCGACGACATCGCATCCGCCGCCACAGGCGTCGAGCACCCGCCTGATGAAGGGTGCGGCCACGCTCCCGGTGATCACCGAGGCATGGGCGCGGATACGGGGGAGTTTTTCCAGAAGGTCGGGTTCGTCCAGGATGGCAAAGGGTGATCCGATCGAGGGATCCCCGAGCGGCGTGCCGCTGATCTTCAGGGAGTAACGGTCGTTCATCTCCCTGACGAGAGCATCAAAGGATTCGACCGACTGGATGGGCTGGCCCTGAATCAACGGTGCATTGCCGAGGATCAGGCCCTGTTCAGTGGTGTTCGCAAACCGCATCAGGATCAGCCCTTGTGCCCCGGCGTCCTCCAGCCATGCACAGGTGTTCTCGAGGTCCTCACCGTCGTTGACGCCGGGCATCACGACAGCGGCGGCATACACGTCGATCTCCTCGCAGAGGCGGCGCATCACCGCCAGTGATGCCTCCGGGGTCGGATCATGCATGTAGCGCCGCCGTTTTTCGGGATCCGCAGAAAAGATGGTGTAGGACACTTCGGCCATGCCGTTCTCGATGAGAAAATCAGCGATTTCGGGATCGTCAAAGCCCTTCCCGCTCGTATATCCGATATGCAGCGGCACCTCCATGCTCCCGAGCAGTTCCACGAGGTCGCGAAACTCCGGATAGCAGCTGGGATCACCGCCGCCGCTGATCGTGATCCGGCTGATGTCGTCCGTGATCATCTGGAGCGTGGCAAGCGTCTCGTCCGCAACCGTGGAGAGCGGTTTGAAGCCAGAATACTGCTCTTTCACCCCCCGGGTGCAGTAATCGCATCCGACCGAGAACGGCATGCAATACCTGCACCCGAACGGGGCGACCTCACCCACATGCCTGAAATAACAGTATTCACAAAAGCCGCGGCAGTCCCGTCCGGGCCGTCCGCCGATATCCACGGTCAGATGAGCCATCGTCTTTTGTATTCATTGTCCAGAGGGTTAAATGCTGTGGACGGAAAAGAGGTGACGAAAAAAAGTGGCGGATCAGTCCGCCTTATCTGAACCGGTACCTGTTGAGGGTCAGACCGGCAGCACCCAGGACGATCAGCCCGACCAGGGTGTATCCCACTGCGGCAGAGCTGCTGCCTCCCGCATCAGAGGGAATCACGGTATCAGCTGGCGCAGCACCGGCTGCTGCAGCCGCTTCGGTTCCTCCATTGATATCCCTGACCGAGGCCGCTCCGGTTGCCGTGACCGTCCCGGCTCCGTTCTCATCAGAGGAGTCCGAACCTTCAATCTCTGCCAGCGAGGCCCCATCATCGATGGTGATGAGGCCTTTCTCACCGCCGCCGATACGTGACCAGTAGGGGTCATCACCACCCTCGTTGGCAACCGTTGCCGACTGCTCATCATCAATAACGGTTGTCGAACCGATGCCGACCACTGCCTGATCGAGGGCGACGACGTCGCCACTGGCCCCGACACCGAGAAGAATGACCAGATAGGTGCCGTCGTTCAGCCCGCCGAGCACAGATGCCGGGACAACGACTTCATTGCCGGTGTCCGCGCCTGCCACGCCATACCCGGTGGATATGGGGATCATGGAATTGAGGTCGCCGGGCGTCTGCTCCTCGCCGTCAACGATGAGCGAGATGATGATCGGGCTCTCTGCATACGTATGGCCAGGCACCTGCTGCTTCAGGAAGTCGATGAGACATGAGACGGTGGGCATCGGGTGGTCCTTGAGGGCGGCCAGATTATCCTCATTGATGGACATGACACAGTCGAAGACAGCATTCTCTTTGACGATCAGGTAGGCACACGCCACAAGATTATTGCCTCCCTCAAACCCGAGCATTGCATCTCCCTCATCCCAGGTGCCGGGATCAGTGCTCCCATTCCAGGTCAGACTGCGGTCACCGTCCATGATGATCACGGGCGCCATGCCGAGTATGACAATTGTTGACGTTTCCGGCTCATACCTCATGATATAGCAGACATACTCGCCGGCTTCAGGGAGTGTTTGAGGGTAGACCGTCCCCATCATCTCGCCGAGGGACGCATCGCCGACAAAGGCATCGAGGTCGACCTCGGTGGCGGCCAGTGTCGCACCGAAGTCGTCGGGGTTATAGTCCCCGGGATCGAAACCGCCCCACAACGTGTAGGTGTTTGTCTGCGGATCGATGTGAATGATGCCGTCATCGGTGTACATATACAGGGAATCGGTTGCCGCCATCAGACCGTTGAGATCCATCAGATTTGACGAATCCATCGAGTGCGGACACCTGATCAGCATGATGTTGCCGGATTCTCCCGGTACATCCGCCATGATCGTCGGGATAACCGGGGATGTATACACATGATAGGTGTTCATTCCCGACCAATCAACATCGCCGACCTCATTCACCGAGATGGTCGCCCCATCCAGGTTGATGGTCCGTGTCGGGTAGTCCCGTATGATGTACCTGATTGATGGTCCAAGGATCGATTTCAGGCTGTCTTCGCCTGTTGCTGAGAGCTCGACATCGGTTATCGATGGGTCCAGCAGATCGATCACAGCGATTGTTGAAACCTCAACTCCTTTATAGGAAAAGGTCTGATCACTCGAAACAGTGACAACCGGACTCGTTGCAGAGACGATTGCCGTCATCCCGAGAAACAGAACAAAAAGGAGCATAATACGCATTAATCTTACTCTAAACCTAGAGGTCGCTTCCATTACGTTCCCCCCGTATCCCAAGTAACATTTATAATATATAATGTTTACTACCTGTCGTACCCTGGGGGGACGGGAATTTGCATACAAGAATTGCTGTATTTGCCCTGATACTGGTGTGTACATGTGTGCCGATGGGATGCGGCGCAACAGGAATTACTGTAACGCCTGATGCGATCGATGCCGGTGACGAAATCACCATTGCCATGACCGGTCTGCCCGACGGCACGGCGTTTGCGATCCTCGTGGAGGGTAGATTTCCCATCGGCGGGAATGAACGCTTTGTGTATGAGGTACAGAATTATCGTTTACCAATCTCTCTGAGTGGCGGGTGGATCTCGGCATCGACGGAGAACACGCTGTATACCACACTTTCGACCTATATCGACGGGAGCACAATCAATGTCGGCGGTCCGTCAAAGAACGGCGTCTTCAGTTTTTCTCGCCAGCAGAATATACCGGCCGGAACCTATGACTACTTCAGGCTGGAGGGTCAGTCCCTTCCGGACGCTTCTCAGGTTGTCACCCAGTTCAGGCTGACCGGGACAAAGACCGGTCCTGCGGACGGTTCGATCACCTTTACGGTTGGCGGCATCACAGACGGGACGAGCAGGATCGTGATCACCATCGGAGGAAACACCGAGCTGGACACGATAGTGACCATCGGGGAGGGATCAGGTGCAACACCACCCACAACCGAACCCACAACCGAACCAACAACCGAACCCGGGACGACGACAGAACCCACAACCGAACCAACAACCGAACCCGGGACGACGACAGAACCCACAACCGAACCAACCACCAATCCAACATCTTCATCCGGAGGGAGCAGCGGATCCTCCGGCAGTTCAGGAGGGGCACTTACGACAACCATACCCGAACCGGAGAACGGGGAGCGGATCTGGTCCGACGATCTGGGGTGCTGCCTGGATGTCTGCTCCACTGATTGCATCTCTCTGGAAGAGGCACCGATCATCAGTATACCGGAGGGGTGGATGTCAGTCGGGCATGCTGTTGCGATCCTGCCCGATTCGGCATATTTCGACGAACCTGCCACATTGCGGTTTGCCCTGCCGCCCGAACTCAGGAGCAGTTCGGCTCTAGTCTTTATTGCAGATTATACTGATGAGGTATGGGGGATCCTGCCAAGCAGAATCGAGGAGGGAATGGTCTGTGCTGATATCTCAGGTGCCGGCGTCTTCTGCCCGATGCAGTTTGCCAGCTCTGAAACCGCGACGACGATCACAACAGTTCCGGCTACAACACCGGCGACAACTGAACCACCGACGACACCGCAACAGACACCACTGGGATGTGCGGTCCTGCTCAGCATTTTCGCGGTGATGTTCCTGCTCAGAAGAGCAGGAAAGTAACTGCTTTTTTTTGCAGCGTTGCCGACCGTGCGCCGGCACGGTCTATCAGGATGATTTTCTCTTTTATCCGGACGTCACACCCGGCACGAACTCCTGCACGAAGCCCCGGAGCGGGGAGGTGTCGACCGGCAGATGTCACTCTGCCGGTGATGGCGGGGGCGTTCGCATCTTCAGGCAGAGAACCGCCGGCTTCCCGACCAATGTTCAGGACGGAAAAATAGAGCTGAAAAGGGCTTCATACCCCTGCATCGGCGTGATAGGAATAGACCAGGGCAATGGACTGTTTCCGGTCATCAACACTCACATCCACCAGTGAGCAGGGGGTGCTGGTGGCGGCAGCGAGCATGCAGCCGATGCAGCTGCAGACCGGACATCCGACCATGGTGCAGCACTTCGGGGATTCGGCCCTCACCATCTTGCACCCGGAATACAGTCGAAAATTGTTGAGGGTCACGACAATGCTGTCACCGCTGCGAACGGCATTCGCACTATCGGCCACTTCGAGCACATCCGAACAGACCTCACCCACCGAAACCAGGAGTTCCGACTCATCGGACGCCAATATAAGTCCGGTTTCCCTGCAGAGATGATCGAAGAGGGGGAGGCCCTGCGGCACAAACACCAGTCCGGTCGAATTCTTCCCAATCGCAAACGAAAAATCGTTCTGCAGGACCGCATGTTCATATGTTCCGGCAGGGATGAATTGCATCACAGCCGGAGATCCGTTGTTTTGAGGGATGTAGACACCATCACCCATCAGACCCAGGTCTGAGGCCACTCTGCTGAGGTTGATTGTTCCGGCCACCGGCAACGCACTGATCACGGCCTGATCGACTGGTTCACCTTTAGAAAGGGTCAGCACAAAGATTCCGCCTACAAAACAGCCGATGCCGCTCAACACAAGAGTTGCACTCGTGAGATCTCCCCTATCGGTCAGGACAACGACAAAGAGGATCAGTGCCGCCGTTACGATGAGCACCGCACCGGCACCAAAATAATTGTTGTAACGCTCGTTCATCATCATCGAACCCCGATTCGTTTCCTCATCCTGGAGTCCCCATACCACACTATGCTCGCCGCCCCAAGACAGAGGACCGCAATAATGACCAGAGAGGCGATGAGGGTGTTAACGATGAGAATCCCCCATCCAATAATCAGAATGCCAATTCCGACTGTTCCTGCCCATGCAAGGGTTGAGCGCATCTCCCCTCCCACCCATGCAGAGAGCATTGCCGCCCAGATCACCGTGACCTGGATAAAAACAGCGATATTGTTAGCCCCGGAGGCGACAACAAGAGGTTCGCCGCCCACAATGATGGCAATCCATCCATCGCTCCCCATCCTGAATGAAAAAAGGACTGAAACAGCATAGAGTAGAATGAACAGAAGATACACCGGATCGATTCCAGAGAGAATACTCCATGCACCTGCGAGCACAGCGGGAAGCAGAACAATACCCGGAACGGCGATGCCGACCTTCATGCAGCCTTCACCTCCACCAGACCTCCGCTGATGCCTGCCCGCTTCAGGATCTGCTGGCGGTCCTGGTCCTTCTCCGTCCATATATCGACGCCCACATCAAACCTGGCGGCGATATCGGCAACCAATGCCAGATGGCTCAGATCACCCGCAAAACAGGAGAAGATTGAGATTTTTCCGGGACGAACTTTCGATACCGCCTCTGAAACCTGCCGTTCAAACACGGTGACCGGGCGTTCCTCCAGAACGGCGCCATAGACCGATGCGAGCGACGCAACGTATTCACGGGCTCCGTCTCCCCCATTGGCGCCGGCACCCCCGCGAGAATTGAGGGCCGCGATATCCCGTCGGATAGAGGTGAATGGACGGGACCGATAGAACCAGGTATCCTGTCTCGCCGACCAGGATGCAGAAATCGAGGCAAGAATCGCCCCATAATCCGGTTCACGCGGATGGAAGGCAATGACACCCGCTCCCCTGACGATCATGAGCGAGACATTCCCGGTTTCCTGCATCCAGGTGGCAATCGCCGACATCACAGCACCGGTGAGAGCAGAACGATCACTGTCGGTCACCATCACCTGCGGCACATCGAGAACCAGAAGAGGCGGTTCCTGATCCTCCGCAGCATATTCCCGGACATACAGGGAACCATACTTCGCAGAGATCTTCCAGTCGATATTCCGGACCGCATCTCCTTCCACATACTCCCTGATCGAACGCACGACGCCGGTCGTTCCAGATATCCGGCGACGATCCTCTGCACCGTTATGCATCCCTCCCCCTCTGCTGGAGAGGAAGAAACGGTTCGGCTTCATCAGGACCGAGGGCAGACGCATGGATTCAGCGGATAGTGTTCCTGAACAGGGGAAAAAGGGGTCAGCAACTGAAAGAGACACACCCCCGAAGCGTACGCTGCCGGTTACCGGAACGTTCATCCGATAATGAAGATGATATGCGTCATCCAGCGGTCCGTTCAGCCATACGGCCGGGTCCCCCTCGATCACCTCCCCACCCTCAGGCGGGATATCCCTGATCAGGGCCCGTATTCCCGGGGGAATTGTTGCCCGGATCTCGAGATCGACATCGATATCGGTCGTCGAGCGAGCGATCCGTTTCCCGACGTCCCTTTCGACGACGAGACTGCCCGCCACCTGCCCGAAGACGAGGGACATATATGCGTAACGGGCGAGGAGAAAGACGCTGAGAGCGCCTGCACCGATCAACGCAGGCACACTCCCGGCAATACCGGCGAGAGCGGCAAGTATGAGAATGCATGCGCCCGTGATCTCTGCGCCCCGACCGACCTCCACTACTGCACCTCGACAGCAGCCAGAATTTCTTCGGTCACATCTGCCGTCGTGATCCCCCCGATGTCGGCCTCACGCCGGAGAATCAGGCGGTGAGGAAGAGCGTACCTGGCAATATTTTTCACATCGTCCGGAATGACATATGATCTGCCGTTGAGCGCGGCAAGGGCCCTGCTCCCTCTGACAAAGGCAATTGAGGCCCTCGGGCTCGCACCGAGCCAGATATGGTCATGACTCCTGGTTTCGAGGATCAGGTCCCTGATATAGTGCATTATCGGTCCTTCGACCCGGATCTTCTGGATCGTCCGGACATACTGCTGGATGGTATAGGGGGCCAGCACCGGACGGATCTCTTCGCTGAATGCCTCCCAGTCCAGATATCCGGTGCTCTCCCTTCTGATAATCTCCAGTTCTTCATCCGCACTGAGATACTGGAGATGTGCACTGAACATGAACCGGTCTTTCTGTGCCTCGATCAGCGGGAAGGTGCCCTCGAACTCATAGGGGTTCTGGGTGGCGATCACAAAAAAGGGATCGGAAAAACGGTTGCGAATGCCGTCTATCGTAGCCTGCCGCTCACTCATCGCCTCAATAAAGGCGCTCTGCGTCCGAGGACTGACACGATTGATCTCGTCGATCAGAACAAAATTCGCGAATATCGGCCCCTTTTTCAAGATAAAATCCCGTTTTTCAGGATCGTAGACCCGCACACCGAGGATGTCCGCGGGCTGCATGTCAACGGCGCACTGGATCCTCCGGAACTCACACCCTGAGAGCAGGGCCACCGTTTTTGCAAGGACCGTCTTCGCCGTCCCGGGGACGCCCTCAAGGAGTATGTGCCCCCCGCTGAGCATGCCCACATACATCATCTCGATGAGCGGACGGTTCCCGACGACAAAACGTTCGATCTGACTGGAAATCTGTGCATAGGCTTCTGATAATGCCTTCAGATCATTGGATACTCTTTCCTGAGCCATGATATCACCTGGCAATCTTCCTCGTCCACACCAGTGCAGCTGCCGCCAGGACAGCGCACAATACCGCAGCCTGAAGATAGGGGCTGCATTTCAGGGCAACAAAACCGGATCCAAAGGCACTGGTCCGCTCAGTTGCCGAATTGTCTCCAGAAACAAGGACATTCTGCTTCAAAGAAACCAGATTTTCAACAAACGCTCGATTCCCTTCCGGTGCTGTATGCTTCTGCATCGCATTGATGAAGATACTCGGGTCCGCGCAGACGATGACCTCTCCTCCGCCCACATCCTCCCTGGCGATGAAAACGAATGTTCCTGAGGGTTCTCCCGGGTCCATCAGGGCATTCCCGTCAAGGTCGTACCAGCTGAACAGTCCGGATGAGAGGAGGGGTTCCCCATCCAGTACCTGTGCCGGACGGTTGAACGCCACCCATTCAATACCCCTGACCAGGGGGTGATCGGTTGCCTGATACCCCTTCGGGAAGGATGGATCCCTGTAGGCGGTATCCAGCCCGGTGATATTGCCGGGAGCGATCCGCATTTTCGAACCGATGCCCGCAAGGAGTGAGTTGGAAATGCCGGAATCGTCGGCGATGAAGAGGGTGTTGTTACCGTACAGAAATGCCCGGATGTCGTTGACCTCACCATCGCCGGCAGAGGTCGTGGGGGCGATCATGAGAAGGAGAGTATCGGAACAGGACAGAAGATCGTCCGAGTCCACCAGAACCGAGGCGCCGTGCCCGTCCAGCACCCCCCTGACGATCGAGGTGCCATTCCACTCGAGGTTGTATCTGCTGTACTCGAGGTCATTTGCGGAGAGGTGAACAAGGAGGATGAACACCACCGCCACTGCCAGCACGGTGGATACAAGATGGACCCGGTTAATCGTTCACACCCCCGAAGTCCTTTACCACAGTGTCATAGGAGGAGAACACCAGTCGTGCTGTATCGGCCGTCGGGCTGTCTGACCCATATCTCGCCTCCTCATAGAGGCCGATAAAGTGTTTGAGCCCATCATCAGGGCCTTTTGCACCCGCTCCAAGTATTTCCCGGGGAGTCCATGCCGGATAATTGCTGATCTGTGCTTTTCGGGCTATCCGGGCTGCTATTGAGCAATAGAGCAGACGGACTGCATCACCATATCGGTTCCCGCCGACAAGATCAGCGTACCTCTGTGCGATCTCCTCTGGAGCCGGGAGAGGACGGGGCCATTCCGGTGTTTCTGGATGAAACAGACCCGGAGAGGCTGTTCGCCTGGGCACCGGCGATGCGTTCCTCCATGTTTTCCGCATCATTTCATCCCTTAAAATTGCCGCCCCCACAAGACAGGCGATCAAAACTGCGGCAATCTTGAGTATCAGGGAGGTGATCGTTGCGGCCGGAGGAGGTATCTCAAGTGTGACAATCTCGCTGGTGGTATATTCAAGTGGATGGGTTTCTCCGTCGACAGAGGCATACACACTCCGGATACCGGGCTCAAATTGCCCGGTACAATAATATGATCCCGATTCATCCGTGATGGTCTCAACGCTTCTGCCGTCGTCAGAAACAATAGTGACGCGTTCACCCGAGACCGGCATGTCATGACAGGTGAGTGTTCCACTGCAGGCAACATTTGCTTCATCTTCGGTGATCATCCGGACAGAGAGGGTGAGATCTGCTGCCGAGGGCAGAACGGTAAACTCGATCACGCGGGAATATCTGCTGCCGTGAGTGGCATAGACAAGGTGTCTGCCGGCTTTCAGGTCACCTGCGGGATATTCGGCAATGTACCTGCCGTCGATATCGGTCTGTACCGTTCCCCGCAGCGTACTGTCGATATAGATCGAGACATCGGTGTATGGACTTCGATAGAGTGTTCCGGCCATGATGATGCTCTCGCCGAAACGCGCTGTATCGGTGTCGATGCCAAGCGTCATTGGAAAGAGCGGATTGAGTGTTATCTGTGCCGTTCTCTCCTCCTGAGCGGCGGCAACGCCCTCGACCACCCTGGAGAATGTATCAGTGCTCTGTTCATATGAGGAGGATTCGACACCATAACGGCCGCTGATGTTGACGAGACGCGACTGCTGTGTAGAATATTTTGCATAGGCTTCTTCCATTTTCAATTTGAGGGCATCACCCTCATATGTCACAGAATACAGATATTCAGGATTATTTTCGTCCCGATACTGGATTTCAAGACTTGATAATTCATCAAAACGTCGACTGTCTTCCAGAAGGACCGCAAGTGCATCCACACTCTCCCTGTTGCGATCCCCGAACTCCTTCATCTCGCTCTCGGTCATGTCGAGATTGATGATCATGTTGTTGAAAGATCTGGATGCAGCTGCATATTGTTCGAGTTCCTCCTGCGCCGCAACATAGTCCTTGTTCCTGATATGCACGACGATCGTTCCCGACCGATCCATCAGATCGCCCATCGCAGGAATAACCGATCCTGCCGGATCGCCAGAGATCACATCATATTTTGCCGGATTTACATGCGAAAGCGTTGAAGAGGTGTTCTGTACGGAATACAGTAGCGGAGAATCGAGAATGGCGAAAAGCATGACGATGATGCCGATAGAGACAACGATCAGAAGTGCTTTGATATAAACCCGTTTCATGACATAACAACTCTCACCATCTTATCGACAATGGCGGCGCCGAAGACCACAAAACCCGCTGCGACGAGATATCTGAGGTACATGATGTGGGAGGGACGGGCAGAGGAGGTGTTCATCACCTCGATGAGGATGAATAATCCAATGGATGCGAGTACGAAGAAGAACGTGATGTCGATGTTCCTGGCAAGCACAAGCGCAAAAACCACGGCAAACAGCCATCCCATCAGCCCCCCCGCTGCATACTGTTTCTTCGGACAGCCCATCAACACCACGATGCAGGTTCTCGTATAAAAATATTACTCAAACCCCGCCTGGTCGCACATCCGGTTCAGTATATTTATATGAGCAAAAAATGATGTATAGCTGGGAGATGAGAGTATGAAGAACAGAATCCGTATTCTGGCCGCACTCCTTGTCATCGCCGCCCTGGCCCTGCCAGCGGGGGCGTTTACCGCCGATCGTCTTGACATTGCGATCGAGGAGAACGGTACGGCGACGATCACCTTTGACTACACCCTCTCGTGGATCGAGGACGTCGCCGTCTTTTTCAGGATTGCGGACCCGGCGGACGAACTGAAATCGGCGCTCGAGACCTTTTCAGGCCGCAGTGTTGATGTGGTCTCGGTGAGCGACCGTTCGGCGACCTTCAGCGTCGAATCGTTTGTGCATATCGCCGAAAAGGGCAATGAGACCATATACACAACGCCGTCGATCAACCTCACGCAGTCTGAGGAGGCCCTGAAGGACTACTGGTTCGCCCCGCTGATCGATGCCGATTTCTCACCGGCCGTGACCGTGATCACCTTCCCGGACGGCAGTCAGCAGGTCTATGAAAACATTGCAGAAATACCGAAAACCTCAAAATCTCTCTAATTTTTCCGCCGGCCATCTGACCAGGCCCGGCACATTTTTTTCCACGCCCTCCCGGATTCCGGGTTCCCGTTCAAAGTCCGGCAATCAGGAAGGCGGCACCGGCGCACACACAGGAAACCAGGAAGAGGGGCAGCGAGTAGTGTTTCAGCACCATCTCTGCCGGATCGTTGGTCGTGCGGCGGATCAGCCAGAAATAGGGATCACTGAACGCCGAGACCGAGAGGCATCCGGCGGCGACCAGCAGCACGAGCGACGCAGGGGATCCGCTCCAGACAGAACCGGACGCAGAGATGAACTCGGCAGTGATGACGGCTGTCACGACCCTCGATCCCTGTGCCGCCTGCACAATGGCGGCAATACAGAACGGGAGGATGAATGGCGGTATCATCCCCTGAGGAATGGCGGCGACCTCCACCGGGAGACCGCTGGCGATGATCACCGCCCCGAAGGCACCGGCCCCGCAGAGGTCATATATGATGATCCCGGCATGACGGACACCCTTTCCGAGCATATCCGCCCTCAAATCTCCAGGGACAAGGAAAAGGGCTGCACCCATGCCGATGAGAAGAAATGCGGCCACGGACTCTGATCCAAACACCGGATGGACCACCGCCAGTGCCGCACAGCCGAGCGGGATCAGGATCGTCAGCCATGCAGACCGTCCAGAACCGGAAACCGCCGTTTCCTCTCCGGGGGAACCACGGGGTGCACCGCCCATCCAGACGATCACTGCCAGCAGGGCGAGGGCGAGGGGGATGCAGACGGCACTGTAGGACACGGCATCAAAACCGGCAACAGATCCGGCGACCGCGAGGGTCACCGGCGTCGGGAAAATCAGCGTGAACGAGAGCACACTGCCGATAGCCGCTGCATACATCGCCGTTCTTCGATCCTGAAGGCATGAGAGGAGGGGCGATACGACGATGAACGCCGTGATGCAGCACATGAAGGGGACCGCAAACAGGAACCCCGCAATTCCTCCGATCGCCGACGGTCGGCGGGTGAACCGCTCGATGTCCTGGAGGATCCGCTCCCGATTGCCCTCTCGCCCGACAACCACGGCGATGACCGAACCGGCGAACACGATCGGACCGAGAAGAGCAAAGATTGTTCCTGCACCCTGTGCAGCCGTGGCGACCACCGAAGACGCCGGCAGTCCTGCCATCAGACCATAGAGCACGGCGGACGAGAACAGGGCGATGAACGGGTTCAGACGGAACCTGATTGTCGCCACGGCGAGCAGCGCCAGCACGATCGCAATGGCGGGAAGGGTCTGCACCAGGAATAGTGGGCCCCGCCCCCTATATGATGATTGCCGGGGTATCTACCGGGAAATTTCGCGGCAGGCGACCCGGGGGACCGTGATCACGAACCGCACGCCCTCCCCGGCCCGGCCCTCCTCGGTCATCGAAAGACCAGTGATCGAGAGGATCTCACGGGAGAGGAAGAGCCCGAATCCGGTGTTTTTCCCATAGCCACGCTTGAAAAGCAGCGGCTTTTCATTGTCGGGGATGCCGACGCCATCATCCTCATAGATGATCCTGAGGTCTCCTTTGTCCTGTTTGGCCGAGAACCTGAGACGGTGCACATGCCCGCCATGCCTGAGGGAATTATCGATCAGGTTCTCGATGACCCGGATGAGCATCGGATCGGCATAGATCTCGTAACCCTCAAGGTCAATTGTAACCTCAAGGTCTTTTGATCCGACATGGGCCACCGCACTCCGGGTCACCCCCCCGATGTCCTGCCAGACCGGGGCCTTCACCCCGATGTCCTGGTACTCCTTGGTGAAGGTGATCAGGCGCCGGATGTTATAGGCGGCCAGCTCTTCCTTGCCGACGATCTCCAGGTGCGACGGATCGGTGATGGTCGTCTTCTCGATCTCGATGTAGCCAAGGAGGGCGGTGAGCCAGTTGAGGATGTCGTGTCTGGTGATGCTGTTGAGGATGTTCAGTTTTTTGTTTGCCTGCTGGAGCGCTTCTTCCATCCTTTTTCGACCGGTGATGTCGGTGAGCTGCTCGATGATCAGCCGCACCTCGCCGTCCGGGCCGACGACCGGGTTGCTCCGGCAGATGAAATACCGCCCGATCTCCGGGATGTAGCGCTCGACCTGTGCAATTTTTTTGCTTTTCAGCGCTGCAACCGTGGCACAGGGGTCACAGATCCGGGAGCGCCCGAGCAACTCATAGCACCGTCTTCCCGCCACTTCATCGGGGGAGATATTAAGGAGGTCGTAGCCGGCCCGGTTATAACGGACAATCGTATGATCCGGTTTCTGGACGGCGATAACGTCCTGAATGGCATCGATCACACCTTCCAGGAGTTCTTTTGAGGACCGCAGCTCCTCTTCGACCTTCTTCTTCCAGCGGATATCCCGGATCATCCCTTCAACGCCGACCGCCACACCATCGTCGTCCGTCCAGGGATGACAGCTCGCCGAGACCTTGATCGGTCGTCTGTCGATGGTCATGAGTTCAAACTCCCAGTCGGTGATCGATCCCTTTGCGCGGATTTCCGCCACCATCTGGTCCCAGATGCCGGGATCAGGGAAGAGTCGATCGACGATGTTCATCCCCTCCATCGATTCAGGGGACGAGAACCCGAAGAGGGAGGCACCCGATGGACTGATCATCAGGAGACGACCCGAGAAATCCGTCCTGAGAAACACATCCTGCAGGTCCTCGATCACCGTCCGGTAGGTCCTTTCGCTGGTCTTCAGGTCCAGTTCCGCCTGCCTGATGGTGGTGAGATCGTCATAGACCACCCCGACGGTGTCTGAGGGGAGGCGGAAGAAGTATCCCTCCCGCCAGAACACAATATTTCCCCTGTCCTTTCTGACAAAGGGGATATGTTCGGGGATGCCGGTCTGATGCACCCGCTGGATCGCCTGAATCAGACCGAATTCACGAGCCATAGGCATGACCTGGTCGAGGTGCCGGCCGATCACCTTGTCGCGATCGATGCCGTCGATCCGTTCGGCAGCGAGGTTGAGGTCCTGGACGATCACCTCGCCGTCGTCGATCGTCAAGATGGCCATGCCGCTTCGCATGTTATTGAAGATCTCCCGGTACCTGATCTCGCTGTCGATGACCGCCTCACGGGCCTTTTTCTGTGCCGTGATATCGAATACCAGGCCCACGACGCCGATCACCTTCCCGCCGGCACCATGGATCGGTGTCCTGGATGCGGTAAACCATAACGAACGGCCCGAGGGTGTCCGGGCCTTCATCTCCACCGAGAGGTCACGGCGTCCGGTGAGAATGACACGCCGGTCCGCCTCATCAAACACCGATGCAAATTCTCGATCAAAGAGATCATATACGGTTTTTCCGATGATGGACGCCTCATCGAGGTCGACGATGGCGGCGTACGCCGGGTTCACCGAGAGGTATTTTCCGTCCGTGTCGCGAAGATAGACCCCGGCAGGCACATTGGAAAAGATAATGGACGACATTTCGTCCTTATCCCTGAGCGCTGCCTCCACATGCTCGAGCTCGTTCAGGAGGCGCCCCTGGAGCAGCACCTTCATGCCAAGATCCGAGAACCGGGCTGCAAGAGAGGCGAGAAATCCGGCAGCCATGGAAAACGTCCTCAGGGATACACGCGGAAGGGCGTTTGCGGCGGCAATGAGCGCCTCTCCGTCCACCCCGATCGAACGGGCATACGCCCTCACCTGATCCGGGTCAGGGGCGGCGGTGGTGGCGGGGCAGAGCACCCAGTAACCCATCGTCTGTCCTTCAATAATAAACGGGGCAGCGGCGACAATCGTGCCTTCAAAACAGAGATCCTGCTTGATACAGAGAGAATCACCGATATCTTCAAGAAAGTCCATGAAGGGAAACGGTTTTTTGGCACCTGATCCGGACACGATATTGCAAAAATCGCTCCTTTCCAGTGCTTCAAAAACCGGTGCCCTGTCCGGGCCCAGGATCATCGACCGGATCCCTATCAGGTCAAACAGGTTCCGCTGGACCTCCATGACCCCCTCGCCGTCGATCACGTCAGGAAAGGTCACTTCATCGAGATCAGCGGCAGGTCTGGTGAGAGCGGAAAGACGGGACCGAAGCCCGCTCTCGGCAGTTCTCCGTTCGGTGATGTTATCGATGATCGTGGCGAACTGATTCAATGCCGGGGAAAAAGCCGAGACATCAAACCAGCGGCCGAGGCTCCGGGAATATCGTTCAAAACGGACCGGAACACCGGTCATGGCGACCCGCGCATAATCCTCGATCCATGTCCCTTCGATATCAGGGAGCACCTCCCGGACTGTTCTGCCGATGATCTCGTCCGCCCTCAGGCCGGTGTGATTTTCAAACGAAGGATTGACTGCAAGGAAACGGTAATCGATCGGTGTCCCGGCGTCGTCGAAGACCAGTTCATGGAGAGCGAAACCGTTGAGCATATGCTCAAAAAGGTCAAGATACTCGTTTTCCCGCCGTTCAAGCTGCTTTTCAGCCTGATTTTTCTTCACGACCTGCAGAATGATATGCCTGAGTTCTGCAAACTGGATATTTGGACTCCCCCCCTTTCTGAGATAGTGGGCGGCGCCGTTGTTGAGGGCGTCGATCACCACCTCCTCGCGGCCCCGTCCGGTGAAGATGATCAGCGGGACATCCGAACCCTCCGCATTGAGGGTTTTCAGGAGATCGATGCCGTTCATGCCGGGCATTTCAAAATCGGCAACAACAACATCAAAGTGACCGGCGTGGAATATAGAGAGGGCATCTTCTCCTGAAAGTGCAGTTGTGACACTGATATCACCGTCCCGCTCCAGAAAAACTCTGGCGATCTCGCAGAGGGCCGGTTCATCATCGACAAGGAGCACTGAGTACATTGAGGGGGACCTCTGAAACAATTTATTGGAGTTCAGATTGGAAGAACATTCGCATTCTGTCTGCAGCGATCGACAGGAGATGAAAAATCCATGCTACGCATGAAACAGGAATATAGGGCACTCGAGCCGCCAAAAATCGATTCCGAGAGAGTGTACCCCCTGTAAATCTTAATGAGGTCATCCCAAAACCCGGTAGATCATGATGCCACATGCAAAGAGGACGAGTCCGATGAATGATCCCTCTTTTCGTTCATGCCCGGGGATGATTTTCTTAAACGCTTCAATCCAACTGAAAAATCGTTCAATAGCTCCCCTTTTCTTGTAAAGATCCAAATCGAAGTGTACGGCGAGGCGACCGGTTTTGATGTCGAATCCATGCGGTGGATCGCCGACAGGGAAGGTTTCGACGTCGAGTTCAAGCAGGTTTCCTGGGACGGCATCATCCCGGTCCTGCTTTCCGGGAACATCGACCTCGTCTACTCGGGCATGACCATCACCGAGGAGCGCATGGAGAAGGTGAACTTCTCACACCCCTGCTGGACGGTCAACCAGACCGTGATCGTGGTCGAAGACTCGCCCTGACGATGGACGACGTCTATGCCAGCGCGGCTGCACTGCCGAGATCTGGATGGAGGAGAACCTCATCGAAACCGGCATCATCGCGGGCAAGACGATCAAGAAGATCGGATCGGTGTTCACCAACGAGCAGTTCGGCATCGCCGTCAGGAAGGACGACGCCGAACTCCGGAACAAGGTCAACAACGGTCTCGATGCCCTGATGGTAGATCCCTGCTGGCAGGAGCTCAATCCAGAAGTACAACATGGAGTGATCCCTCCCGGGATCTCTCCCTTTTTTCTCTGAACCGGATCAGACATACCGGCCCTGCACTGGGCCGTGAAGACCAGGTTTTTATTCTGAAAGTCCGATTGCTCCGCCATGTTCATTGTCGGACACCGGGGTGCACGCGCCCGTGCCCCCGAAAACACCCTGCGGGCACTGGAGAGGGGGATCGGGTGTGCGGATGTTGTCGAGGTGGACGTCCGTCTGAGCCGGGACAGGGTTCCGGTGGTGATCCATGACGCGACGCTGGAGCGGACGACGGACGGCAGGGGGGCGGTGGGGAGGTTTACGGCCAACGAACTCGCCCGTCTCGATGCCGGGGAGGGCGAGAAGATTCCCCTCCTCGAGGAGGCGGTCGCATGCGCCGCCGGACGCGCTGGTCTGTTCGTGGAGATCAAGGAGAGGGGCAGCGAGGAGGCGGTCTGCCGCACCCTCAGGGATCATCCGCTCGACACGATCGTTGTGGTCTCGTTCCACAGGGAGAGCATCGAGCGGGTGCGGGCACTGCTGCCCGGGCTCCGGACCGGTCTGATCTCCTCGCGGTCTGATCCTGACCCGGTGGAGACGGCCGCCGCCATCGGCGCCGACGCCGTTCTCCCCGGAAAGGACCTCCTGACTGCGGATCTCGTCGGCAGGGCGCATCACAGGGGCCTCATCGTCATCCCCTGGGTGCTCAATTCTGCCGATGAGGTGGCGAAGGCCGGGAGGTTGGGAGCGGACGGGTTCGCCACCGACGATCCCTGCGCCGCCCGGGGGTGGCTGACGCCCCCTGAGATACCTTTATAGGGTGTCAACCGGATTTCGCCATCACCGGGGGGACGGGATGAGCGGCGATATCACACCGTCACGTGAGGTCGACTGCATCGGGCTCTACTGCCCGATGCCGATCGCGGTGACGAAAGAGGAGATCGAGCAGATCGAGGTGGGCGAGGTGCTCAGGGTCGAGGCCGACGATCCTGCCGCCGAGGAGGACATCCTGCGGTGGGCCCGCCGTGCAGGCCATGAGATCGTGAAGTTCGAGAAGGAGGAGGGAATATTGACCTTTTATATCAGGAGATTGCGGTGAGGGGGTAAAATGGCGGGCATACTCTATGTGCAGACGAGCGGGACCGACACGCCCGAACGCCTCTATGCGCCGTTTATCCTGGGTATGACAGCGGCGGCGATGGATATCGAGGCGACGATATTCTTCATGATCAGGGGGGTCACCGCCGTCAGGGCCGGGGAGGCCGAGAAGATCAGGATCGGGACCTTTCCCCCGCTCTCAGAGGTGATGCGGCAGGCGCTGGACGCCGGGGTGCGGATCTATATCTGCGAGCAGAGCACGCAGCTCCTGGGCATACCGAGGGGCGATTTCATCCCCGAAGGCACGATCGCCGGGGGGGCGACCCTGAACGACCTGGCGCTCGATGCCGATGCCGTGCTGACGTTCTGAGGTGAGGAGGGATGGTCTACCTGGATCATGCGGCGGCCTCGCCGGTCGATCCGCGGGTGCTTGCGTTCTGCAGCCGTTATCTTGCCGGGGACTACGGCAACCCCTCGGCCCTCTATTCGCTCGGCCTCTCCGCACGGCAGGCGCTCGAGGAGGCGCGGGAGAGGGTGGCCGCCCTGATCCATGCGGAGAGCCCGAAATCGATCGTCTTCACCGGCAGCGCCACCGAGTCCAATAACCTGGCCATCAGGGGGACGGCGCTCAGGAACAGAAAGGAGGGGACGCACCTGATCGTCAGCGCCATCGAACATATCTCGGTCATGAACCCGATGAAGGACCTCCAGAAGGCGGGATTCGACCTCACGGTCGCACCGGTGGACGGGGAGGGCGTCATCGACGCCGCCTTCCTGGAGGAGGCGGTCTCAGCCGAGACGACGCTGGTCTCGATCAATGTTGCCAACGACGAGATCGGGACCGTGGAACCGGTGCGGGAGATCAGCCGGATCGTCCATGAACAGGGGCGCTACCTGCACATGAACGCCACCGCCGCCGCCGGACGGGTTCCGATCGATGTTGTCAGGGACGGGATCGACCTGCTGACCCTCTCCTCCAACGACCTCGGCGGTCCCCGCGGGGCGGCGGCGCTCTATATCGCTCCGGGGGTGCGGATCGCATCGGTGATGCCGGGGGGCGGTCAGGAGCGGGGACTGCGATCCGGGACCGAGAACCTGTTTGCCATCGCCGGCATGGGCGAGGCGGCACGGTATGCCGGGGCGGAGATGGCGGAGGAGATGGCGAGGGAGCAGGCGATCCGGGACGCCCTTGTCCGCGAGGTGCTGACCATCGACGAGTCGTATCTCACCGGGCACCCGACGGACCGCCTGCCCAACCATGCCAGTTTCCGATTTTCCCGGATCGAGGGGGAGAGCATCCTGCTGAACCTGGACACCCTCTTCGGGATCCAGGTGGCGACCGGATCGGCGTGTTCGTCCCGGACCCTGGAGCCCTCGCATGTGCTCCTCGCCATCGGTCTTGCCCACGAGGAGGCGCATGGGTCGGTGGTGATGAGCCTGGGGCGCCAGAACACACAGGCGGACGTGCCGGTGGTCGCCGATGCGATGGCGCGGACGGTCGAGCGGCTGAGATCGATCTCCCCGCTGTAGGAGGGATACCATGGAAGACAGACCACAGATCGGATATTCAAAAAAGGTGATGGACCACTTCATGAACCCCAGGAATGTGGGGGATTTTGCAGACCCGGACGGTGTCGGCACGGTCGGCAACCCCGTCTGCGGCGACCTGATGCAGGTCTCGATCAAGGTCGAGGACGATGTGATCACCGATGTCAGGTTCAAGACCTTCGGGTGCGGGTCGGCGATCGCCACCGCAAGCATGGTGACGGAGATGGCGAAGGGAAAGACGATCGAGGAGGCGGAGAGGATCACCAGATCGGATGTGGCCGACGAACTGGAGGGGCTGCCGCCGGTGAAGATGCACTGCTCCAATCTGGCGGCCGACGCCCTCCATAAGGCGATCGAGGACTACCGGGCACGGAAGAAGGAGGTGGCGGCGGCGCCGGGGTGAACGGATCTTCCAGTCTCCCCGTCACCACATGCAGGGGATGGTTATCCCTGGAACGAGCGGGGAACAGGGAATGCCCTCACATACCTTTATGGTCCCACCGCAAAAGCATATGATGTGATGAAACCCCTCCCCGGAACGATCCTCCTCTTTGCCTGCATTCTTGCCGTCTCCCTCATTGCCGGGTGTGCCGACACACCGTCGCCGACCCCGCCGCCCGGGACGCCGGTGCAGGTGGACCTCGAGACCGGTGATATCGGGCCGTTTTACGAGACGGCCGGGGCGTTCGAGGACAGGGTCATCTTCACTTTCATCCCGACCGGGACAGAGGTCTCGGAGTATCTGGTGACCTATGAGGTGCGGGTGGACGGCACCACCCGTGCCTCTGCTACGGAGAAACGGTTTGAGGGGATCAGCGCCTCGAACCCGATTCAGATCTCGGTCCCCAGGGAGGAGGGGGGGGTTGTCTGGATCTCGATCTCGATCGCCACGCCGGATGGCGTCACGGTCCATGAGAGCAGTTCGTCGATCGGGGCGGCCCATAGCCCGGTCAGATAATAGATCCCATTGCCAGAGCGCCATGACCCTATAGCGACCCCTTTGGTGCACCGCATCTCCAGACCGGGAGACCCTGCGACGGCTTCATACCGGCCGGAGCGGCCTGATCCAGCAGACCGCATGGCGCTCCGGCGACAGCGGGGGGATGCAGCCGCTCCTGCCCCGCAAGGGCTTCAACGGAGACACCCTCGCCGTGGATGGGGAGAGCAGAACGATGCCCGTCGACGGCGGCATCAGCGCCCCTCCTCCCTGAAGCGGATCAGGCCGGCGATGCAGCGGTTATACGGCGTCGGGATCCCCTGCCGCTCCCCGAGGGCGACCACATAGCCGTTGAGCAGGTCGATCTCCGTCCTCCGCCGGTTCTGGATATCATAATACATCGACGGGTACACCGTGCTGAAATCCGGAACCTGCACCCCGAAGAGGTGGTCGAGATACTCGTCGGCGCTCCTCCAGCGCACCCTGATCCCCTCTGCCTCCATGACCGCATAGGTCTCCTGGATCAGCCCCTCGATCACCCCCCTCAGGTGCGGACTGGCGGCGGCGCCGACCTGGACCGAGAGCAGGGCGCAGAGGGGGTTCACCGCAATGTTCAGCAGGGACTTCGCCCATTTCTCCGCCCTGATATCAGCCGTTGCGGCCACCGGTATGCCGGCCCGCTCGAAGAGATCGATCGCCGGCGGGAGGAGGTCGGCAGGGCCCGACCAGGTGCCGAGCACCACCGGGGCGCTCTGGCTCGAGACCCGCACATGACCGGGCCCGACGACGGCGAAGTTCGTGGTGACGGTGCCGCCGATGATCCTGTCGGTGTAGCGGGCGATTCTATCCTCGTTGCCGATGCCGTTCTGGAGGGTCACCACGCTCCGCCCCCCCATCACCGCGGCATACTCCCTGCAGATCGACTCCGTATCGGTGCCCTTGGCGGTGACCACGACGAGGTCGGGATCGACGCTCAGTTCCGCCGGACCGGTGATACAGGAGAGGGTGCCGACCGTCCGGTCCCCCCAGATCCCGTCCATGACGAGTCCGCCTTCCCGGATTGCCGACGCATGCCGATGGCGGCACGCCGCATATACGTCGGCGACATCGGCCAGTTTGCCGGCAAGGGCGAGGCCGACGGCACCGGCACCAAGGATCAGAACGACAGGTCGCTGTGCATCTTCCATATCAGGTCAGGATAGGGGGGAGCCCCCATTAAGGCTTGGGGAGAAACCCTCTTCCGCCGAGGGGGCCAGATATCGATCGGACAACAGGCGCATGAAGAATCGGAAGGTGTTCACCATCGGCACCGCAAACCGGCGTGCCGGGGAGTTTATCGATCTCCTCAGGGAGGAGGAGATCGCAGTTCTCGCCGATGTGCGGAGCGTGCCGTGGTCTGCTCTGGACCAATTCAGAAAGGAGAACCTCGCCCGTCTCTGCATGGATGCGGGTATAGAATACCTCTGGCTCGGGGCGGCGCTCGGCGGGTTCAGGGACGAGGGCTATGAGGCGTATATGAAGACCGCCGCCTTCCGCGACGCTCTCTGCAGCCTGGAGGAGCGGGCCGCCAGAATGCGGACGGCGATCTGCTGCGCCGAGGCCGAACCATGGCGGTGCCACCGCTGGTTGATCGCCGGCGCCCTCCACCGGCGGGGATGGACGGTGGTCCATATCCTGGGCCCCGGCGAACGGATGCGGCACACCGATCTATCCTTTTATCGGTCGCCGCCGCCCACCTGATCGGCATGGGGCGGTATGTGGCCGGAGACGTGGTGCTGGCGCGCCTCGGTCTCGGCAACGGCGGGGACAAGGTCAGACCGGCCGTCGTCATCGGACCGGCAGAGCAGGGGACGATCGTCGTCTGCCCGGTCTCCTCGAGGGCGCCGGGCGATGCCCCGGTGCACCCCATCGCCCTCGACGATTTTGTGAGCGGCGGGCTCGATCTCTTCGACGAGAGCTATGTGCTGACCGTCCACCCGTGCACCATCCGGGTGCGGGAGGTGGTGGGGAAGAAGGGGCGGCTGAAGCCGGAGGCGTTCGGCCCGCTCGGGGCGGCGGTGCGGCACATCCCATCCGGCAGGTGAACCCTCCCGCACCACCGGGTCCATTGAGAGAGATCATCCCCCCTCCCGTCTGGCCGGCGGGAGGAAGAGGGCCAGGCAGCCCCCCAGCAGCAGGATGACGGTAATGGCGTCGAAGGAGCGCATCATCCCCTCTCCGATGGCGGCATCGGCGATCTCCTCTGCATGCGGCAGGTAATCGTCCGGGACCGTCGCCTCCCCATCGGTCTTCATCCGTTCGATCCATTCCTGCAGGCGGAGGGCGATCTCCTCGTCCGTGAGGTCTCCGGCCAGCCCGGAGGCGGCGAGCCCCCCCACCAGCCCGGAGAAGATGACGATCAGGAGGACCACGCCGATCAGGGCCGTTCCAAGGGAGGTCCCCATCTGTTTTGCCGTGTTCAGGATGCCGGAGGCATCACTCTGCTGCCGCATCGAAGCAGCGGAGAGGGTGATGTTGGTGGCCTGCGAGAGGATGAGCCCGACGCCCAGGCCGAAGAAGACCGAACCGGGCACGATATCCCATATGCCGGTGCCGATGCCGAAGATGCCGCGCATCATCACCGCCCCGGCGATGGCCGCACCAGAGCCGGCGAGCACCAGGTACTTCGGATCGATCCTTCCCGAGAGCCGCGCACCGGCGATCGAGAGGGCAAACACGCTCAGGGACATGGGGAGGAGGGCGAGACCGGTCTCGAATGCCCCGACGCCGGTCACCGACTGGAGAAAGATCGGGATGATAAAGAGGAAACCGGCCAGGACCACGGTCAGGGCGGCGTTGATCCCGCTGCCCAGGGCAAAGGTGCGGTTCCCGAAGAGGGCGATATCGGTGAGCGGCGGGAGATTCTGCCGGATCCGGCGCCTCTGCCAGAGATAAAATATGCCCAGGAGCACCAGGCCGCTGCCGATCACCACCGGGATGACCTCCCAGAGGGTGACACTCCTGAGCATCAGGATGCCGGCGACGATCAGGGAGAGACCGCCGAACGAGAGGAGGGTGCCGACGGTGTCGATCTCCCGCCATGATGCGGTGGGCGCCGAGGGGCGGATCAGGGGGGAGAGGAGGAGGATCACCACCACGACCAGGAGTTCCAGGCGGAAGGCCCATCGCCAGGAGTAGAAGGAGGTGAGATATCCGCCGATGATCGGGCCGAAAGCGGCGCCGGCCGCCCCGATCCCGCCCCAGATGCCGAAGGCGAAGGCCCGGTCGGCCCCCTCATAGGCATCGGTGATGAAGGTGGCCGTGGCCGGCAGCATGAAGACCGCCCCCAGCCCCTCCAGCACCGACCACCCGACCAGGAGCACGCCGATGTTCCAGCTCATCGATGCGACGAATGTGCCGATGCCGTAGAGGACGACGCCGAAGAGGAATGCACGCCGCCGCCCCATCACGTCCTGCATCCGTCCGCCGACGAGCATGAACGAGGCCATGATCAGGGCGTAGATGGCGATCACCGCCTGGATGGCCGGGACCGTGGTGTCGAGGTCGATGACCAGTGCGGTGATGGAGACGTTCATGATGGTCGTATCGATGACCATGATGAAGACCGCCATGCAGACCACATACAGGATGCCCCATTTGCCCCCGGCGATTGCCATTCCGTGATCCCCCCTGATACCAGAAGCGGAATGGGTATGAGAGCATTAATACCTGGCGGCAGCAGGGCCAGACCAAAAAAAGGAGGGCAGATCTGCCCTCAGTAGCGGCGGTATTCGCCGCGTGGACGCTGCGGTTTGGCCTCGTCCACACGCATCGTGCGTCCCTCGAATACCGTCTCGTTCAGGGCATCTTTTGCCTTCTCTGCCTCCTCGACGCTCTCCATCTCTACGAATCCGAATCCCTTGTCACCGATGATAGTAACGCTGCGGACACTGCCGTATTGAGAGAAGAGTTCCTTGAGTTGATCTTCTGTCACCGAATAGGTCAGGTTTCCGACATACAATCTGCTTGATTCCATACGTCCTCCCCATACAATAATTTCAGGAGCATAAATATATGCCTGACCAGAAAGGGGGGGGTCTATTCGGTTCGGTGTACCTCAATGAGGCGGCGGGCGGCGAGGGCGGCGGTGGAGAATGCGGCCTGGAGGTTGTATCCTCCCGTATCTCCGTCGATGTCCAGCACCTCGCCGATGAAGAAGAGGCCCGGCACCAGCCCGGACTCCATCGTCTTCCGGTTCACCTCCGCAAGCGAGACCCCGCCCCTGGTCACCATCGCCGTATCCAGCCCCTCGACGGCGGCGACCCCGCAGGTCCATCCGGTCAGGAGGGCGATCAGGCGGTTCCGGGCCGCCCTGGAGAGGTGGGCGCAGGGGAGGGCCGGATCGATCTCCGCCATCAGCAGCACCTGCCGCAGAAAACGCTCCGGCAGGGGGAAGCCGGCCAGGACCGTCTTCACCTGACGGGTGCCGTGGGCGGCGGAGGCCTCCACAAGGGCCTGTGCAAGCCGTTCGCCGTCGGCGGGCGTGAGGAATGAGACCCGCACCCCGTCGCCGGCGAGAAGATACCGGGAGAGGTGGAGTACGGCCGGGCCGGAGAGGCCTGTATGGGTGAAGAGGAGATCGCCGCTCACCTCCCTGACCTTTTTTCCACCCCTGAAGAGTGCCAGCGTGACCGACGAAAACGAGATCCCGGCACACCCGGCAAATGGATACTCCTCCACCTCGATCGAGGCCAGGGCGGGCCCGATGGGGGCGATGGTGTGGCCGAACGCCCGTGCAAACCCGTAGCCGTCCCCGGTCGAACCGGTCGCCGGATACGAGGCGCCGCCGGTGGCGACGACCAGTGCGTCGCAATGGATGGTGGCGCTCTCCGTCTCCACCACAAAGCCGTCTTCGTCGCGGCCCACCGCGCGCACCGCCGCGCCGCTGCAGATCTCCACACCGGCCCGCCGGCACCCCTCCAGCAGCACCGAGAGCACGTCGGCGGCGCGCCGGGAGGCGGGGAAGATCTTTCCCCCTGCATCGGTCCCGGTGGGCAGCCCGCGCTCCTCGAAGAAGGTGATCAGGTCCCGGTTGGTGAAGTTCATCAGGGCAGGCTTCAGGAACGCCCCGTTGTCGCCGTAATGGGGGAGAAAGTCCCTGACCGACCCCTCATGGGTGAGGTTGCACTGCCCGGAACCGGTGACCAGGAGTTTTCGGCCGCATAACGGTTTTTTCTCGAGCAGCAGCACATCCAGCCCCCCCTCCGCCGCACGCAGGGCGCAGAAGAGGCCGGCCGGTCCGCCGCCGATCACGACCACGGCAGGACGGTCCATGCACCTCCCCCGATAGAGTTGATGATTAAGAGGACGATCACGGCAAGATGGAGCAGGGCGCAGAGTGGCACGAGCAGGAACTTCGTCTTCTGCGTCTTGTGCCGAAAGAGCCGCATCCCTGCAAGGGCGCCGAACGGCCCGAGAACCGCGGAGGCCAGCAGCGCCCGCTCTGATATCCTCCATGTCCCCTGCTGCGCCCGTCTCTTATCAGCATAATAGAGGAGCGCCGCCCCCAGGTTCAGGAGGACATAGAGGAACACGAGATCGATGATGGACGAATTCATCTGGATCACATCTACCAGGAGAAGGTGGGGCCCCGGCCCGGAAAAAATACGGGCATGGATGCACTCACTCCTCTTCTGCGGCGCCCCCCTCTTCGCCGAAGATGCCGGAGACGCCGAGGAGTGTATTGATCCACCGCAACTCGTCGCTGCACTGGATCAGGATCAGCAGCAGCAGGGTGATCGGCACGGCGAAGATCATGCCGGGCAGGTCCAGGATCCAGCCCCAGACGATGAGCGAGAGGATCACGACCAGTGGCGGGAGTTCGAACCGTTTTGATGCGATCTTGGCATAGACCGGATTCTCGACGACCGCATTGAGCAGGATGACGATCCCCACCACGGCCGCCACCCCCCAGAGGCCGTACTGGAGCCAGGCAAAGAAGATCGCTGGAATGGCGGCGATGATCAGCCCGATATAGGGAATGAACGCCAGGATGAATGTCAGCACCCCCCAGAGGACGGCGGAGTTGATCCCCATCAGGGAGAGGGAGAGGCCGAAGAGGAAGCCGTGGATCATGTTTGCTTCGGTCCTGACGATCACAAAGTCCATCATGAGTTTGCTCATCCGGCCGATGCCGACGAACTGCCCGGGTTTGAGCACAGGACTGTGCTTCAGCCGTTCGGTGATCTTCGGGATCTCGAGAACGGCGAACATGGTCGTGATCAGGATGAAGAAGAGGTACATCAGGGCGTTCCCGAGCCCGATGGCATAGGGTTCGATGGCGGTGACGACATCCCCGAGGTTGAACGACGAGGGAGAGATCAGGGAGGTATCAATGCCGAATTCAGCGAGCGCGGCCGTCAGTTCGGAGAGGCGCATATGCAGGTCTTCCTGATAGGTCGGGAGGTCGCTGATGAGGATCTCAAACGAGTGCACGGTGATCACCACCATCACGATGAGCACGACGGCGGCGACGATTGAGATCACCCCCAGGGCGGCGAGATCTGACAGCCCCCGCCGCGTGAGCATCTCCATTGCCGGGAGGGCAAGGATCGTCAGGATCAATGATATGAGCAGGAGGTTGACGACATATGACGTGTACTGCATCCCGATGACAATCACCAGGATCGCCCCGACAATAAGCAGGGACTGCAATGTTCCAGATAAATTTGAAAAACGGTCCATCCAATAACCCTGAATGGTACTGGGAGGAGGTAGGATATCTCCTTTGGGAATTGATCCTGCCTACCGCCGCATGACGATCTGCTGGATCAGCGCCATGACACCAGGCCGTGCCCGTCTCCTCGGGGCGGAGCCGAAGGGGCCCATGCCCATCATCGGGCTCTCGAACATCTCCCGGTCCAGGCGGTCGGTGATCTCGTCGAAGATCCGCTTGTAGGCGGGACAGTGGGGGTCGACACCCTGGATCTCCCCGTCGGTCGGTGCGATGGCGTTGTAGGGGCAGCCGCCGCGGCAGTAGCGGATGTGTTTGCACTCCGCGCACGCCCCGTCCACGTACTCCTTGAAGCGGTGCATCCGTTTCCAGGCGTCGGACTCTGCCAGGTCCTCCTCGGTCGGGCGATCGCGGACATTGCCCATCACCCATTCCGGCATCCCCACGAAGCGATAGCAGGGGTAGATGCCGCCGTCCGGACCGACGGCAAAGGTGTTGCCCATGCAGTCGGCGAAGGTGCAGACGGTGCCGTGGCGGGAGAAGACGCACCGGCAGAGGTCATTGATGTTCATCACCTCGATCTCGCCCATGTGCTCGAGGGCCTGGTCCAGGAGATAGACGAGGAGTTCGCCGTATTTCTCCGGGGAGAGTGCCCACTCCTCGGGTTCGGCGCTCCGCAGGGAGGGGAGGGCCGGGTGGAGCTTGAGGGTGAAGCCGTTTTCAAGGAAGAACTGGAAGATCTCCTCCCGGTGCTCCACGGACTGGCGGGTGAAGGTGCAGATAAAACTCACGTCCAGCCCGTGCTCCCGCGCCGTCCGGTATCCGGCCATCGTCTTCCTGAAATAGCCGTCCCCGCGCTGGGAATCGTTGATCGCCTCCGGCCCGTCGATGCTCGAGCCGATGGGGATATGATAGGCGGCCAGCACGTCGGCCATTTCGGGCGTCATCCGCCAGAGGTTGGTCTGCAGCGCAAAAAACGGCCCCCGGTCGTCCATGCCCTCGGAGAGGGTGGGCAGCGCCTCCCGGTAGAACTCCGCCCCGGCCAGGAGGGGTTCGCCCCCATGGAAGGTGATCGTCACCGGATCGTCCCGGTAGCCCCGCAGCCATTCGGCCGTCTCCCTGACGGTCTCCATCGTCATGACCGGCGATCCCTCCTCCGAACTCCAGCAGTAGGCGCAGTTGGAGGGGCAGCCGAGCGTCGGGATGATCATGATGTGCAGGGGCGTTTTCATACGGGCGTTATTTCTCTTTCTTTAAAGAATAAGGTTGCTGAAGGAGCGGCGAACCATCTGCCGGACGAAAACATGAGGGAGAGATCTCAGGCCCGCTCCCCCTGGAGATATTTCTTGTACCACCAGAACCAGGGCGTGTCCAGGAATCCGATGATGTTCTTGGCCACGATCTGCCCGATGATCAGGGGGAGGAGCGGGGCCACCCCGGCGAAGGCGATGGTGACAAAGATCACGCTGTCCAGGGTGAGGCCGACGAGGTCGCTCGAAACGCTCCGCAGCAGGATGCGGTCGGGATAGCGCTCCTTGAGGCGTGCAAAGATCCGTGCGTCGATGGTCTGGGTGATCAGGAAGGTGATCCAGGAGGCGACGACGATCCGGATCCCCAGGGAGAAGATCTCCTGCCAGGTCTCCTCGTAGGCGAAGAAGGGCGCCGCCGGGAGGGAGTTGGTCATGGTGATGAAAACCACCAGGAGCACCTGCGAGATGAAGGCAATGGCGATGGCGATCTGGGTTTTCTTCTCCCCGTAGACCTCGTTGATCATGTCGATGGCCTGCGAGAGGAAGGGATAGATGAAGACTGCGGCCGGGGCGAAGAAGACGGCGATGCCCAGGTCGAATTCGACGATCCGGGTGGCGATGATCTGCGAGGCGGCGAGATAGACCACATAGAAGCCGACGAGCGCCGCATACCCGTACTCCCGGTGGCGCCTGATGATATACGCCGAGGCATAGGTGACGATGGTGAGGCTGACGACCCAGTAGAGCCAGACAACGGGGATATCCATGTGACCTCTTATGTTGGTCGGGAAGGGACTTGTAGGTGATGCCGCCACGGCAACCGCGGGTGCAGGGTCACGTCGGCGCCGCAGTGCCCGGGCGGCATCCCCCGGGGGGAACGGTGATCATAAACCGCGCCCCCTTCCCCTCCTCTCCTGTTTCAGCGATGGATATGCCGGTGATATCCAGGATCTCACGCACAAGGAAGAGGCCGTGGCCTGTGTGCCTCCCATAACCGCTCTCAAATATCCGCTCCTTCAACTGCCGGGAGACTCCGATGCCATTGTCTTCGACGACAATGGCGCCGCCTCCGTCATCCTGTTCATGGAACGAGGCATGGATCGCCGTCACCCCTTCGCCGTGCCGCACGGCATTGTCCAGGAGGTTTGCAAACACCCTCTCCAGCATCGGATCGGCAAAGATCTCCATACCGTCCGTCTGCAGATCAAGGCGGACGCCTTCAAGAGGAACAGATGCCGCCGCCTCCCTGACCACTGTGTCCAGGCACTGCCATTCGGGTGCATTCATCCCCATGTCCTGATAGTCCTTTGTGAATTCAAGGGTTTTTTCAATGATTTTCAAGGATTTCAGCGCATTTTCAATTCTGTCCCTGATTTCCCCCCCTGGAGCCTTTCGTGATGCCAGGGAGAGCGATCCCAGCGCCACGGTGATCTGGTTGAACATGTCGTGCCTGTCGATCCCGGAGAGGAGGTTGAGTTTCTTGTTGGCTTTTTTCAGGGCAACCCTGGTGTTCTTCTGATCAGTGACATCCATCCCGTAGATCGCAAGAGATACGACATCGCCGTCCCCATCGGCGATCGGACAGATCTTCACACTGATGCACCTGTTCTGAGAGGACCACTCCAGATCGGTGCACCGTTTTTCCCGTATCGCCCTCTCGATGGGCTTTTTCAGAATGCTGAATATCTTCGGGTAGAGATCGCCGAGATGTGAACCGATCATCGCCCCGTCCTTCGCCCCGTAGACCTCGATCATGGCATCGTTTGCGGCGAGGACGTCACCGTTCACACCCAGCAGCAGGGCAGGTTCGGGCAGGGCGTTCATGAAAGAGCGGAGGTTTTCCTCACTCTTTCGAAGCGCCTCTTCTGCCTGTTTGCGTTCGGTGACATCAAGGTATGAGGCGATCCTCAATGTCGTCCCCGGGATTGTGTCAACTACGGCGCTGAGGGATCTGACCCCGCCATATCTGTCGACCGACCGCAATTCGTAGCGTCGGGGGGCGTGGACGTTGTTGTTTCGCCTCATCCGGTGATATTCCAGCAACCGTTCCCGGTCCTCCTCATAGACGAACTCCGTCCAGCTCTTCTTCCCCACCAGTTCTTCGACAGGATAGCCGGTAAGCCGTTCCCATTCCTTGTTCGCCATCAGAAAGATGGTGTCCTCACCAAAGACAGCCGATGCCTCCTCAGAAGTCTCGAAGATCGCCCATTTCATTGCCTCTGAGAGATGCGCCTCCTCTTCTGCCTTCTTTTTCTCGCTGATGTCATAGGCAAAGGCGCACATAAACTCCTTCTCACCCATTTTGTGATAGGCGAGGGAGATCTCCACCGGGTAGCATGTGCCGTCTTTCTTCTGGTGGACCGATTCGATCCTGAAGTGGCGTTCTTCTTTCAGCCGCTGCCAGAGGGTGCGCCATTCGTCCTCCCCATAGAGGGCGTCAACATCGATTACCCGCAGGTGCCGGAGTTCCTGGCGCGTGTAGCCGAGCACGGAGCAGGACTGCTCGTTGACATCAAGGAGGAATCCATCGCAATCGATCCAGTAATACTCCTCTGGAGAGTGTTCAATCGAGAACCGTGTCCTGACAAGCGCATCTTCGGTTCGTTTCTGCTGCACCGCCTGACGGATCTTGGAGGCCAGTTCCATGAAGAGCGCCTCGGGATCGCCCCCTTTCTGGAGATAAAAGTCTGCGCCGCTGTTCAGGGCCTCGATCACCACCGCCTCGCGCCCCTTGCCGGTGAAGATGATGAAGGGCGTGTCCTTCCCGCTTCTGCGGAGATCCTTGAGCAGTTCTATCCCGTTCATCCCGGGCATCTGATAGTCGGAAACGATGGCGTCATAGGGGGAGGTGGAGACCATCTTCAGTGCTTCTGCTCCCGAGGGGGCAGTGTCGCACGAAAAACCGCCAATCTCTTCAAGGTAGACCTTGCAGATCGCGCCGAGCGAGGGTTCGTCGTCGACGATCAGAACACTCGTGACGGTGTCTTCACGTGAATGCACCACAGGAACATAGAACTATTTACAGAAATAAATAATTTGAGATCGAACTCAGGTGTCGGACGGCCCTGTTTCCAATTCGACCCCCTTTTGTCTGCAATACTGTCGAAATAGACACAATATGGCCGATTTCAGCGGCGAACGGTATACCCTGCACGCTCCAGCAGCCCGGTCACCCGCTCGTCCCAGCGGGCGATGTCGTCCTCGCGGATGACTGCGACGGTCTGCTCCCAGAACTCTTTCAGCGCCGGATCGTCTGCCGCCAGGTGCCGGCGCTCCATCACCCGACCGGCCCGCACGCCCTCCTCGTTCAGGATGAGCAGGCGCCAGCAGCGGTATTCCTGGCAGATATCAGGGCGGGTGCGGTGGATGATGCAGACGTTTTCCCCGGTTCGGGGTTTCTCCCTCAGAAAGGGGCACGCCCCGGGCCATCGCTCATAGATGCGGCGGTCGGGATACAGGCGGGCGAGCGCCGGGTCGATCTCCACCCTGTGCCTCTCGCCGGTGTAGCGGTTCAGCATCAGGAACCGGCCCTGGCCGTACTCCTCCTCCACGACATGCACATCGCCCATCTGGCTGCAGCACTCCCCGCACATGACACAGAAAAACGGCATGGTAATCCTGTCTGCTGCTGGTCAGGGATATATCTGTCCGGAGGAAGGGGGCGGGATCATGGACCTGCTATTCCGCCCGCACGGCCGAGGACACCTATGTCATCCGGGCGGGCCTGACCGGGGGCGGATCTGAGGCCCACTACAGGATCTCGACCTCGTCCTCCTGCTCCATCTGCACCCGCTCCTCATGGGCGGCCGGATCCCGTGCATATGCCCGGATCTCTCTTAGGTTCTTTCCAGGGGCACCCTGCAGGGCGGCGAGGTCGGCGTCGTGCCGTCTGAGGTAGTCCACCATCATGGGGTGGCAGTAGTCCTCCGTTTTCACCCGCTCCCGGCCAGATCGCAGGCGCTCGATCGCCAGCGGGTGGTCCATGGCGCCCAGCAGGCGGACGGCGTGGGTAACGACGGTGCGGTCGTCCCCGCACTCTCCGAGGATCCTCCGGATCCCCTCTGCCGCCCGTTCCGTATCCGCCGGCAGCATCCCCTGCCGCACGGCCGCCACATACAGCACCTGCAGGGCGAGCCGCCCGGCCCGCCCCCCGCCCTCCAGCACCCCGGCAACGGCGTCCAGGTCCGCAGGGGAGAGGGGGTGTGCCGATCGAAATATCAGCATGTCCTGGAGGGCGGCGCAGACGGCGTCCTCATTACCGGATTCAAGCGCCGCCTCCAGGTCGGCATCGCCGCTATGGTTCATCTGAATGAGAATTGTGCGGCGGCGGTGCATGAACCTGCCGTTCTCTCGCGAAAAAAAGGGTTCAGGTCAGGTCATGGGTGTGCGGACCCGCACCCGCCGCTTCGGCCATGTTGCCGCCCTCATCGATCGGGTGGGTATGGCACGCCCCCATGTCGTTGCAGAAGGGCAGTGTCTCGGCCGCACCCTCGCACCAGACATGCTGGTGGTCGGGCGCCCCCTCAGATGTCCCGACCGTCAGGTGACAGGTCGGCGGGAGCATGACGGCATCGATCACATGGATCACGCCGTTCGAGGCCTCGATATCGGTGACCACCACCCGCGCCCCGTCGACCATGACATCCCCATCCTCCACGGTGATGGTGAGGTTGGCGCCCTGGACGGTCGGGGCGGCGTCGAGGTTCACCACGTCGGCCGCCATGTATCTCCCGCTCACCACATGGAAGGTGAGCACCTCTGTGAGCAGCCCTTCGGGATCTTCGAGGAGGGCTGCAATGGTCCCGTTCGGCAGGGCCGCAAAGGCGTCATCTGTGGGTGCAAATACAGTGAACGGCCCGGGACCGTTCAGGGTGTCGGTGAGGCCGGCCGCATCGACGGCGGCGACCAGGGTGGTGAACCGCCCGTCAGCGGCGGCAGTCTCGACGATGGTCATCGGCGCTTCGGTTGTGGGCATCGCCGTCGTTTCAGGTGCGGTCGTCGGCGCCGGTGTCTCCGTGCCGCCGGTGTCGGTGCAGCCGGCACAGATGGCCAGAACAATGAGCAGCACCGCTATTCCATAAAGATATCCTGCTTTCATTTCATCCCCCCACGGGTATTCGGGGTTCTGAGGGGGCACTATATAACACCTCCGCCGCCCGGGCGGGAAACACTCATTTTGTCCGGGCCCGGATGGTGATGGAGGAATGACGGTGAGAACGGCGGCAGACCTGAGGGCGACCCTGAGGAGGATCGACGGGCGGGGGTATGGGGCATATAAGGACTGCGCGGGGGCGTACGCCTTCGAGGGGCATACCCTGTTCATCGACCATGTGCAGGGTGACCCCTTCGCCGCCCCGAGCCGCGTACGGGTGCGGATCCCGGCCTCGAGGGCCGGGTTCCCGGCGCACTGCTCCGGCACACCGGAACGGGCCGTGGCCTTCCGCGACTTCCTCGCCCGCTCGGTTTCGGGTGCGCTCCGGCGCCATGGCGGCAGGCGGCGGGGAAGCGGAAAGAGCGGTGAGATCGCCATCGCCCGCCCGGGGCAGGAGGTCCTGGAGCGCTCCTCGGTGGTGCTGACGGCGGAGGGCGATATCGAGGTGCGCATTCTCGTCGGGCTGCCGGCCCGGGGGCGGACGGTGCTCGGGCGGGAGGCGGAGGCGATCTTCTTTGAAGATATCCCTGCGCTCGTCACCGCGGCCCTGCTGTACGGATCGATCGACGCCGATCTCCTCGACCGCCACCTTGCGGTCGCCGAGGACGCCGCCGCCCTGCGTGAGGCCCTCACCCCCCTGGGACTCGTCGCCTTCGTGGCCGACGGTGCCGTGCTGCCGCGGCGGAGCGGCGTGGACGAGCGCCCCCTGGAGGGCGCCGTGCCCTTCGAGTCGCCCCCCTCCCTGCGGGTCGAGATCGACCTCCCGAATGCCGGTCGGGTCACGGGGATGGGAGTGCCCGAGGGGATCACCCTGATCGTCGGCGGGGGGTTCCACGGCAAATCCACGCTCCTCCGATCGATCGAGCGCGGGGTCTACACCCATATCCCGGGCGACGGCCGCGAGTACGTGGCCGCCGCACCCTCGACGGTAAAGATCCGGGCCGAGGACGGGCGGCGGGTGGAGGGGGTCGATATCTCGCCCTTCATCGCCGGTCTGCCGGACGGGCGCGACACCCGCGCCTTCTCCACCGAGAACGCCAGCGGGAGCACCTCGCAGGCGGCGAACATCATGGAGGCGCTGGAGATGGGGGCGGGCGTGCTGCTCATTGACGAGGACACCGCCGCCACGAATATGATGATCCGCGACCGGCGGATGCAGGACCTGGTGGCCGACGATATGGAGCCGATCACCCCCTTCATCGACCGGGCGCAGGCGCTCTACGGCGACCTCGGGGTCTCGACGGTGCTCGTCATCGGGGGGTCGGGCGATTATTTCGATATCGCCGATACGGTCGTCTGCATGGCGGCCTATCGCCCTGAAGACGCCACCGAACGGGCGGCGGCGATCGCCGGCAGGTATGCGTCGGGCCGTACCGCACCGACTGAGGACGGCTTCGGGGCGTTCAGGCACCGCATCCCGGAGGCGGCCTCCATCGACGCCAGCAAGGGGCGGCGGGAGGCGAAGGTGGCGGCCGACGGCGTGCGGGGGATCCGTTTCGGGGTGCACGAGATCGACCTCTCGGCGGTGCCGCAGGTGGTCGATCCGGCCCAGACGACGGCGATCGCCCACGCGATCCTGCGGGCACGCCGCCTGATGGACGGGCGGCGGAGCCTGCGGGAGGTGGTCGAGGGTGTGATGGCCGAGGTGGAACGGGACGGCCCGGACGCCCTCACCCCCCACCCCTCGGGCGGTCTGGCAGTCTTCCGCCCCTATGAACTGGCGGCGGCGATCAACCGGCTGCGGACACTGCGGGTCGGGCAGCGGGAGTGAACGGGATCAGCGGGGCGGCGCCCCCTCCTGCTGCACCCGCCGCACGGCCCTGATCTCCGGGATATCCCGGCCGCCCAGGAGGTCCAGGATCGCCCCCACATAGGGTTCCTGCCGCGTCATGCTCGGCGAGGCGGAAGGATCGGTGCGCCGCCCTTTTCGCCCCATCCCGGCGTGGCCGGTGGCGATATAGTGCAGGAAATCCTCCTTCCCGAGGGCCCAGCGGCAGTTCACCTGCAGCCTGACGAAGTCGGGGTTGCGCGAATGCGGCGAGAGAAAGGCGCGGGTCCCGGGAAGGGGGACCGGTTCGCCGCCATTCGATCCGGCGAGTTCACGCACCCGCTCCCAGAGCCGGTCGCAGGCTACCGCCGCATGGGGGCACGACCGGCAGTAGCGGTTTGTCGGGGGCGTGCCGTCGCCGACATAGCAGCGGCAGAAGTTTGGGTCCATGGGAGATGATGTGTCGGGGAGGGGATGAAGGAACCGATCCCCGCCCTTCAGCGTTTTTCGCCGCAGATCACCAGCCCGTAGGGGTGGGCGATCACCTTGCTCCCCTTCAGAGGGGAACGTTCGATGAGGTCCAGGATCTCCTCCTCCGTATAGGCCGCCCGCACCGAGGACTCAAAACCGGGCCTGATGGCCGGGGGCTCGCAGGAGTCGTACATCTGCCGGTAGATCTCAGGCGAGAGGTCGCGGCGGAGATCGGTGATGCAGAACCGTCCGCCCGGCCTGAGCACCCGGTGGATCTCGTCGAAGACCCTTCCCGGCGACTCCCATTCGTGGAGGGAGCCGTTCGAGAAGACCGCATCGAAGGCGTCGTCCTCAAACGGCATGGCGAGGGCGGTGCCCTCCCGGTACCTGGCCCGCTCGGAAAGCCCGTAGCCGGCGGCGTTCTGTTCTGCAACGGCGATCATGGCCGGGCTGATCTCGAGCCCGACCAGCCGCGTGCCGTTGGTCGCCTTCAGCCACTCGAGCCCGAGCAGGCCGGGGCCGGGGCCGATCTCGAGGGCCGTGCCCGACCGGATCCCTGTTTCCTGGAGCGTGGCCACGGGCAGGTGCCCGGCGTCCCGCAGGTTTTTCTGCATCTGTTCATAGACGGCAACGGTCGTCCTGTCCTGGATGCCGTCGTCGGTCTCCGGTATTCTCTGTTCAAACATCTGGTTCACCTGATCGCTCTGTTCTTTATGGTAGCGCCGGTCGGCCACCTCCTCGAGCCGCAGCAGCCTGCCCTCCCGCTCGACGGTCATCGGCACGTGCAGCCGCTCCCGCGATCTCTTCAGGTCCCGGAGCACGCTCGAAAACGACGCCTCGTCGTGGACGCCGGTGAACTGTGCACAGAGGCGGGCGAACTCCTGCCCCTCCTCGGGTGTCAGCCGCCCCATCCCCTCCTCGAGGTAGGCGAAGAGGCGCCCCTCTATTGCAAGGATCCACTCCTCCCCCTTCCGGGTGGGGAGGATGCGGTAGGAGCGCCGGTCGTCCGGGTCCCTGGCCCTGCGGACGTACCCCTCCCTCTCGAGGTGGTCGATGTGGCCGGTGGCGGTGCTCCGGGAGACGCCGAGCATGCCGGCGACATCGCCCATGCAGATCCTGGAGAAGTAGGCGGAGTAGAGGATCTCTGTTGCCGCAGGGGAGAGCGGGCTCTTCCGGCCCCGGTCGACCTCCCGGAGCATGTTCATGGCGATCTGCACCATCCCGAGCGAGAGGCGGATGTGTGCGATGGCGGGCATACCCATGGCCATCCAATGATATCGGGGCGGCAATAAATATTACGGATATCCGTAGTATTCGGGCCCTCCGGGGGGCGGCATGGAATGCCTCTCCTCCCCTCCCTTCCCTCCCGCCGGCATCTCCATCGCCTCCTCCCGGGGAGGGCATGTGTGCGCAACGCTGCCCCCCGGCATTCAGTGAGATTGGCCATCAGGGGGAGATGCACGGATTTTTGAAAATGCGGCCGTGTTGCCCGTTTTTCCCCCTGAAATGCGGCCGGAATGCGGTTGGTCGGGGGGATCAGGAGGGGGGTCAAGTGCCTGCATGTCTTCTGGCACTGTTGCACCCGGATTGCACCCGGATTGCACCGGGATGGCACCGGAAAGGTGCAAAAACCGGGGAGCGAGGAGGGAGGGTGGATCGTATATTCTGGAGAGAGGAGAGAGATTTCTCTCTCTCATCATAGTAATATGCACCAAAAAGGGGAGGCACACAGCGCACCCGGTCCAGGGGGGTATGGGTGTGTGTGTGTGCGATCGGTGTTCAGGTGCACATGCCGGGGACAATGGGGGTGAATGGGCCGGGATGTGAGATCAAGGGCGGGATATCGCCCTGATTGGAGGCACTTTGAGAGTGCAGGGGGGTGCGAAACGGTGCGGGGGTGCAAAGGTGGGAGGGGGGGTGGGGGGTGAACCCGTATGTGGTGGTTTGTTTGGGTTTTGCCGGGCGTGAGGCGGAGGTGGGGGTGAGGAATGGGGGGAGGGATGCTGCAGGGTAGGTGTTCAGGCAAGAGGAACCAGGTCGGGACCAAGATCAGGAGAGTGTCGAGTCTTTGCGTGCGGCATGACGGAAACGTCTATGGTCGAAATCCTGGCGGCTGCCGGCAAGACAAACCGCACGAAGTCTAGGGAATAGGTCATCACAAACCCCTCGATACCGGGCCTGTCGAGATGACCATCGCCGTAAAGCCGAGAAGCGGGATAACAGAGGCACAGGGCAATGGCACGGGGAAGCGTGCCGGGTCTGATGAGAAGGAGAGGAGAGGAGAGGATACTCTCTAGATGAGGTCTGTTCGGGGATGGAATTGGTGAGGAATGGGGAGTGATTCCTGGATTTCACCGCACCCATTGTTGCCCTGTCTGATGGTCCAGCCCGTCATGATATCGCCATTTGAAGGTGACTAATCATGAAAAAGACGAGCTAATAAATTCTGATGGAGAATAAAGCGAAGAATCGAGGACTATTCGTGACAAATTCCAGATTAGGGAGCACTCGATAAACGAAGAACAATTCAAGACGTTTAACGATCTCTATGAGCACTACAGATGGGAGTTTAAAAATGTTTGAACCGCAGCGTGCATCCTTGGGTTGTTCCTCCAGTATTATGTCGTGTATCATCTTTTGGGGAGCCTGAATCTCTTCTCCTGCTCAGGTCTTAAATCACTTCATACTCTGTGGTCTTAGCATTTCCCTCTGAAAATTCATTTTTGAAGTAATAACTGCCTCGGTATCAAATCGTAAGGATTATGGGGAGATATAAGGATGCTAACACAGTGAAATCCCATGTATCATGCCCATTCTACGGATGACTCGGATAAGAATAACTGGCAATTTCTGAAAGTTCATCTGGAAAATGTAGCGAATATTTCCTCCAGATTTGCTCTTGACTTCAATGCGGAGCGATTAGGATATGTCGGGGGATTGTTGCATGATATCGGGAAGTATTCTCCCGAATTTCAGAGGCGTCTCAGTGGCGCCAATATCAGGGTTGATCATTCTACTGCAGGGGCAAAAGAGTCTGGAACATTCTATGGTGGTTTTCAAGGCCGTATCCTGGAATATATCATAACCGGACACCACGGTGGCCTTCTCAATTATGGGAGTGCTGAGTCTGGACTCCTGGAGCGTCTCTCAAAACCTGATTTGCCGGACTACTCGGCATACAAAAATGAAATTTCAATCCCGGATCTGAAGGATATACGTCCCTGTCTTACACCAATCAATAAACGAATGGGTTTTTCGATTTCGTTTTACATCCGCATGCTCTTTTCATGTCTCGTTGATGCGGATTTTCTCGACACGGAAGGATTCATGTCCCCTGATAAATCCTCTCTCAGGGGGCAATATGAGTCATTCGACACGCTTTCCAGAAAATTCGATGACCACATGGACGCAATGCTTTCAACCGCCGAAGATAATCCGATAAATAGATATCGAAGACAAATCTATGAACAATGCAAAGAAAAAGCCGAATTGCCGCCGCAAATGTTCTCCCTGACCGTCCCGACAGGAGGAGGAAAAACCCTCTCTTCAATGGCATTTGCTCTCGCCCATCTGAAAAAACACAATCTGAATAGAATTTTCTATGTAATCCCCTATACGAGCATCATTGAACAAAATGCCGATGTATTCCGAAAAATCTTTGGAAATCAAAATGTCCTCGAACACCACAGCAACTACGATCCTAAGAACGAAACCTCCGAAAACACTGATCTTGTTGCGGATAAACTAAAACTATCTTCAGAGAACTGGGACATTCCGATTGTCGTCACAACCAATGTTCAATTTTTTGAATCTCTCTTTTCCAACCGTGTATCCAGATGTCGCAAGTTGCATAACCTCTCCAGGAGTGTGATTATCCTCGATGAAGCCCAGATGTTGCCTACGGGTTTTTTGAAGCCGTGCCTTGCTGCACTCTCCGAGCTGGTGGTCAATTACGGATCGACGGTCGTTATCTGCACGGCGACTCAGCCAAATCTCAATGGACTTCTGGACGAGCGTGTCAGGCCAGTGGAGATTATGCACTCCCCACAGGAGTTGTACAAAGTATTCAGGCGAGTTCATGTTACCGATCTCGGCGACCTGGATGATGCTGATCTTTCAGCCAGATTAATGGCGCACAACCAGGTTCTGTGTATCGTAAACACCAGGAAACACGCACAAAAACTCTTCGAACAGATCGCTGAATCCGGAAACTGCTATCACCTGAGTGCGCGAATGTGTCCGGTCCACCGGAGAAAGCAGTTGAAAGAGATCAAAGAGCTTCTGAGAACCGGCGCGGAGTGCCGTGTCATCTCCACCCAACTGATCGAGGCTGGCGTTGACATCGACTTTCCGACCGTATACCGGGCGATGGCTGGTGTTGACTCTGTCTGTCAGGCTGGAGGAAGATGCAACCGTGAAGGAAAAATGGACTTCGGAGAGGTGTTCGTTTTTCGATCAACTGAAGAGTATGGCAGGGCGACACACTGGCAGAACCGCGTTGCCGAAATAGGCAGGATGATCTTTGATGAATCTGATGATCCCCTGTCGCTGCCTGCCGTGGATCGATATTTCGAGAAACTGTATTCCTATGAGGACGATGGGCTGGATAATAAGAGAATATTGCTGTCTTTTGAAGAGAGACTGAAAAGTATTGCGTTTCCCTTTGAGGATGTGGCAGGTCGGTTCAACCTTATCGAGGATAATACGCGAGACGTCATTATCCCGTACGATGAAAATGCCAGGTCCATTATTAAAGACATCGAGCGCGCTGGATTTCCCGGGAGATATGTTCGAAGTTTGCAGGGGTATACGGTGAGCATTTATCTTGAAGAGTTCAGGCACCTAGAAAAAACCAATGCGATCTCCTCTATCGGTGATAGATTTTTTGTATTGAGGGGCGGAGAGGATTTTTATTCTGAAAATATTGGTCTTTTAAACCGAAAATATAATCTTGATGAAAATTCATTATTCATTATTTAAGGAGGTGATTGCAATCGGATTTGGAATTAAATTGAAAGTATGGGGAGATTATGCCTGCTTCACGCGACCAGAGATGAAAGTTGAGCGCGTCAGTTATGATGTCATAACTCCCTCAGCAGCCCGAGGGATTCTTGAAGCGATTTACTGGAAGCCTGCAATTTCCTGGAAGATTGACAAAATCCACGTCCTGAACCCGATCAGATTTGACAATATCCGCAGGAATGAGAGGCCTGGAAAAATATCAACAGGTAAAGTGAAAACGGCTTTCAAGGGAGGCGATGCTGCCCTCTATCAGGACTCCACCGAGGATACGGTGCAAAGAGCCTCTCTTGTCCTCCGTGATGTCTGTTATGCTATCGAGGCGCATTTTGAGATGACAGACCGTGCAGGGCCTGAAGACACCGCCGAAAAGCATTACAATGTTGCCCTTCGGCGAATGAGAAAAGGCCAGTGCTTCCATCACCCATATTTCGGCTGTCGTGAATTTCCGGTTCAATTTGAATTGATTGAAGGGAAAGTCCCTGCGTCCTGTTATCGTGGTGAAACTGGAGGAGAGCGTGATCTCGGGTTCATGCTCTATGATATTGATTTTACCGACGATATGAAAGCGGTCTTTTTCCGCGCCAGTATGGTGGACGGGGTAATTGACATTCAGAAGTGCCTGTGTTACGGGGGCGTATCATGATCATCCAGTCCCTCTGTCGCCATTATGATATTCTGGAGGGGGATGAGAATGCCGACATTCCACGGTGGGGGTACAGCAGCGCGAAGGTTTCATTTGCCCTTGTCATTTCGCCCGATGGTGTTCTTTCGCATATTGTCGATCTCAGGAGCGATGACAAGAAACCGATACCCCAGAATATGGATGTTCCTATCCAGAAGGCTCGTTCTGGGATAAGTGCGCCGCCGTATTTTGTCTGCGATAATGCAAAGTATGTTTTCGGCGTTGAAAAGATGAAAAGAGGGGATTTTGAGAAGAAATTTCACCCTCATTTGCTCGTGGACGATCCTGCCGGGTATACGATCCTGGAGGAGAGCGACAAGGATGTTACTCTTATTCACCAACGTTCAAGGAAATGCTTTGAGGAGTTCAGGGCCCTTCAGCATGGCATATTGGACGGCCTGGATGATCCCGGCGTCCGTGGATTCCTTGCTTTTCTGGATGGGTGGAATCCGGAAGAGTTCCTGATAAATCCAACGACCGGACAGTATAAAGATGACCTTCTCGCCGGTGGCAACTGTGTATTTGAATGCAACGGGGATTTTCTCCATCGGAAAGGTGCGGTAAGAAACGCCTGGGAAACTTACTCTCAGAATGAGGCTGGCGATGCATTTGTTGCCCAGTGTCTGGTGACCGGAGAGGTGGAGCCGGTTTCTCGGGTCCATCAAAAAATAAAGGGTGTTGTCGGGGCTCAGTCGGCAGGGGCTTCTCTTGTCGGCTTCAACAACGATGCATTCCTCTCGTATGGGAAAAAACAAAGTTTTAATTCTCCCATCAGCGAATCGTCGATGTTCAAGTACACGACTGCCCTGAATCACCTTCTTGCAGGCCAGAGCAACAGGATTCGTATTGCCGATGCGACAGTGGTTTTCTGGGCCGAGACAGGTGAAAAATCCTGTGAAGATCTTGTGAGGTTCTTTTTTGATCCTCAGGAGGCAGAGAAGAATGAAGGTCATGAGGCCGAGGATTCTCGGATACAAGACACAGGGGCGATCAAGCAGATTGGAGATATTCTCACCAAAGTCCGCTCCGGCACAAAAATAAATCAAGAGGACGTCGGGACGGACCCTGAGACGAATTTCTATATCCTAGGATTGTCTCCGAACAATGCACGGCTTGCCGTCCGCTTCTGGTATGTCGACACAGTTAGGGATCTGATCGCAAAGGTTGCCCGCCACCATCTGGACATGGAGATCGTCCGGGACGATTCTGGTCCGAGATATGTCTCAATCTACCGCCTGTTGAATGAAACTGTCCCTCAGAGTTCTGACAAAAAAGCGGTTTCACCACTTCTTGGCGGTCTGATTATGCGGTCTATCCTGACTGGGAGCACCTACCCCATGCCGTTGTACAGCGCAATCCTGAGCCGTGTGAAGGTCGAGGGGTCGATCAACTATGTCCGGGCTGGAATCATCAAAGCCTATCTGCTCAGATTGAGCAGATCAGGATTAACGAATCTCAAAGAGGAAGTGATTACCATGAGTCTAAACGAAGAAAGTTCAAACGTGCCGTATCGCCTTGGAAGGTTGTTTGCCGTTCTTGAGAAGGTACAGAGTGATACGAACAGAGAGATGAAGAGCACCATTAACAGCAAGTACTTCAGCAGTGCTTCATCGACTCCCGCTGTAGTATTTCCAGTTCTGTTAAAACTTGCACAGCACCACATCGCCAAGTCTGACTGGGGGTTCAAATCCAGTCAGTCGATTGAACAGATTCTCGCTGGCGTGGATGAGTTTCCCGCGTACCTGAATCTTGAAGATCAGGGCATGTTCATGCTTGGCTACTATCATCAGCGGAAGGCGTTTTACAAGAAGAAAGAGGCCGTTTCAAGTGAGGAGGCGTAATTATGAGTGAAATTGTCAAGAATAGGTACGAATTTGTGTTGTTGTTCGATGTCGAAAACGGAAATCCGAATGGCGATCCCGATATGGGGAATATGCCCAGGGTCGATCCGCAGACCGGTCATGGCATCGTCACCGATGTTTGCCTCAAGAGAAAGATCAGGGATTATGTTGACCTTGTAAAAGGCGGAGAAGCAGGTTACGATATCTACGTCAAGTCCGGTGTCGTCCTCAATGATCAGAACAAGAAAGCCTATGATTATCTTGGGATAAAACCAGACTCGAAGAAACCGAAGGATGACGAACTGACGAAGTTCATGTGCCAGAATTTCTTTGACATCCGGGCCTTCGGTGCTGTGATGACGACGGAGGTCAACTGTGGGCAGGTCAGAGGGCCTGTGCAGTTCGGTTTTGCCCGCAGTGCGGATCCGATCTTCCAGCAGGAAGTAACGGTCACCCGTTGTGCCGTCACAAACGAGAGAGACGCTGAAAAAGGCCAGACGATGGGCAAAAAACAGATTGTGCCCTATGGCCTGTATCGTGCCGAAGGATACATCTCAGCGCATCTGGCGAAAAAGACCACTGGATTTAACGAGGACGATCTGAACCTGCTCTGGGATAGCCTGATCAATATGTTTGAGCACGACCATTCGGCGGCCCGGGGGAAAATGTCAGCACGGAAACTGATCGTGTTCAAGCATGACAGCGAACTCGGCAACTGTCAGTCTCACGTCCTCTTTGACTGCGTAAAGGTGGAACGCCTATCCCGTGATCTCCCTCCTCGCTCTTTTGCAGATTACACAGTCACCATCTTTGACGACATCCCGAAGGGCGTTGAGATGATTGAAAAATTATGACCGAAAAAAGATATGCCGAAGACGAGTTGCTCTCGTTGTCCGGCATACAACATTTTCGATTTTGTAAGCGTCAATGGGCCTTGATTCATATCGAGCGCCAGTGGGAGGATAATCTTCGGACGACAGAAGGCCATTTTCTTCATGAGCGTGTGGATGATCCGTTCCTGAGAGAAAGCAGAGGCGATGTTATGATATCGAGAGCTTTTCCGCTGGTATCATATCGTCTTGGCCTGTATGGCGTGGCTGATGTTGTTGAGTACGTCCGTTCGGAGAACGGTGTTTCTCTTCCGGGCTGCGACGGTTTATGGAAAATGCATCCTGTAGAATACAAAAGGGGCAAACCGAAGATTGATGAGCGCGATGAAGTGCAGCTCTGTGCTCAGGTGATGTGCCTTGAAGAGATGTTCGATGTACACATATCCTCCGCCGACTTTTATTATAATGAAATTCGGAGAAGAATTCATCTTAAAATAACGGAAGAATTGAGAGATCTTGTGATCTCTTTGGCTGGTGAAATGCATGACCTCTTTAAGAAGGGAATCACCCCTCCGGCTGAAAGATCTCAGAATTGCAGATTCTGTTCTCTTGTTGATGTTTGTGTCCCAAAACTGACGAAAAAATCAGTTTCTGCCCGTAAATATGTCACCAAACATGTGAGCGATGCATGTGTAGGTGATCTCTAAAATTCTCGTTTTTTCCAGAAGAATTTATATTTTTGAAGTTGTATTTTTAGTTTAAGGGCTTTCCATCTATGAAAAAATTACTGAACACATTATATGTCACAACTCCCGAATCATATCTTCTCCGAGAGGGGGAGAATGTTGTCATTAAAATAAACAATGTTGAAAAATTTCGTATTCCGATACATAATCTTGAGGGTATAGTCTGTTTTGGCTATATGGGGGCCAGCCCTCAGTTGATGCGACTGTGTACTGACAATAATGTTGGCCTCTCATTTTTGACGCCGCATGGAAAATTCCTGGGGCGCGTTCATGGACGAATCCGGGGCAATGTGCTCTTGCGGCGTACTCAGTATCGAAAAGCTGACAATGAAGAGGAGTCACTGGATCTCGCCAGATGTTTCATCATAGGGAAAATCGTCAACTGCAGGACGGTTCTTGGAAGAAGCATTCGTGACCATGGTGATGTGATTGATCTCGATAAAATTCGTTTCATCGACTCTTTACTGATTGAAAATCTCCAGAGCATTGATTCCTGTTTAAATTCGGATTCGCTTCGCGGTATCGAAGGGAATTGTGCAAGATTTTACTTTGGCGTACTGGACGAGTTGATTCTCAAGCAGAAGGACGATTTTTTCATCACTCAGAGGAATCGGAGACCTCCGCTTGACAACATGAATGCGTTGCTGTCTTTTTTGTATACGTTGCTCGCCCATGATGTTGAGTCGGCATTAGAAACTGTCGGGCTTGATCCGTATGTTGGATTTTTCCACACCGATCGTCCTGGAAGGCCAAGCCTTGCACTTGATATGATGGAGGAACTCCGTCCATTCATGGCCGATCGCCTTGCATTGAATATGGTCAACCTCAGGCAGATCTGTGGTAAAGATTTCTTCCGGAAGGAAAATGGCGGTGTTATCATGACTGATGACGGAAGGAAAGAAATCCTGGCAGCCTGGCAAAAGAGAAAACAGGATAAGATTACTCATCCCTATTTAAATGAGAAGATATCAGTTGGATTGCTTCCGTATGTGCAGGCGATGTTGCTGGCGCGGTATCTGCGGGGAGATATTGATGGGTACCCGCCATTTTTTATGAATTGAGGTGTTTGAAGTGATGGTACTGGTAACGTACGATGTGAGCACGGAATCGGACGGTGGGAAAAGCAGACTGAGAAAGGTGGCGAAAGAATGCGTGAATTACGGACAGAGGGTGCAGAACTCCGTTTTTGAATGCCTCGTTGATCCGGCTCAGTTTGCGCAACTTAAACATTCTTTATGCAATATGATCGATGAGGAAAAAGATAGTCTCAGATTTTATTATCTGGGTAAAAACTGGAAAAATCGCGTGGAGCACTTTGGTGCTAAAAAAGGCTACGATCCCGAAGGTTTATTAGTGATGTAGTTTCTGCGAACCTGTAGTGAACATAGTTTCTCTGGGGGGTTCGCAGGGGAAATCAAGATGTCATATTTATAGTTTTGGTGAATTTGTCTTAGTAGCCTTCAGAATCGAAAACTTCCAAAAAAATCTGTTTTACCTGGAAAGATGGACCAGAGTAATTCGAAGTTTTGGGAATAACCCCATTTATCCGATGATATCCGAAAATAATATCTATCATTCGGCAAAATAGATGCCATTTGTCTATGTTCTATGCTGAGTCTTTCAAATAAGTCGAAGCATGATCTGGATGAATTTGCGGTCACACCCCACGCGGGTGTGTGGATTGAAATTTGCGCAAAAGACCCTTGCGGGAAAATCTGAGGTCACACCCCACGCGGGTGTGTGGATTGAAATGCTTCTGCTACGCCGTTCGGCGCGCTCGCTAATGCGGTCACACCCCACGCGGGTGTGTGGATTGAAATACGGTATCTATTTTAGACAGTAACGCTATACGGTGGTCACACCCCACGCGGGTGTGTGGATTGAAATCCAAACAGGATTAACCACTCCACCTTTTTTTGAGGTCACACCCCACGCGGGTGTGTGGATTGAAATTTTCAAAGTAGTGGATGTTTTGCTGTCTCCCGAAAGTCACACCCCACGCGGGTGTGTGGATTGAAATCAGCACCAAGCGGATGGTCGGGCGGAAAATACACGTCACACCCCACGCGGGTGTGTGGATTGAAATTTGATCCATCAATAGGAAACGGTTTGTTGCACTGTGTCACACCCCACGCGGGTGTGTGGATTGAAATTTTTCCCAATCGGAGCCCAAATACCCCCATTAATTGTCACACCCCACGCGGGTGTGTGGATTGAAATTAACGAATCCCCTATCATGTATTCAATCGAAACACGTCACACCCCACGCGGGTGTGTGGATTGAAATGATTCTGATATGGGTTTTTGGCGATCTGGTATCTGTCACACCCCACGCGGGTGTGTGGATTGAAATTGCCATCCACCTTCACACCCAGGGAGCCGCACCGTCACACCCCACGCGGGTGTGTGGATTGAAATAGATCATGTGCGGACCTATGGCTTATTGCAGAGGTCACACCCCACGCGGGTGTGTGGATTGAAATATAATAATGGTGTTGCGCAACTCATAGGTTGTGCGGTCACACCCCACGCGGGTGTGTGGATTGAAATCCCTGGGGGCGGTCGTAATGGCGGCCCTCTCCCCGTCACACCCCACGCGGGTGTGTGGATTGAAATGTATTTTCGATGGCCGATGATGTCCAGACCACGGTCACACCCCACGCGGGTGTGTGGATTGAAATATGTGATCATGCACGCATGTGCGCACATATACGTCACACCCCACGCGGGTGTGTGGATTGAAATTCCCGTGCTACTGTGATCTTCATGCCGGGGCGTGGTCACACCCCACGCGGGTGTGTGGATTGAAATCAGATGGTCCAGGGTGGCCCACCCCCCCTCTGAGTCACACCCCACGCGGGTGTGTGGATTGAAATTCAACCCTTTGTTTATTATGCGGTCGTACTCTTCCTGGTCACACCCCACGCGGGTGTGTGGATTGAAATCCGTGTTGTCCGGCTACAGCACCCCTGCCTCACCATGTCACACCCCACGCGGGTGTGTGGATTGAAATTTCCACAGAGGACAATCAGCATTCGGGTCGTACCGGTCACACCCCACGCGGGTGTGTGGATTGAAATCACCACGCCAAAAATATGTATCTCGAAATTACGTCACACCCCACGCGGGTGTGTGGATTGAAATCCCGATGTATTGCAGGCGCTCAAGGGAGGAGGAAGTCACACCCCACGCGGGTGTGTGGATTGAAATTCGCCGGAGATGTCATCACAACCGATTATGCCAGTCACACCCCACGCGGGTGTGTGGATTGAAATTCGTCCAGATTCCCTCTTGCGGCGTCTTTCGATGTCACACCCCACGCGGGTGTGTGGATTGAAATTTCCACAGAGGACAATCAGCATTCGGGTCGTACCGTCACACCCCACGCGGGTGTGTGGATTGAAATAGCCTCGGCGATGGCGTGCCAGATGGCCGCAACGGTCACACCCCACGCGGGTGTGTGGATTGAAATACCAGGGAGGTGATCCGGGAATGCTTGAACGCCGTCACACCCCACGCGGGTGTGTGGATTGAAATTGATATATCTGGGAGACCACATCATCAGAAAGAGGTCACACCCCACGCGGGTGTGTGGATTGAAATTGGGAACTCCTCGATCCGGCACATCTGAAAGTCGTCACACCCCACGCGGGTGTGTGGATTGAAATACGGCGGCGGGCATAATATCAATAGCGTCGGTGGTCACACCCCACGCGGGTGTGTGGATTGAAATGGAACACCGGAGGATGACCGTGCCGCGGGGAGGTCACACCCCACGCGGGTGTGTGGATTGAAATTCTCAGAGGGGGGGTGGGCCACCCTGGACCATCGTCACACCCCACGCGGGTGTGTGGATTGAAATGATTCCGGCGATGGTGAGGCAGGGGTGCTGTAGCCGTCACACCCCACGCGGGTGTGTGGATTGAAATCTCCATACTGTTAAGCGCATACCAAGCAATATCGTCACACCCCACGCGGGTGTGTGGATTGAAATTCCGGTTTCTGGGGGTCCTCGACCCGCGAGAGGTCACACCCCACGCGGGTGTGTGGATTGAAATATTTATCCATCCCCGAAGAGGCCGCGCAGCTGCGGTCACACCCCACGCGGGTGTGTGGATTGAAATCGGTGGGGGGTCTCCCGCTACGGGGACCGCACCGCGTCACACCCCACGCGGGTGTGTGGATTGAAATAGAAGACGTTCGACCTCTTGGTGAGGTCGGGGATGTCACACCCCACGCGGGTGTGTGGATTGAAATTCGTGCCGTCGTCTGCTATCTGTGTGACCTCGACAGTCACACCCCACGCGGGTGTGTGGATTGAAATTCTTCGCCCATGGCAACGGCGCAGGCTGGCAACGTCACACCCCACGCGGGTGTGTGGATTGAAATACCCTTGATGGGGCTTACGAAGCGGTCTCTGGTAATGTCACACCCCACGCGGGTGTGTGGATTGAAATTCCTCACCGTGGATGCCGCCAGGGCCGAAACTACGTCACACCCCACGCGGGTGTGTGGATTGAAATTGGCCCCGGCGGCATCCGCCGAGGTCGTCACCCTGAGTCACACCCCACGCGGGTGTGTGGATTGAAATAGAGGGGAATACGATGACGACTGTCACATTCGAGTCACACCCCACGCGGGTGTGTGGATTGAAATTCAGATAGGATCCTCTCCATCTCAGGATCCAATCGGTCACACCCCACGCGGGTGTGTGGATTGAAATATTGTAATTCATTATTTCTATAAATTTGGCACCGTCACACCCCACGCGGGTGTGTGGATTGAAATGAGAGGGGGGCATCTTTCCAGTGACGCTCAGGCTGGGTCACACCCCACGCGGGTGTGTGGATTGAAATAGAAGTACATCAAGACTCAGAAAGTGATGTGACCGTCACACCCCACGCGGGTGTGTGGATTGAAATCATTCCGGGAGCGGAGCCCATCGACCTCTATCCTGTCACACCCCACGCGGGTGTGTGGATTGAAATCTTGCACCTTGTCAGGTTGCTTTCGTCAACCTCGTCACACCCCACGCGGGTGTGTGGATTGAAATTACTGGCTGACGGCAGTGTTCGGCCTGCGGTCGAAGTCACACCCCACGCGGGTGTGTGGATTGAAATAGAGAAAGGAGTGCAGGATTTAGGGTTGGGGGATGTCACACCCCACGCGGGTGTGTGGATTGAAATACTCCGTATTCGGAGCAAAAGAAACCGAAACGAGGTCACACCCCACGCGGGTGTGTGGATTGAAATGCTATCAAAATGCTTCTTAAATCCGAAACGGAGGTCACACCCCACGCGGGTGTGTGGATTGAAATGAGAAGCATGATAGGTTCTAACGAATCCCCTATCGTCACACCCCACGCGGGTGTGTGGATTGAAATTAAAGAGTTTTTGGCGATTGTCGCCAAGAACAATGTCACACCCCACGCGGGTGTGTGGATTGAAATATAGGCAGGTCGATAAGGTGACTAATGCAGTCTGTCACACCCCACGCGGGTGTGTGGATTGAAATCCAAGCAGGATTAACACTGTCCACCCTTTTTTGAGGTCACACCCCACGCGGGTGTGTGGATTGAAATATGCTCTCTTTGGCCACGAAACCGCCAAAGAAGGTCACACCCCACGCGGGTGTGTGGATTGAAATATCCTACACCGTCGGCGAAGGGTTGGTATCGTGGTCACACCCCACGCGGGTGTGTGGATTGAAATCTGGTATCGGCGATCATCGCGGGTGGTGAGTTTGGTCACACCCCACGCGGGTGTGTGGATTGAAATAAGGCGGCGCTCGACTCCCTCTGGGGCCTGTTCAGTCACACCCCACGCGGGTGTGTGGATTGAAATAGAAGACGTTCGACCTCTTGGTGAGGTCGGGGATGTCACACCCCACGCGGGTGTGTGGATTGAAATCGGCCAGAGGAAACGGTCATCCTCTGCGCCTCGTCACACCCCACGCGGGTGTGTGGATTGAAATAGAGGCGGTCGAGCCGTCTGGATAGGTGCAGGTGGTCACACCCCACGCGGGTGTGTGGATTGAAATAGACCAAACAGAGACCGTATGGCCCCATGTTGCCGTCACACCCCACGCGGGTGTGTGGATTGAAATATCGAAAATCGATTGTAGGCAATCCTAGCGTCTGTCACACCCCACGCGGGTGTGTGGATTGAAATTTCGTTAGTCGGGCTGAAGTCATGGCTGATCTTGTCACACCCCACGCGGGTGTGTGGATTGAAATACATGGGGAGGTTAGTCATCGAGGTGACGAAGGGGGTCACACCCCACGCGGGTGTGTGGATTGAAATTGCGCCCGCATGCGCACCGTCGCCGCCGTAGGGGGTCACACCCCACGCGGGTGTGTGGATTGAAATTTCAAGGGTTTCGGCTACCATTGCATGATGGTCGTCACACCCCACGCGGGTGTGTGGATTGAAATTATCCGAAGTCAAATCAGGCAATGCCCCGTGGTTGTCACACCCCACGCGGGTGTGTGGATTGAAATTGAAAAGCACGATAATTAACAACCCTATCGAATTAGTCACACCCCACGCGGGTGTGTGGATTGAAATTCTCTCTGGTTCTCTCGGGTGACTCGATCCTCCGTCACACCCCACGCGGGTGTGTGGATTGAAATTAATATATCCCAAATATTGAATTCGCTATCAAAGTCACACCCCACGCGGGTGTGTGGATTGAAATACACCACCTCATCACGGAAAATGGGGTGTGGTGGTCACACCCCACGCGGGTGTGTGGATTGAAATCGTACCGCCTCGGTTCTGTTTTCTCGGCGTAGTTGTCACACCCCACGCGGGTGTGTGGATTGAAATACCGTATCCAAAACCGGATATACGGGGGTCTCCGTCACACCCCACGCGGGTGTGTGGATTGAAATGGATAGAAGTTCATCTATGATTTTTGCCATGTGTCACACCCCACGCGGGTGTGTGGATTGAAATATTTCCGCATGACTGACGATATGGAGGAATATTATGTCACACCCCACGCGGGTGTGTGGATTGAAATACATCGAACGGTTTCCGGCGCCGGCCAAGCTGGAGTCACACCCCACGCGGGTGTGTGGATTGAAATCAGATGGTCCAGGGTGGCCCACCCCCCCTCTGAGTCACACCCCACGCGGGTGTGTGGATTGAAATGTTTTCAGGTCTATTCAGTGCCTCGCGAACTTTGTCACACCCCACGCGGGTGTGTGGATTGAAATCCATACCGCACCAGGTTTAACGATGACGCCAGGGGTCACACCCCACGCGGGTGTGTGGATTGAAATGCCTGCAATCGGAGATTTTTCACCGCCTCCAGGAGTCACACCCCACGCGGGTGTGTGGATTGAAATCTCCGATTTCTTCCCTGACCTTGTGTATGGGGTCACACCCCACGCGGGTGTGTGGATTGAAATAACGATCTCGGGATGGGGGGCTCTCAGGAGGTGCTGTCACACCCCACGCGGGTGTGTGGATTGAAATTGGCAGAGGTGCCGGTCCCGGTCCTGGGACTCAGTCACACCCCACGCGGGTGTGTGGATTGAAATTCAATGTCTTTGTCCTTATGCTCACAACTGTAGTTGTCACACCCCACGCGGGTGTGTGGATTGAAATATAAGTTCCGCAAGACCATTCTTAGTTGTATATTCGTCACACCCCACGCGGGTGTGTGGATTGAAATCTTAATCACGATAATCCCCGGCGGGAAGTATTCGTCACACCCCACGCGGGTGTGTGGATTGAAATCCCTGGAGGTACTCGAGGCGGAACCGGCGCAGCCGTCACACCCCACGCGGGTGTGTGGATTGAAATCACCAGCACAATTGCGCTCAACGTCAGTGAGTCGGTCACACCCCACGCGGGTGTGTGGATTGAAATACCCTATCGAACGGGGGATTGACCGGAAGCGGAGTCACACCCCACGCGGGTGTGTGGATTGAAATCGGCCACAAACGACATATACATCCTTTCGGGGACGTCACACCCCACGCGGGTGTGTGGATTGAAATGATAACCCGATAGTATGTTTTTACCCATTCGGATGTCACACCCCACGCGGGTGTGTGGATTGAAATAATTACTCCATTATGACGTTAAAATCCTCATCTGTCACACCCCACGCGGGTGTGTGGATTGAAATTGGATCATCTCGATGTTCGATGTGCTGCTCATAAAGTCACACCCCACGCGGGTGTGTGGATTGAAATCGTCTTTGTTCGCAGAGAACCGCCTTGCGCCGTAAGTCACACCCCACGCGGGTGTGTGGATTGAAATCGCTCCTGCCGGTGAGATCGCCCCGCACCTGGGGCAGTCACACCCCACGCGGGTGTGTGGATTGAAATAATGATCGCCGCTGTATCCGCTGATCCCTTGGAGGTCACACCCCACGCGGGTGTGTGGATTGAAATGACATCCAGACCGCGCTTGCGAATGGTGTCGTCGATGTCACACCCCACGCGGGTGTGTGGATTGAAATTTCCCACTGCCGTAGAGAATCGCCACGATCTGTTGTCACACCCCACGCGGGTGTGTGGATTGAAATTCATGTATTGAAAAACTACGCTATATACACATCGTCACACCCCACGCGGGTGTGTGGATTGAAATACAGAACCGCGTGAACCTCTACGCCTCGTCCCGTCACACCCCACGCGGGTGTGTGGATTGAAATATCGATAGCGCTATACGGTGGATAGGTCACATAAGTCGCACCCCACGCGGGTGTGTGGATTGAAATTCCATACCGAGGACCTCAGAGAGAAACCATTCGTCACACCCCACGCGGGATCGATCCCATCTCCAGCATGGGAAGATGTCCTCTCTGGGGGTGCACCGCGGGTTGTTACTCTCTCCATATCATCCCCGCCCCACCTGAAAGTTAGTATAACCCGAAACTGTACGGGCAGATATATAACTGTCATGACACGAGAATCAGGGATGATTATGGTGAGACAATGCCGAAAAAAGTGCACAATGGGCACGAATAAACAACTGCATCAGACGTATGGGACAAGAGATGCATAAAATGCTCTGTAAACGCACAAATCCTCCCTATTTATGATTAAACCGCATTAAAGCTCACTAACTGCATAAAACTACAAATAATATCATAAATAGCGAAAAGGAATGTAATTCATAAGCCCGCTGAGATTCGAACTCAGAACCTCCGCCGTGCTGCGGCGGAGGCGATCCAGCTAGACCATTTGGGGATGCCCCTCAATACACCCTCTTCTCCGGTATAACTCCCCGCACCCCGCCCCGCGGGTTCTCGATATCCCCCTCATACCGGGGGATCAGGTGGACGTGCAGGTGCATCACCGTCTGCCCGGCCGCCGCACCGATATTCACGCCGACATTGTAGCCGTCGGGACCGAACTCGCGGTCGAGGTGGCGTTTCGCCTCCCGGACCAGGGCGAGCAATGCCTCCTCCTCCCCGGCGGTGGCCTCGAAAAAGTCTGCGAAATGCCGGAACGGGATGATCAGCAGGTGGCCCGGGCTCACCGGATAGCGGTCGCAGCGGGCATAGCAGAGGTCGTTTTCAAGCACGACCTCCGGGGGTTCGGGGTTGCAGAATGGACAGGTCATGGCGCCCATGCCTCATTGCCCCTGATCTCGATTAAGGATGTGCATGCGTCGGCCAGGTGATCGGTTGCCGGGTCCTTCCAGTCGCTCCACCGGGCACGTGGGAGATCCGGACCTCCTCTTCAAAGCGGCGGGGGCCGCATACGGGGAGGCACAGGAAAAAGAATGCCAGTTCACACGCCACGTCCCTCCCCGACCACGAACTACTAACGAACTACTAATGTGTGTAAAATTAGTAGTTCGATCCGATCCCGAAAGAAACGAAGGTGAAACGGCGCACTCTTCTGGCCCCCGGGCCATTCCACGACTTCCCCCGGAGCACAAACAACCTGTTCCGGGCATCAGAACCCCTCTCTGCAACGGTGATCGCCCTCTCCAAAAAATCCCGGAAACCGATCCTTATAAAATCCCACTCCTCGCCCGGATCCAGATCTCCTCAAAATATCATCTAACACAAAAATAATGGAGAAAATATATTAATCATGCTGACCCAGTGCGCCCCTGATCCATTCGTGACGGTGTGTCGGGAGACCTGACCGGGAGAGACGGATGGAAATGACGGACCGCACCGTCCCGGCACACGCCCATGAACGAGGTGAAAATATGAATGCAATCAAGGTTATGAGCCTGTTCCTTCTTGCCATCCTGGTAATAACGGGCATTGCCGCCGGGGAGGACACCTACCTCACCGGCATTGAAGGCGGGAACCTCAGCATCTATGATGCGCTGTCCGGCGACAGCAACTTCACGATGCTGGTGACCACCCTCGACCTGACCGGACTGAACGAGACCCTGAGCGCCGAAGGATCCTACACCCTCTTCGCCCCGACCGACGAGGCGATCAACGAAATCCCCGAGGACGTCCTGGACCTGCTCATGAACGACACCGTCATGCTGGAGATGGTGCTCTCCTATCATCTCGTCAACGGCACCTACTATGCCGCCGACCTGGAGCAGATGGACACCCTCGGGACGATGCTGGGCATGGACGTGAACCTCACGGTCACCGACGACGGGATCATGGTGAATGACGCACTCATCATCCAGAGCGACGTCACCTGCACAAACGGTGTCATCCATGTCATCGACACCGTGCTCGAACCGCCCGGCACACCGGACTACACCATCTACGAGACACTCGGCATGGCCGACAACTTCACCACACTGGTGACGGCCCTGGACGCCACCGGCCTGAACGAGACCCTGAACGGCACCGAGATGTACACCCTCTTTGCCCCGACAGACGACGCCTTCGCCGCCCTCCCCGAGGGGGTGCTCGACGGCCTGCTCAATGACACACCGGCGCTCACCGACGTCCTCCTCTACCATGTGGTGGACGGCTACATGGACGAAGAGAGCCTCACCATGATGGGAGAGGTGCAGAGTCTGCAGGGCACAAACCTCACCATCACGGTGACCGAGGAGGGGGTGATGGTCGACAACGCATTGATCATGGTCTCCGACGTCCTCTGCAGGAACGGGGTTTTCCATGTGATCGATGCGGTGCTCGTCCCGCCGGTCGAGGGGGCCGTTGACTTCTCGGCCGAACCAACCGAAGGAATGGCACCGCTCGACGTGCAGTTCACGGTGAACACCACCATCGCCAATATCACAAAATACTACTGGGACTTCGGGAACGGCTATATGTCCACCCGCCAGGACCCGCTCTTCACCTACCATGAGGCCGGCACCTATAACGTGAGCCTCACCGTCACCGATGAGATGGGCCACACCTACACCGAGATGAAGATGGACTACATCATGGTCGAGGAGGAGTCCGGAGGGATGAGCATCGCCGAAACCGTCGGAGGGGATGAGAACTTCACCACGCTGGCGGCCGCTCTCGAAATGACCGGGCTTGACATGACCCTGAACGGCTCTGACGACTACACCCTCTTCGCCCCGACGAACGACGCCTTCGCCGCCCTCCCCGAGGGGGTGCTCGACGGTCTGCTCAACGACACAGAGGCGCTCACCGACGTCCTGCTCTACCATGCGGCGGCCGACACATACATGGCTGAAGACCTGATGGGTATGGAGAGCCTGATGATGCTCAACGGCATGGAGACGACGATCACCTGGGACGAGATGAACGAGAGCCTGATGATCGACGATGCAACGGTGATATCGGCCGACATCGAGTGCACGAACGGCGTGGTCCACGTAATCGACATGGTGCTGCAGCCGGCGGCCGAGGAGACGGCATAGAGGGGCCGATGTTCATCCCCTTTTTTTCCGGATCGTTTTTCTCCTCCCCTCCCCTTGATCTCCCTGTCCCATGTTCGAGCAGTATGACCTGACCAAACAGGTGAGCGACGAGGACTATAAAGCGATCTTCCCGGATCTTGCAGCCCACCTCAGTCGTCTCCAGAGGGAGGCGCGGGATCTCGACCTCCCGGTGATCATCACCGCCGACGGCTGGAACCTCTCCGGCATCTCGACAATGCTCCACCAGTTCGTCCTCGCCCTCGACCCCCGCCTCTACTCCTACCATGCCGCATCGACGCCGACACGAGAAGAGGCGGACCGCCCGTTTCTCTGGCGGTTCTGGCTGCGGACCCCGACGACCGGCAGGATGGCCATCTTCGACCGTTCATGGTATTCCCGCCTGACCGCAGAGCGTATCCACCCCGGGGATGGGGGGGCACCCGAGCGGTCGTTGCGGGAGATCACCCGTTTCGAGCGGCACCTCACCGACGCCGGGGCGGTGATCATCAAGCTCTTTCTCCACATCAGCAGAGACGAGCAGGCAGAACGGATCGAGCGGATCAAACAGGAACCGGCGGCGGCAGTGCTGATCGACGGGCATGAAACGGTCAGGCTGGAGCACTACGAACTCTATCTCCCGGTGTTTGAGGGGATGATCGCCGCCACCGATACCCCGAATGCACCCTGGACGGTGGTCGAGGCGCACGACCGGAACTTCACGGTGATCAAGGGGATGAGCACGGTGGTGCACGCCCTCGAACGCGCCATCGAGGAGCGGCGGTCGACGGTGGTGCCGCGCTATCCGGCACCCCTGCAGCCACCCTCGAACAAACTCCTCGACCTGCCCGACCCCTCGAAACACGCCCTTTCAAAGAAAGAATACCATGAGGCGATCAACCAATACGGCGAGCAGATCACCGCACTGCAATATTCCCTCTACCGGGAGCGCCTCCCCCTCATCGTGGTGTATGAGGGATGGGACGCCGCAGGAAAGGGGGGGGCGATCATGCGCCTCACCCGCCGCCTCAACCCCCGCATCTGTCAGGTCGAACCGATCGGGCCGCCGAACGAGGCGGAGTCCCGGCACCACTATCTCTGGCGGTTCTGGCGCGACCTCCCGAAAAAGGGGCATATCGCCGTCTTCGACCGGAGCTGGTACGGGCGGGTGCTCGTCGAACGGGTGGAAGGACTTTCCTCCCCCTCTGAGGTGGAACGGGCCTACAATGAGATCAACGAGTTCGAGGAGGCGCTCACCGACTGGGGCGCCCTTCTCGTGAAGTTCTGGCTGCACATCGACAGGAACGAGCAGCTCCACCGCTTCATCGACCGGGAGGAGGACCCGGAGAAGCAGTGGAAGATCACCCCCGACGACTGGCGCAACCGCAGTCGCTGGGACATCTATGCCGCTTCGGTCGCCGAGATGCTGGAGCGGACCGACACGAAGACCGCCCCCTGGACCGTGATCTCCACAAACGACAAGCGCTACGCCCGGGTCAAATGCCTGCGGACGGTGGCGGAAACGGTGGAGCAGGCACTGAAGTAGCCCATCATCTTTTTGTCTGCCACCGTCCATGTAGTAGGAGAGCGAGGGTAGATAAGCCTGGCCAAAATCGATGGACTTAAGATCCATTCTCTCAGGAGTTCGTGGGTTCGAATCCCTCCCCTCGCACTGATCTTTCGGGTTTTAGTTAGTCGTGAAAAACGCCACTTTTGAATTTCACTCATTCCTGGTAGAAATATTTCATCAAATGATTGGCACCTTAGAGTCGGTTACGGTATTGTAGTCGCAGGCATTGAAATCAGACTGCTTTGTATCAACCTCCGGGATGACATGCGAACGATTACATCCCGGCCCTGCTCCCTGAGCAGGACATCAATCTTTTGTTTCCGCGTCTGATGTTCATTGAGATCCATGTGTTACTCCGTTGTGGACACATATTGAATGAAAAATTAATTCAAGTCAATAATTGACTCGTTTGGCACCATACATCAATTTTATATAATCTGTTTGATATTGCTCAATAATCCTCCTGAATTCTCCATGGGTTAATTTCGTCTCACGTATCCAATGATGCTCTCTATTTTTCGCAATTCTGAAGAAATGGGCAATCATTATGAGGTTTTACGTGAGTTATTACTCTATGAAAAATGGAATTCGGTCCTCACGGTTGGTTTTTCTTTCACTGGTAATTATTGCCTTAGTGCTGTCGACAGCGATAGTTGTAGGATTGTCGCTTGCCGGAAGCTATGCAATGGATGAAGATGCGCCTGCAAAATCCGGAGATCAGGTATGCGTATATTATTCGCTCTCTTTTCCCGGAGGTGCTGTATTTGAATCGAATATAAACGGAACAGCCCTGAATTTCACACTCGGAAGCGGAGCCATGATCTCCGGATTCGACAAGGCAATACATGGAATGGTTCCGGGTGAGACCAAAACGGTCATCTTAACACCAGATGAGGCCTATGGGGAGAGAAATGAGACCCTTGTAAAAACAATTCCATTGAATGAAGCAATTGATCTGATAAACAGCATGGATAAGGAAAATATCACAATATCGTTTATTCCCGGTTATCCCTGTCCGATGATCGAATATCTGCCTCCGGAAGGGAAATACGTGAGATATCTGTTTACGAACATAACTGAAGATTCGGTGACTGTTGATATGAACAAGCCGCTCGTGGGAAAAGATCTCCAGTTTACAATTACTCTTGATTCTATTATCAAAAAGACGGAATGAATATTATTCTCTCCTTTTTTGGCAGTTCAGTAATGTATTTTGAAATGTCCGGTTAATTGGTCACCGGATCGTTCTATCAATCATATTGCTTCTATCGTCTCAGTACTTCGTTCATCCACGCACTGATTTTTCTCCTATGAATATTGGCGTTTGTCTTCGCCCATGCTCCTTTCAGACCAACGCCCCCTGAGGCCTCCTCTGCAATACTCTTCCACGAGTTCACGCTCTGGAGCGGGGCGGGCGGACTTCCTGGGGGGAAGATGGTCGCTCTTCCGGGCTCTTAAACGTCTATTTCTCCAGAATGATCCCTTATTGGAATTTCTTCAATGAATGATAATGGGAACACGCGGCATGAAAAACACAATATTTATACTCGATTGTTGAGCACTGATCGAATACGATCGGATGCTGCCCGGCACCCTCATTACCTGCCCCCCCCTGACGAGATGTAATTCACCGACTGCCACCCACACACCGGCACGAACCTGAAGAACGGTTCAGGCGTTCTGATACGGAACACGCTCATATTCCCCCCTCGTTTTTTCCGCAGGCGGAGTTCCGACAGCGGCGAGACATCCTTCTGGTGGTTATGGTGAAACAGATACTCTCTCTTGTGGTGCTTTGTGTCGTGGCGGCGATGATCGCCCCGGCAGCGGCAGGGGCATCGTATGCCTACGATCCCTCGATCCTCGACAGTCCCTCGATCAGGATGGACGCCGATCCCGACCAGGTGGCGGTGGCGGCACCGGAATATCAGAACATATCGGAGATCTCCGCAGAAGAGACCCTGGAAGGGGTCTACGTCTACGACGTGGGATCGCACACCGCCGTGCGCGAACCCGCAGTGGTGATGGACGATCAGACGACCGGTCTCATCCCCGGCAGCACGGGCATCCTCTCCCTCCCTTCCAGTTCGATCCAATCTGTATGGGGCGAAGATACCCGTTTCAGAGTCGCCGACACCACGCAGTATCCCTGGAGGACGATTTGCAATCTCCTGATGACCTATCCAGGGTCTGAAAAGACCTATATCGGATCTGGCGCCATTATCGATGATTTTCATGTGCTCACCGCCGGGCATAACGTCTATGACCGGGAAGACAAACTGGGATGGGCAGAATCGATAGAGGTGATACCGGGCCAGACCACCGATGAGGCCGGGCGGATCCTCATGCCCTTCGGACAGGCGAAGGCAACCCTGATGACTACCGTTGAGAAATGGATGGAAGAGGGGGATAGTCGTCACGACTGGGCGGTGATCACGCTGGACCGGAGTATCGGCAGGTACACGGGCTGGATGGGGATGACCAACGATTACTACTGGAGTGACATCTACGCCGGCGAACTCTCCGTGGCCGGGTATCCGGGGGACCTGGACCGGGGGTATGTGATGTACCAGGACGACAACCTCGGCAGCGAAGCCTCATATTACAACCACTGGTACTATATGGACACCTACGGGGGCATGAGCGGTTCTCCCGTCTGGTACATGCAGGACGGCGATCCCTACATCCTCTCGGTTCACACGGCACCCGACATTGATGGAACTGAAAGGAATATGGGAACCCGCCTGTGCGATCTCAGACTTGAGAGTGTGGCGGAATGGACCGCCCGCGACGACGCCCCCCAGGATAAGCCCGACCTGATCGACAACGGTGAGACACAGGCAGGATTTGCACCGATAATCGCCATACGGGACGAGACGGACTTTGAGATCCACTGCAACGTCGGCAATATCGGAACCGCACAATCGCCCGTTTGCTCGGTAGCCTTCTATGCCTCGCCCGACCTGACAATCGACGCAACCGACCATCTCATTGCCACGGGTTCCCTCTCGCCGATAGAGCCGTTCCAGTCCGGGACGTGTACCTGGTCAGGGACGTTTCCGGAGAGCGTACCCGCCGGCACCTACTTTGCAGGGTGGATCATCGACCCGGACGATCAGGTGAATGAATTCGACGAGACCAACAACCGGGAGGTGTATTGCGAGCATTATCTCTATGTCAATGATGCCGCCGTCGAGAACAATCCGCCTGACCCACCGCAGCCCAACTACCCGTCCGACGGGGAGACCGACGTGGTCTGCTTTACTACCCTGAGCTGGACGTGCACGGACCAGGACGGGGACAGCCTCACCTATGATGTCTACATCGGGCTCTCCGCCTCGGCGCTGGAGTGCATCGATGAGGACCGGGAACTCACCTATATCCTCTGGCAGGACCTCAGTCCCGATACGCAATACTTCTGGAAGGTGGTGGCCGACGACGGACAGGACAGGACGGAGAGTCAGGTCTGGACCTTCACCACCCGGACAGAAGATCCCGCGCCGATTGCCGACTTCACGGCTGATGGTACTTCCGGCACCGCCCCCCTGACGGTGCAGTTCACCGACACCTCTTCTGGCGCCCCGACCTCCTGGGAGTGGTCTTTCGGCGACGGGAACACCTCCACCGATCAACACCCGACCCACACCTATACGGCGGCAGGCACGTACACGGTGAGCCTGACGGTGGACAATGCGAATTGGCAGGATACTACAACAAAGACCGATTTCATCTCAGTAACCGAGCCGGACGGGTCGGCCATTGTCTGGCAGCGGTGCCTCGGGGGGTCATCCCGGGACTATGCATACAGTATCCAGCAGACCTCAGACGGCGGGTATGTCGTCGCCGGGGTGACCGAATCAACCGACGGCGATGTCAGCGGAAACCATGGCAACGAAGATGCCTGGGTGGTGAAACTGGACGCTGCCGGCAACCGGGTCTGGCAGCGGTGTCTTGGGGGTTCATCCGGAGATTATGCAGAGAGTATCCGGCAGACCTCAGACGGCGGGTATATCGTCGCCGGGTTTACCTACTCAACCGACGGCGACGTCAGCGGAAACCATGGCGGCGCTGATATCTGGGTGGTGAAACTGGACGCTGCCGGCAACCGGGTCTGGCAGCGGTGTCTCGGAGGGGCATCTGACGACCGTGCATTCAATATATTACAGACAGCAGACGGCGGCTACATCGTCGCCAGCTATACCTACTCAACCGACGGCGATGTCAGCGGAAACCATGGCAGCTATGATGCCTGGGTGGTGAAACTGGACGCTGCCGGCAACCGGATCTGGCAGCGGGGTCTCGGAGGGGCATCTGACGACCGTGCGCTCAGTATCCAGCAAATGGCAGACGGGGGGTATGTCGTCGCCGGGGTGACCTGGTCAACCGACGGCGATGTCAGCGGAAACCATGGCGACAGTGATGCCTGGGTGGTGAAGCTGGATGCTGCCGGCAGCATGGTCTGGCAGCGGTGCCTCGGGGGGTCATCCCGGGACTATGCATACAGTATCCGGCAGACCTCAGACGGCGGGTATATCGTCGCCGGGGAGACCGGTTCAATCGACGGTGATGTCAGCGGAAACCATGGCGACAGTGATGCCTGGGTGGTGAAACTGGACGCTGCCGGCAACCAGGTCTGGCAGCGGTGTTTCGGGGGGTCATCCAGAGACTTTGCATACAGTATCCAGCAGACGTCGGACGGCGGATATGTCGTCGCCGGCGGGACCTGGTCAACCGACGGCGATGTCAGCGGAAACCATGGCGACTCTGATGGCTGGATGGTGAAACTGGACGTTGCCGGCAGCATGGTGTGTCAGCGGTGTTTCGGAGGGACATCCTCTGATCTTGCATTTAGCATCCAGCAGATCTCTGACGGCGGGTATGTGGTCGCCAGCTATACCTGTTCAAACGACGGCGATGTCAGCGGAAACCATGGCGACTCTGATGGTTGGGTGGTGAAACTGGAGGGCAGTGGTTCGGTTGCCGTACCGGTTGCCCATGCCTACTTCATCCTGAACCAGAACTCCCTGAGATGGGTGGACGGCGACCGGATCGAGGGCGGGACCTGTTCCTGTCTGCAGGATTATTTCATGACCGCAGTCAACTGGGCCGAGGATCCCGCCTGCACCATGACGAACATCACCTTCGTCCTGGACACAGAGGGGGTGTCTGATGTCGAACCCCCCGAGTATGCAATAGTTCAGGATACCCGCGTCACCTGGACATTCCCGCCCTCCCGCACCGTTCCGCCAGGGGCAGAGATCTCGGCGGGAGCCAGCACATCGCGGACCGAGAACCGGACCTCGGGTCTGACGATGGAGCGCTCCTGCAACAGGAGCACTTTCACTGCGGCGGGAGGTCAGCGGGTGACCCTCACCCTCACCTGCGACCCCGTCCCCGCAGTCAACCTCTGGGGGCGGATCGTGGGCACCGATACCGCCGAGGTCCGGGCGATACCGATCCTCTCGACCTTCCAGACAGACGCACCGCTGCAATCGGTGATGCAGAAAGGAAACACGGTGCAGTTCTCCCTCGACCAGAGCCAGATCGAGGCGGGGCGCACCTACCAGATCTCCTGTGACCTGGCGGTCACCCCGAACGGGATGTTCTCCTATGCCCCGAAATGCTGCATCTGGGAGGTGCTGAACCAGACGAGCGCCGGTGCATCCGAGGGCTCCACGCTCACCCTCCCGGACGGATGCCTGCCCACGGGGGTGAACGCCGTTTCATTCGGATCAGATCTGACATGTTCCTGGCACACCGCACTGAACGACCAGATCATCTCGACGATCTGCCAGCGCCTCATCACCGTCGAACACGGAACCGTCACCGTCAATGCATCCGGAGATGGAAACGCCACCATAGGTGACGAAATCACGCTCTCAGGAACGAACACCGACAGTGCGATGACCTATCTCTTCCTCACCGGTCCGGGGCTGCCGGCATCCGGGGTCAACCTCATGAACCTCTCGGCAGCGGTGGAGAGCGACGATCCGTCGACCTTCACCATTGTCGCCGTAAAGATCGACGAGACCTGGGACTACCGCTGGGACACCGCCTCCGTGTGGGGAGGGGCGCTCCAGGAGGGCACCTATACCCTCTACGCCGCCCCGCAGCCGAAGGCGCTCGCAGACCTTGACGGCGTCCCGTATGCACAGGCGGCGATCGGGTTCACTGCCCCTGTCCTGCCGTGCAACGTCTCCTTTGTCGCCGATCAGACCTCGGGCGTGGCGCCCCTGACGGTGCAGTTCACCGACACCTCAGACGGCGCCCCGACCTCCTGGTCCTGGTCCTTCGGGGACGGCGCCGCCTCCACCGATCAAAACCCCATCCACACCTACACCGCCGCCGGCGACTTCACCGTCTCCCTCTCGGTGAACGGGGGCGTGGACACCTGCACACACACCGCATACATCACCGTCACGCCGGTGCTCTATGGCGATGCAAACGGTGACGAAACGGTGAACCAGGCCGACACCCTGCGGGTGCTGCGGCAGGTGGTCGGTCTCGCCGCGAAGCCCGCGGCAGAATCAGACGCATTTACCAGGGCCGACGTCCACGCAAACGGCGTGATCGAGGTGGGCGACGCCCTGTTCATCGCCCAGTATAATGTGGGGCTGCGAGATGCCTGTTTTGCGTTGAAGGGATAATTTATTCTCTTTTTGTTTTGCGATCCTGAACGAACCCGCTGAAAAGATGAGTAAGGTGATCATCGCGTTCCAGTCATAGATTCAGGTATGCGGGAGAGGGCCTCCTTCACCGCCTCCTCGCTCCCGCTTTCGAGAGCGGACCTGAGGTCGGCGACGTCGCAGCCTCTGGTCTCGAGGTCCGCGATCTGCCGCATGATACTGGCCCGGATCTGGCGAACGCCCTCGCCGTGGTCTGCACTCCTGTTGTCCTCCACGTAACGAACGAAATGCTGCTCCCTGATCTCTCCGGGGTCCGGGAGGGACACCGCAGATTCTACGTGTGCGCCACTACCCGGGGTGCCGTTCCACGCCGCCGAATTGTCCGTGCTCACGGTCGTCCGGTCACCCCCATACAGATTTGCTTCGGCGGCGGTGGCCGTGGACACCGTCAGCAGCAGAATGCAGAAGATAATGGGGGCGACCTGGATGTGCCGCCGCACCCTCGTCTTCCTGTCCCGTCTGGAAGGAGGGCCGGTCTGCATATTTGTCCGGTTTTCTGACATGCCATAGCGTTTTACCCGGTCATATGAACTTTTATTGAACCGGGAGGTTCATCCGGCAAACCCGATGGGCGTCACCATGCGGAGGGACCTTTATATCGGCCGGCGAGATTCTGATACCGCTCCCCGCACGCACCCATGACGAGCGATTTCGAACCCGACACCGGCATACCCTGGCACGCCCTGCCGCTCGACGAGGTCTACGAGAAGCTCAGCTCCGGCCCGGAAGGACTCGGCGACGACGAGGCCGCACACCGTCTGCAGCACTACGGCCCGAACACCCTCCCCGCCCGGAAGCCGCCTGGAATCGTCGCCATCTTTCTGCACCAGTTCGGCAGCCCGCTCATCTTCATCCTCCTCGCCGCCGCCCTCATCTCCTTTGCCCTCCAGGACGTCAGGGACGGGATCTTCATCCTGGCCGTCGTGCTCCTGAACGCCGCCATCGGGCTGGTGCAGGAGTGGCGGGCCGAACAGAGCGCCGGCCTGCTCAGGCGCCTGCTCACCAGGACGGCGCACCTCAGGCGGGAGGGGCGGCACATCACCGCCGACTCCGCCGTCATCGTCCCCGGCGACATCGTCCTCCTCGAATCGGGCGGCCGCGTCCCGGCAGATCTCCGCCTGGTCCATGCCGCCGGGTGTCGGATCGACGAGTCCGCCCTCACCGGGGAGACGCTCGCCGCGGAAAAGGACCTGGCGCCGGTCCGGTTGGATGCCGCCGTCGGGGACCGCACGAACATGGCCTTCGCCGGCACCACCGTCGTCAGCGGACGGGCCGTCGGGGTGGTGACCGCAACCGGGCTGAAGAGCGAGGTTGGGCGGATCGCCGAGGCGGTGGCGGCCACCGGTGCCTCAAAACCCCCCCTCCTGATCAGGATGGAGCGCTTCTCCCGCACCATCGGCATCCTGGTCCTCGGCGCCTCGGCGCTGATGGCCGCCGTCGCCCTGGGCAGGGGGACGCCCTTCACCGAGGTCTTCTTCCTCGCCGTCGCCCTGGCCGTCTCGGCGATCCCGGAGGGTCTGCCGGTAGCAATCACCGTCGCCCTCTCCATCGGTTCGTCGAAGATGGCCCGGCGCAATGTCATCGTCCGGCGCCTTGCCGCCGTCGAGAGCCTGGGGAGCTGCACGATGATCGCCACCGATAAGACCGGCACCCTCACCCTCAACCGCCAGAGCGTCCGCCGGGTCATCCTCCCGGACGGAACAGGGTATGCGGTGGCGGACGGCGCCGTTCCGGATCCCGCCTCCCTCCCCCGCCTGCACGCCCTCGCCCGCACCGCCGTGATCTGCAACGAGGGGGAGATCGTCATGGAGGAGGGGGAATGGGTGCATCACGGGGACGCCATGGACGTGGCCCTCCTCTCGTTTGCCCGGGACCTGGGGATCGATGCGGGAGCGGTGCGGGAGGCGGTCAGGATCATCGGGAGCGTGGCCTTCGAGCCGGAACTGAGGTACTCTGCGGCCTATTACCGGGACGAGGACGGCAGGATCATGGTGGCGGCAAAGGGCGCCCTTGAAACGCTCCTCCCCTACTGCCTGACCATGGAGACCGGGGAGGGACGGGTGCCCCTCGAGCGTTCTCGGATCGAGGCGGCCCTCGCCGACCTCGCCTCCCACGGCTACCGGGTGCTCGCCGTCGCCGAAGGGGAGATCGGGGCCGTTCCGGCAACCCATCTGGGCCTGGAGGAGGGCCGGCCCCCCCTGAACCTGCTGGGGCTTGCGGGCTTCATCGACCCCGTCCGCCCGGACGTTCCCGAGGCCCTGGAGCGCTGCAGGGAAGCGGGGATCGAGGTCGCCATGATCACCGGCGACCACCCGGAGACGGCCCTGGCCATCGGGAGGCAGATCGGGCTTGCCTCAGAGAGAGGGGAGGTGGTGACCGGTCCCGACCTCGAGGCCATCGGTTCCCCGGACCTCCCGGAATTCTTCGACCGGGTGCGGTCCGGGCGAATCTTCGCCCGCGTGAGCCCGCTCCAGAAGCTCGAGATCGTCGACGCCATGGTCAGGGACGGGCACTTCGTGGCCGTGACCGGGGACGGTGCGAACGACGCCCCGGCGCTCAGGCGGGCGAATATCGGGGTGGCGATGGGCTCGGGGACCGACCTGGCAAAGGACACCGCCTCGATGATCATCACCGACGACGACTTCTCCTCGATCGTGGCCGGGATCGAGGAGGGGCGCTACGCCTACGACAACATCAGGAAGGTGACCTATCTGCTCATCTCCACCGGGTTCGCCGAGATCGTGCTCTTCACCGTCGCCCTGGCCGCCGGTCTCCCCCTCCCCCTGCTCGCGGTGCAGCTCCTCTGGCTCAACCTGGTCACGAACGGCATCCAGGACGTCGCCCTCGCCTTCGAGAGCGGGGAGGCGGGGACGATGCGGCGTCCCCCCCGCCGCCCAAATGAGGGGATCTTCAACCGTCTCATGATCCGGGAGACCATGCTTTCCGGGTTTCTGATGGGGGCGATCGCCTCGGCCACCTATGTCTGGCTCATCGCCGGAGGGGCGGACGAGTCCGCCACACGGAGCACGCTCATGCTCCTGATGGTGCTGCTCGAGAACCTCCACGCCCTGAACTGCCGCTCCGAATACCGATCGCTCTTCCGGGTGCCGCTGAGGGACAACTACTACCTGATCGCCGGCATCCTGGTGGCCCAGGGGGTCCATATCGCTGCCATGACAAACCCGCTCATGCAGGACCTGCTCAGGATCGGGCCGGTCGGTCCGGCGACCTGGGGCGTGCTCCTGGCCCTGGCCTCCGGGGTGGTGATCGGGATGGAGGCCTTCAAGTGGGCGATGACACGGGGGCGCACCTGAACACAGGCCCCCCGTACACCCCGGGCGACTAGAGAACTGCATGCCGTCCACCGGTGAGTATTTCAGCACACACTCCGGACCACTCATCGGCATCATGACGTCGACCATCGCCACCAGACTCCGGGCATCTGCCGAACTCATCCGTCTGGACCTTGCACTGGGAGCCGGATTTTTCTTTGTTGCCGGTGAAATTCTCGCATACGGCGGTCTGCCCCCGGTGCATCTGGTGGTTCCGGGATTCCTGGCATTGTTCTTCATCTCCGGGTCGGCGAACATCTCCAACGACTACTTTGATCGGGAGGTCGACCGGATCAACCTGCCGTCACGGCCCCTTCCCTCGGGCCGGATCTCCGTCGCCGGACTCTGGGTCCTGTTCTCTCTGTTCACTGCGGCCGGTATGATCTGCGCTGCACTCCTCGGGCCGCTCGTACTGGCGCTGGTGATCCTCTTCTGGTGCATCGCCCTTGCCTACAACATCACTCTCAAGGATGCGGGATTTACCGGCAATCTCATCGTGGCGGGTTGTATCGGGATGACCATCATCCTCGGGGGGATCACGGTCGGCAGGCTGAACGGTGTGGTGCTGACCTTTGCGGCGCTGGCGTTCTTCTTTGACCTCGGTGTGGAGATCGCTGCCGATACCATGGATGCGGAAGGTGACCGGCAGCGTTCAGGGAGAAGCCTCGCCCAGACACGGGGAAGGGCCCATGCGCTGCGGATCTCCGGCATATGGCTGGCGGTCTTTTTTCTTCTGACGCCGCTGCCCTTCCTGATGGGCTGGCTCGGCCATGACTATCTGATCCTCGTTGCCGTCCTCGATCTCTGGATGATCCATTGCAGCATGCGCCTGATGAGAAGCCGGACGATCGCGGAAGGCCGGACCCAGATCCGCCGCCTCTACCTCTCGTGGGGGCTGTTCGTGATCGTGTTCACCCTCACGCGGCTGTTGTGAAGAGGCAGTTTGAGCGCGTGCAATCGTTTTATAGCGAATATTTTCAACAAGAACAAAAAAAGATCTTCAGGGAGACTCTTCCGGTCAGTATCCCTTCCCTGTCCTGTAGCCATCATATATTGCGAATGCCCAGGCACCGAAACCTATCAGAAGCCCGACATCGGCGAGAAGAAATATGTGTGTGACGTTGAGAAGAAGCCCAAATATCCAGATTGAATACAGACCGATCCCCCTGGTTACATCGCCGAGGTAAAATTGCCCGAGACCAGGAACAAAAATTGATAATAACGCCTTTCGTAAGGGAGAAAAATGACGATCATACATCATATCAGATAGCGCAATAAATCCAAATCCGATGTAACTTATGAGTGCACCGGGCAGAACAGAGAGAAAAAATCCACTGAATGTCGGTGTCTCCCATATGAGCAGCATAAAAGGTATCAGCACCAGAAAAAGAAATCCAAACATGAATACAAAAAATGATATGAATCCCGGAAACCCTTCTACATGAGATTCGAGCAGATTTTTTTCGTGGCTCATGGGCTAACAAACACCATTCCATCATTTATATTTAACGGATTATATGTAGCGTGGCGCTTGTCGCATTGGCAATATGGAATGCCAGGATGGTCCGGAATAGCGCCCGACGGAAAAATGAGATGCCGACTCTGTCAGGGTAACTGTCGCCGTCGCACGTGAACGTCCCGCACATCTCAGGCTGTCCATTCGGTCGGCCCCCAACCCTTATCCCCGGGACGGCAGAGGAGGGAGCGATGCAACCTGCCGACATCATCAGGGACCTCGCCTTCCTGGCGGTCGAAAAGGACCTTGCCGCACGTTTCGAACTCCCCTCCGAAATCCTCCTCCCCCTCGTCTTCTCCCTCAGGTTCGGGGGCGACTGGAGCTATGCGCTCGGGGACCGGAGGAGCATATCGGTGATGAAGAAGACCTCGGTCTATGACGAGGAGACGAAGATGGGCGCCTCTGTGGAGGAGATCTATCTGCTGGTGAACCCGCAGATCATCGAGAGCGAGGGGAGTGTCCGCAGGCTCGAAAAATGCGGGGATCAGCCCGCCCGCCTTATCGTGGAGCGCCCCTACCGGGTCAGGGCCCGGGCGGATCGGATCCTGAAGATGACGGTCGACCCCCTCGCCGGCGAGATCAGGGTCGGGGATGTGGGCATAACAGAGATCCGCTTCGAGGGCTCCCCGGCGTACGGCCTCGCCCACGAACTCGAGCACCTGGAGAAGAGGGAGATCGGGGGAAAGAGGCTGAGCGAACTCCGGTTTGTCTGATCCCCGTCATCCACCGACATGGTTTCATGATCCAGTTCATTCTTCACACTGGAACTCGATGTCGTCCCCCATGTGTTCATACCCCCAATCACAGAGCTGATCGAGAATCGGAATCAGAGAATATCCTTTTTCCGTGAGCGAATACTCCACTTTCGGCGGAACCTGGGCGTACACCTTTCTGTTGACGAGACCGTCTTTCTCAAGTTCGCGAAGCTCTTTTGTAAGCATCCTCTGGGTGATCCTGGGCTGTACCCGAGCCATGATCTGGCTGAAACGCAACGTTCCGTCCTTGAGTTGATATATGACCAGTGGTTTCCATTTGCCCCCGATCACATCCAGAGTCGCTTCGATTCCCCAGCTGTACTTGTATTTTTGCGGCGTCTCACCCATTAGTATCAATCCTGTATGTATGTAACATATTTGTTTGTACGTCATATATGTGTCATACGTCAACAATTTCTATTGGAATCATTCAAGTTAGTGGATAATCGGCGTTCATCTCTATGGGTGCGGCAGAGAAACAATCCCTCTACCAGCAGAATGGCTGCAGAGCGGGACGAGCATTTATGATTGTCGGGTCGGCGACAGAGATCACCTATCTCGGGGTTATTAAGATCGTCCCTGGCGCAGAAGAGCTTCGCGATTCTACCTTCTGCGTCTTTTCCATGGCAACAGGACTTATGATCAACCTCTTCCTGTGAGGGATTCACATGAGCGCAACCAGCCGTACGGATCGGGTCCAGACCTGTACCCGGAATCCGTCCTGGAGGAGCGTCCCCTCACAGTATCAATAATGTCAGTATGTAACATGTTTGTTTGTACGCCACATTTATGCCATACGTCACCTATATGTCCTGCAATCGATCCGCGGCTTGAGATTCCCATGGAGGAAAGCATCCATGACCGTGAGGAACATGAAAATAAATGATGAAAAATGCCTGATCGCATATTATTCGCGCCCCGGCAGCAACTATGTCAGTGGAGCCATCGTGGACCTCCCGGTCGGCAACACGGAAGTCATAGCAAAGATGATCCACGAGATGACTGCAGGCGATCTGTTTCACATCGAACCGGTGCATGCGTATCCCGAAGATTATACAGAAACCACCGAGGTGGCACAGCAGGAACTGCGCACTAATGCCAGGCCGGAACTTGCCAGCCACCTGCAAAACATTGCTTCCTTTGAGGTGATCTTCCTCGGCTACCCCAACTGGTGGGGAACGATGCCGATGCTGGTGTTTACCTTCCTTGAGGGATCTGATCTCTCCGGAAAAACGATCGTTCCGTTCTGCACGCACGAGGGGAGCGGTCTCGGGCGAAGTGTTTCGGATATCAGAAAAATGTGCCCGAAGTCGACCGTCCTGGAGGGCCTTGCCATCCGGGGCGGAGACGTGAGGAATGCGCAGAACGCGGTATCCGGGTGGCTGCAGAGACTCGGGATGAAAAAAGAGCAGTAAATCTCCGGCCATCCTGGAAAAGCACTGCTGAATATCAAAATCGTAAAAAAAGGGGAATAGAGATGTTATACAGAAAAGTTCCAAAAAACGGAGACGAACTTTCCATCCTCGGATTCGGATGCATGCGTCTTCCGGTGAAAGAAGATGGTTCGATAGATGAAGAGAAGGCCACAAAGCAGGTACGCTATGCAATTGATCATGGTGTGAATTATGTTGATACGGCATGGCCCTATCATATGGGAGAGAGCGAGCCTTTCCTGGGCCGTGCCCTTGCCGATGGATACCGCGAGAGGGTAAAAATCGCAACAAAACTTCCTTCCTGGCTTATCGAGAGCCGGGAGGATATGGATACGTTCCTGAATGCCCAGCTGGAGAAACTCAAAACAGACCACATCGACTACTATCTGGTCCACGCTCTCGTTGGTGACCTGTGGGATAAGGTTGAGAAGTTGGGCTTGGCTGATTTCCTTGACAGGGCCAAAGCCGACGGTCGCATCGGGAATGCAGGTTTCTCCTTCCACGGCGCAAACGAGGATTTCAACCGGATCGTGGACGCCTATGACTGGGACATCTGCCTGATCCAGTACAACCTCCTGGACGAAAAGAACCAGGCAGGGACCGCGGGCCTTGAATACGCCGCCTCAAAAGGTCTTGGCGTCGTCATCATGGAGCCTCTCCGCGGAGGGAACCTGACAAAAACCGTGCCTCAGGCCGTTAAGGAGATCTGGGACGAAGCCCCGGTACAGAGGTCTCCTGCGGAATGGGCGCTCCGCTGGGTATGGAACCACCCGGAAGTCACGGTCGTCCTATCCGGCATGAACGAGGAGGCGCACATCCAGGAGAACCTCAGGATTGCCGATCAGGCATACCCGGACTCGCTGACAGAAGCAGAACTGCAGCTGGTAAAACGGGTGGAGAGCAGGTATCGCGAGCTGTTGAAAGTGGCCTGTACCGGCTGCCAGTACTGCATGCCCTGCCCGGCCGGGGTGAACATTCCCCTCTGCTTCGAGGAATACAACAACCTGTACCTGGTCGATAATCCCGATGAGGAAAAATTCATGTATGCTGCACGGCTTGGCGGCGCCGTCGCCCTCGGGAAACCCGAGTATGCATCCCTGTGTGTCCAATGCGGCGAGTGCGTTGAAAAATGCCCCCAGCACATTGACATTCCGGTAGTGCTCGAATCTGTCGTGGAAGAACTGGAAGGGCCAGGGTTTGAAGAGAGAGTGGCCATGGCACGGGCAATGTTCAAGAAGACGTGAGCGATTAAGGTCACCTCCTTCCGTTCAGGTCATTCACCCGATCGTTCTATAGGAGGGAAGATTACCAAACAATCGCCGCCTGGCCGACCTGTGCCGGTTCATGATCTGCACATCGAGCGCCGCGCCTTCGTTTCCGGTGTGCTGCGGAATGTGGTGGATCAGCCGCAACGGGTAGCATCACAGACACCAGCATCGGTCAGGCCCCACCCAATCGTGCCAGTCTGAACGGTATCGGCAAGAGGTAATATGGACCTTCACAACCGGCAGGTCCGGGTAATATCAGGGCTTACCAATGTATTCGCTGTGTTCGAACAGCCCTCCGCCTTTCCCTCGATCCGCCCCCGCCACTCAGGGGGATCCCCTCCTCCCCGGAGTGCGGCCTCAAGGCAGGAGACGACATCGCTGCTCCCCCGGATAACCGGCGGCGACGGCATCCACCTGAGGGCAGAGGGGTGGGGTCGTCCCGGTAACCGGACAGCGGACAATAACGCTCGGCCAGGAGGTCCTCCTTTGATGCGCCCTGCACCGCCCCGACGAGGAGGCCGCCTACCATATCGGTGATCGGATCAAATGTCCCGGGCAGCCTGAACTCCAGTGTTGCACCGGGGGCATCACCGACGGCAAGACCGAGGAGAGAACTGCGGTAGCGGTATTTCAGGTCTATCATTCCCCCTTCACGAAACCCTCGATGTCGGCCAGATCGTACACCAAATAGCCCTCGTTACGCAGATCTTCCTTCCCTTCCACAATGCCCGCGACGAGGAGATAGCGCTCTTTTGGGTATCGATCGTGCCTGACCATCTCCGTCTTCGCCTCCAGGCGGGTGAGTACCCCTCTTGCTCCACGCCGATCCAGAGCGCCCCATTTGCATTCCCCGAAGACGATACTGCCCTCCTGATCGTCGACAGCGACGACGTCAATCTCCTCACCCTTCCACCACCATCGGCCAACCCGGCTTCCCGGCAGGATCCGGAGCACAAACTCCCGGCGTACAAAATTCTCAAACCGTTTGCCGAAGTAACGGTCCATAGCGGGAGCAGAAGGGCGGAAAGCGTTGGTCTCAATCGCCTCCCTGTTCGGGAATACAAAGGAGTACCAGAAGTCAAAGACGGTATCTTTGATCTGGTAGACGCCATGTCTGGTGTCCACCAGGATCGGCAGCTCGCGCTCCACGATGCCAAGGCGGGTCATGCCCCCAAGATAGGGATAGATGCGGCGTGCGTCCATGCTGCAAAACTGTGCGATGGCACCCGGTGCGGTGTTTCCTTCCGCGATGGCATTGAGAATCGACTGATAGGTCTTGAGTTCCCGAAACTCCTGCGAGAGGATGAAGTAGGGCTCACGGTAGAAGTAGCCAAAGCGTGAGAAGAACTCCCTCTCGACAAATTCAGAAAATGAGACGTAGTCCGCCGCCTTGAGCAGGTACTCGGGGATGCCCCCGATGGTGAGGTAAGTCCGCAGGGCATCGGGGAAGGGCTGGTCGAGGAATTTTTTCGCATGGACAAAGGGCAGGCCCTCAAGGAGCATGTCCCTTGTCCGCCGACCATAGAGTGGTGAGGTGGCCGAGAGGGCGAGGTCGCTCATGAGGCCAAGCATCGAACCGCAGAGGAGGATGCACCAGTTCGAGCTGGAAAGGGCAGTGTCCCAGGCCTTCTGAAGGGCGGAGAGTATGGAGGGATCGTTTTTGATCAGGTACGTAAACTCATCGATGACCAGATAGGCCCGCTTCTGGAGAGGCTTTCGGGCGAGGTAGGTGAAGATCTGGTCCCAGGTCTCAATCCTGAGGGAAGCGAGGAGATCGTCATCGAAGAAGGCTGCACATTCTGTCTGGAACTGTTTGATCTGAATTGAGGAAGCGACATCTTCAGAAAAGGAGAGAATGCCCTGTTTTCCCTGTATGAACTCGGTGAGGAGCCTGGTCTTCCCGATACGGCGCCGACCGTACAGGATGATCATCTGTCCGCCCGCTTTCTGCCACTCCTCATCGAGGATCCGCCGCTCCTCCTCCCTGTCGACGAATGCCCTAATCATGATTAGTACTAATATGGATTAGTAATAAGGATTGTGCCGCGCCATGGTTCTCACCTGCCAGAAAAATTATTGAATCTTGAAATTTTTCGTCAGAATGGTCCGAGTTCTATCCAATGATACCATGATCAGGTCCGGTCCCCCTCCATCCCATCACACAGCATCCGATAATCGCAATGTTTGCACCCGTAGCCGGTCACGGCCGGGAACTCGCCGGCACGGATCCGCTGGATATAGCCGGACACCCGCTCCCTGAACGCAGCGACCGTCTCCTCTGTGGGGGCATAACTCAACTCCTTTTTGTCCTTTACAAAGAAGAAGGTCGCCCGCTCCGGGAGTTCGCCGAAGAGTTCCTGCACCGCCAGGGAGTAGAGGTTGAGCTGGATGTTCTCGGGGAGGGCCTTCTTCGTGAACGCTCTTGAATTGCCGGTCTTGTAATCGACCACCACGTACCGCCCCTCCGGTGTCCGCTCCAGGCGGTCGATGGAGCCGACGAACCGCACGCCGTCGATGCTGAACTCAAACCACCGCTCGACGTCCACCACCTCGTTCCTGTTCGCCTCCTCCCATGCCGCATAGGTCGCCACCATCTCGCTGGCCTTCTCCCGGTCTTCCTCCTCCTTCTTCCTGGAGGGATAACCGACCGGGGACCAGACCTGCTCCAGGGCCAGGAGGGCGTCGTCCAGGCCGACGCTCCCCCCCTCCATCTTCCGGCGGGCCATCGCCTCGCAGACGGCGTGCACCGCCGTCCCCAGGGAGAAGTAGGTCTTTGGCCGGGTCGGCACCCGTAGCACCGTCCCGAACTTGAAGCGCAGCGGGCAGTCATCGTAGGTGGAGAGGGCAGAGGCCGAGAGGCGGATGTCGTCGGTCAGACCGGGTTCGGACCGCACGCCGGCCCTGACCTCCAGGTCGAAGGGCGGGGCCGCCACCGAGAGGAAGGCATTGCGGTCAAAGGAGGCCGGATCGTCCCCGGCCGCCAGGAGCCGGCAGCGTTCCAGGTCCATCAAGCGTTGCAGGGCCGTGGAGAGGCGCATCTCGGCCACCGCCCGGATCGCCTCCCCCTGGAGCCGCTGCTGCGCCTGTTCGAGGTCAGAGAGCATCACGCCGTCTGCCACCGTCTCCGGGGCCGGCACACGGACGAGCCTGATGAGGGGGTGCTCGGTATAGTGCAGGGCATTCAGGAAGGGCGAGGGCTTTGCCTCGGTCTTTCGCCCGTCGTACATCACCGCCCTCGTCAGGTAGAGGCGCTCCTCGGCCCTGGTCATCGCCACATAGCAGAGGCGGCGCTCCTCCTGCCTGAAGAGTTCGCGCTCGTCTTCATCAGGGAGGAGGCTCCTGGCCAGGTCTCCGGGCACTGAAAAGGGCTTTGCGCGGTAGCGGACCGGGAACCGCCCTTCAGAGAGATCGACAAGGAAGACGACCGGGAACTCCTTGCCCTTGCTCTGGTGGATCGTCATGATCTGCACTGCATCCTCGCCGGACTCCCCTTTTGTATCCACGGCGATCTCCTGCACCTGGTCGAGGTAGAGCAGGAAGTCGGCGATTGTGGGTTCACGGCTGAGGGCGGCGTACTCGGTGGCGAGGCGGTAGAACCGGTCCAGCACCCGCCGCTCCCGTTCGTTGCCCTCCCTGAGGACGGCGGCATAGAGACCACCGCTCTCCATCATCAGGCTATGGATGAAATCCGGGAAGGAGAGGGCTGTCTTCTGCTCGATGGCGCGGCCGATCCGGCTGGCGACCTCCTGCACCGCCGCATCGCCGTTATGCTGGAGAAGAACCTCATAAACACCGTCGGTGTCCTCTCCGGTGTCGGCGTGCTTTCTGGCCGCCCGGTTGATCCCCTGCACCGTCACCTCAGAGACACCGGCCCGGCGGAGCAGGCGGTTGATCGGGATCCCGGCGTTCAGGGGATCGTCTGCCGCCTGTAGCACGGCGATCAGGTCACGCACCGCCGGGAAACGGAGGAAGTCCTCCTCGCCCACAAACTCGCAGGGGATGCCGTCGTTGAAGAGCTGCCGGTAGAATTTCTTCCCCTGGGCCCGCTGCCGGCAGAGGATGGCGATGTCGCCGCAGCGGAACCGTCGCGGTCCTTCCTCCTTTCTGGGGGTGAACTCGCTCTGCAGCAGGGCCCGGATCTCGTCGGCCACATACACCGCCTCGGCCGCCTCGTTCTCGCACTCCGCAACCACCACCGGTTCGCCGTCGGGGTTGTCGGTGCGGAGGTCCTTTGGGGTGCGGTCGGGCGCCTGTTCGATGAACTCCCGGGCGAGGGCAAGGATGGTGGCCGAGTTGCGGTAGTTCTGGTTCAGGACCGTGAGGGAGTGGTCGGGATAGGTGGCGGCGAAGTCGTTGACGTTCCCGAAATAGGCGCCCCTGAACCGGTATATTGACTGGTCGTCGTCGCCGACGACGCAGAGGTGGCCGCCTGCCATAGCCTTGACCAGGGCGAGCTGGGCATAGTTGGTATCCTGGAACTCGTCCACCAGGATATGGGGATACTGCCGCACCAGACTCTCCCGCACCGGGGGGCGGCGCTCCAGCAGGGTGACCGCCTCATGGATCATGTCGTCGAAGTCGATCCGCCGTTCGTCCCGCTTATAGCGTTCATAGGCCCGGTAGACCGAGAGGAGGTCGGCGAGGCGGAGGGCCTCGATGTCGTCCTCCGGGTCGTCGGCATCCATGAAGCGTTCGGCAAGGTACCGCTCGAGGTCGTCGGCGGTGATCAGTTCGTCCCTGAAACTGCTGATCCCGTCCATGATCGACTCGATCACGCCAGCGGCATTGTTCCCGACCTCGATGTACTCGAAATCGAAGTCGTCGATGTGCCGCTGCCCCCAGACGATCTGGTTCGTGCGGCTGATGAGGCCGTTTGTGAGGTTCAGCCCGCTCTCGAGGGGATGGTCGCGAAGCAGGGAGTGGCAGAAGGAGTGGAAGGTCTGGACGGTGCATCCGGCGGCACAATCGCCGGCCCGGTCGATCCGCTCCTGCATCTCCCGTGCGGCCCGGTCAGAGAAGGTGAGGGCCAGGATCTCTTCGGGATCTGCCTGTCCACTCTCGATGAGGTGGAGGACCTTCTCGGTGATCACCCGGGTCTTTCCCGAACCCGGGCCGGCGAGGACGAGCTGCCTGCCGGAACTGGTCACCGCCTCCATCTGGCGGGGGTTCAAAGGCATGGTGCGGCTCCGATGGTCTTTTGGGGGTGCATCAGATGTGGGTGTTTCGCGGGGGGGAGGATAAGGGTTGGGTTTTTGGTTTGGATCTGGTGTGCCCAGGGGAAAGAATATTAATTTTTTCTGGATAGAATGAGAAATGTTGGAGAAGACGAATTCCAATATCTTTTATTCTTTTGGAGTCACAAGTGCGGCAAAATAAATCATATGAAGAGGACTTAGAACTAAATTTCGAGATTCTCCATTCATTTCAATATCTATGAGGTAATATTCGCCGTGAAACTTTGAAACTTCAACAGGGAATAGGTTTCCTTTTTCATATTCTTCAGCAGCATCAAAAATGGCCCTCATATCACATCCACCTTCTTTAGCAATGGCGTGGCAATTCGGGCACATACAGAGTATATTGAATGGTTGATTATTCCACCAGATTGCACCGTCTCGATTTTCTTGAATGTGGTAAGTAACACTATAGAAACGACCCGTCTGCAGTTTTATCTGTAGCCCACAGATCTGACATCTTTCCTGATATTCATTGGAGAAGAATGACTTTGAATCTATACCATGGGGATCTATTATTTTTTGACCATCACTAATTGCTTTAACTCTCGATCTTTTAATGTGATTTCGAACTCTCTTATTATACTGTTCAGGGCCCTGTGCAATATTGTTTTTCACTCGATTCCTGATATTGTCATGTAATTTGATCTCCAAGAATGGATCTGGTCCACATTTCCACTCTAAAACAGTATCTTCCGAATGGACTGGCTTTCGATCACGCTTTAAACATTCAGCAATATTAGTTCGAATGGATTCTACATCTACCCCGTCAAGATCAGATATTCGATCATCTTTGGCATTGTCATAAATCACGCCACTTGATGATTTTTGATACCGATCTTCAATATCTCTCATTATTTGAATCAAATCTTCAAAATTACCATAATCTGAGATTTCTAAAAGATAACACAATATTTCACTTATATTCATATTCTGATCTACATACATGGCTTTACTTTGATGATCAAAGTGAGGAAGGGGGGTAAGTAATCTATTGATCTCAGGTCCAATAATCTGATAAATTGTTTTTACACGGAAGATAATAGCCATCTTGATATCAATTATCCCCAACGATCTTAATTTTCCTTGCAATTTTGAACGAGTTCTTGGCAATAGACTTTTTTTATAGAGATCAAATATAACAGCAAGATGTTCTGTTTCCTCATTATTCAAAGAGGATTCATCTTCTATTATGAGTTTTCCAACATCTTGTGGAAGTGCAAAGCCAATTGACTGGGCCGCTTCTTGCATATTAAAAAGATCTTCTTCAGTGGCTTCAAGAAGAACAACCCATATTTTTGAATCGTAGAGACTCTGGAAGGTGGTATCATCATTGAAAACCAAAACAGCCTGATTTTTATGGAATTTTTCAATTGCTGTATTAAAGTCATCTATGATGCGTCTTTGGTCAATAAAAGTCCAGGAATGATAATGCTTTAGAAGATCTCCCAGTAACTGTGTATTTTTCTTTGATACACGTCGAGAATGAAAGATTACTTCAAATAACCCTGAATAAACACTCGGGCTGTTTCCCTCTTTTAACCCAATTATTTCTCCGACTTGTTTTCCAATTTTCCCATACTGCTCTTCAATTAAAGGAGTATCGTCAGGCACTTTGAAACCAAGGCAAAAATCTTTTGCTGCCCTTAATTTTCTGGAAGATCGATCATAAATCTTAAGCTGAGATATATCTGCTCCAATAGCATGGTACTCGAGTGCAATCTCTAAAATATCATTATAATTATCAGGATTTATCATCTCCCAGAGGGCATTGACCTGATGAATGCTGTAATTATTAACCTGAAGTGCTTCAAGGTACTCAGGGTGGTATCCATTGCCTTTTTGGATATCTGTGGTAGCCTGAACAAAGTGAAGATATTTTTTTGCCTTCTTTAAATGCAAAATACTGGATGAATAAACCTTTATACAGTTTCTGGAACGAGCAACATTGCCATTTATATCTTGTAAAGGAATGAGATCTCTTGGAATACCGCCCCATGTTATGTCTTGCAAACATTTCTCTCTCAAAGTATGCCGGAAATATCTGACATAATAATTGCCAATTATGAGTTTATTATTCCAGATATCATATGCTTCAAGATCAAAACCATTCTTATTTTTCAGCCACGACTGATACAAAGGAAGGGCAAATTTACCGACATCATTTGATTCATTCCTTATTATCCCCTGCGTCAAAGGATCAAGATCAACTACCAGGACATCAACAGGGTTGCTGGACGTATAATCATTATTTATACTATTGACCCATTTTTCAAATCGAAGATGATCACACCCACTAAAATCCGAAACATCACTGTATTTGACATTATATAATCTAAACTGGGGTTCATTCCGAATTTTACACAATATAAGAAATTTTCGCCATTCCTCTTTCCACCTCCTGGTTCTTTCAACACTCTTTTTGTTGTTATCATCGTCATTTTTTGTGTTTGGAGGAGTCCAATATTTTTTTGGGAAATATAAAGTAGGCAATCCTATATCTTCAAACAAGTGATCCTCAGGATATAGCCTCAAAACTCGTGGAAGAAGTAAATCGGAAATTTTAACTGGATCTCCTGATGTCGATAGGAATTCTACATCTGACAGACCAGAAAGTGTTTCAATGAATTCATCATATTTGGACTCATTTTTTGTACGTTTTCCCCTATATTTTTGAAATATTGAGAAGAGGACATTATATCGAATATACTCTGTTTTTTTTGTAGGTAGGGTCTCGATAAGATAGGGTATCTGTAACTCCCGCAATATATTCTCATCATTTAATTCGGGTACTTCCAGAGATTTTAGCAAATCACGGACTGCACTGTTTCTTCTTACTTTCTGCTCAAAATTTTCTTTTTCTAGATTATTGTCGCCGCTGCTTTTTGGGTGATATGTATATTCGGTACTGACAATCGTATAATCAACACTATTTTCAAGACCAGTCTCTCTTGTGGATCGTGATGAAACCCAGAATATCTTACCCTCTCTTTTTTGGCCAATTAATGGTCCAAATCCTTTTTTTGGAAGAGGGAAGATCGGAGCGTTTAGCAATATGGAGCGATATTGATAATAGGTGGATTTATAAGAATTTGAATGTCTATATTTGATGCAAGGACATTCTTCTATGTTAGAATAAAGAAAAATAAGATTATCAGTATTTTTTAGCCATCGATGTGGGATTGAGATGGACGATACTAATCTGATAAATGTATCCTCATCAATTTGACTAACACCATAGTCACATAATTTAGTCTTCCATTCGGTTTTCACCAGCCAATCTGGATGGACAAATTTTTTACTCAAATATTTTTCTGCTCGATGCCGGAATGCAGGTTCAGCAGTAATCAGGGATTCTAAAAATTCTGATGGAATGATAGCATCTTCTGGTTTTACCCATTGATCTTTTCCTGATGAATATGTACGGACCCAGCACTCTTCCTTGAGCAAACTCATCAATTGAGCAAATTGGGGCGCGAGTTGTTGATCCCCGGCGGTGGCAGGAAGGTAATCTAGCAGACGCTTGGCGGTGATAGATATTTTTTTTAGTGATATGACCGCTTCAACAAGAATTTCTGGCAGTGCTGAAAGAAGGTGTTTATTCCAAGCATTTTGTTCGGGATCATGTAATTTTTCTCGATCGGCTGTTGTTTGTCCATCTAACTGAAGAAACAGAGGCGAGGGCAGAGTTACAAGGGTTGGGAGGTAGCAGAACAATCTACCATCAGGGAGTATACTTTGTTCAATCGGAAGAGGAAACGCGGCAATAACCCTTCTTTTCAGCGACTTTCCTTTAATGTCTACGTTATCCCATCTTTTCTGGACAAGTTCCCGGGTAAATTCCACGTCTTTCGAGTATAAATAATACCTTCGCGTTACTCTGCTGTGCGAAGATAAAATCTCTATCTGGTCAGATCCTCTATCTACTGGTCTTACAGTTAACGAGTAAATGATATCGGGCTTTCTACGATGATCCTCAACGACCAATTCAGATAATTGTTGCAAGAAAAGAAATGACTCTAACTCACCACTGACAATCTTTACAAGTTCATCTGCAATAATGTCAATGCTTTCAGATTCTGTAAAGGTAATTTTAAGTCGGGTACCTTTTCCATCTTGAGTCAATGAAGAGCCATTCAAGGGATGTGGGACAATACACTCGTCTTTGTTCAAAATGAAGTGCCAGGGAGGACTGTCAATCTCAACAGAGGATGCCAGAGCAAACACCGATTTAAATCCGATTCCCTTTTCTCCAATAAATCCATGAGAAAATCTGTTTGCTTGAATTTTTGTAGATGATCCCGTATCGGTAATAGCAATAATATCTTCAACAGAAAAACCATCTTCGTTATATTGAATTGTTATTCCAGAGGTTTCGATAATAAAACGTATTTTTGGATTTTTTTCGGCATATTGCGCATCATCTGCATTTTGTATCAGTTCGAGTAAGAAGTGTTTTCTATCCTGGTACGCAGTGTCACTGAGAATATTTAGACTATTTCTGTAACCCGGAATTTCCCAATCGTAATGTTTCCTTAAATAACGAAGTTTTTCCTGTGCCTTGGAAGGAGGCAGAGTTCGTATCTGTTGTAGCAATTCATTCCTTTCCTGTTTGATATTCGTCGCCATTTGTAGACTCCTTTTATTGATTAACCCTTAGTGAAGCAATGGCAACCAGCCTCAAGGTCATTACCAGATCGTCCTGATTTCGAATTTTTTGTATAAATTCTTCCCTTTTTTTTCTTACATTCTCCTTTTGCGACTCAATCAAACGAATAAATTTTGAACTTGGCTCTTTCCCATCGCTAATGACCTTTTTATAATGCTCATGAATTCGGCTGTTGAGTTGGATTATACGTGATTCGGTTGTTTTATCGATTGAATTTATACGTGATTGAATTCTATAGGCATTCCTGTCTTTCAACTCTCTCATTTCTATTTCAATCTGTGATTCAAGATCAATTTGTGCAGTCTCGATTGCCTCTCTTGGATTGATTGATGTTACTCGATGGTCCGAAGGAAGTACATTTTTCGCTAATAATCTTGAAAATGTTCGATAGTCACATTTAACACAAGTTCTGTTATTGACATCTACCGGTACAGCCGAGAGAGTGATTTCTGTTGTAAAACCTTCTAGCATTACTTCAAAAAAAGGAACAAAGTAATCTCCAGGACTCAATCCAATATTGTTAGATTCTCCAGAGATCGAAAAGACTCTGGGGATTTTTTCACTTTTTTCCAATTCCTGCAGCAAAAATTTGATCCAGAATCCACATGGTGGAAGAAAAACGGCCTGGTTTCTTTGAATAGCAACTGTACCATTGAATACAACCTCAATTGGATAATTCAGTTCCATTATTCGAGATAATTCCACAAAACTCCCTTCAGAACCAGGTTTTCGGCAATATTGCTCCAGTTGTGTGACAACCTGTTTGGATAGAGTGATATAGCCAGAACTTTCATCAATTTCGTTGAAATCACACTTATCCCATGAATGTAGACATTTTTTTGTCAGCCAAAGTGCATCTATTGGTTGAATGAACTCTGTGCCCGAATCAAGATTCTGAATTATCTGAGCAAATTTGTCTTCTCCCATCAATTCGATCCGATTCTGCTCAAATTTTTCCATCTCAAGTTTTGCATGCTCGACTGCAATTTCAATCTCTTGAATCCGTCGCTGTAACTGTTCTTCTGAAAGCGCTCCATTAATAATTTCATTCTGAAGATCTGCAAGTTTTGTTCCCAATATGGGTTCTAAAGCGCCGACGCTCTCTTCAACTAAATTTATTCGTTCATAGAGTGCTGAATATATGTTTTCATCAATGCTATCCTGAATATACATGCTAGCGACGAAGATCTTGTCCCCTTTTTGTCCAAAACGATCGATTCTTCCTATTCTTTGTTCAATTCTCATTGGATTATAGGGAAGATCATAATTGATGATTGTCTGACAGAACTGGAAGTCCAGACCTTCTCCACCTACTTCGCTGGATAAAAGGATCTCAAACTCCTCTTTTTCGAAGGACTCCATTATTTGATAACGTGTCTGGTTATTGCCATCTGGATAACTCGGAGTATCTCCATAAATTAATCCAACACTATAACCGTCCTCTGCAAGCCTTTTTTGGAGATACTTCAATGTTCTTACAAAAAAGGAGAAAACAATTATTTGAGGATTTACATGTGTTTGTTGAATTTTTTCGATGAGCTTACGAAATTCATCATATTTTGTATCAATGCCTTCAATTCTTTCTGCTTCAGAACGTAATTGGATTAAGCAATTCCTTAAATCTGGTGTAAGAGATGTTTCATTCAATCCTTGATCATCATCAGGGTCGTCCTCACTCGCAGAATTATCAATAAGCATTGAATTATTTACAATACACCAATTCAGGTACTCTTTCATTGCTGGGATGCAGCTGCTTGCCATTCTGCGTGGAATATTGGTAATAAAACCTAGAGCCGCTGGGTCCCCTCCTCTTTCGAGATACATCTTTTTGGATAATTCGATAACTCCATTGTGAAATTTCGTTTCTTCAGGAGTCAATTTAATTGGAATATTTATCGGTTCTCGGATAACACGGTGGTTGAGTGCCTCTCGTTTCAATGTCCGAGTGAATGAATTATCTAAAGGACTTAAATTACCCAAAATTCTATCAAAATTGGCAATTTCCTCTGAATTTAGTAATCCTCCATTTAATAGCCTTTTTTCAAATTTTTTAACCCCAGGATGATTGGAAATTGCTTCTCCAAGGATTCCAGATTTCATTTCCAGGATTTCTTTCAATATTTTTGAATTTACACTCGCCGATCGTTCAACCAGAAGTCGACGACAGCGATTAATCGATTTTACAGGGGATAAAATAGCATTAAAGGTTTGAAAATCCGGGAACAGCGATGGATTCAGAATATTCAATTGATTAAAGAGATCCTCATCTCTTAGGTTGAGTGGCGTTGCAGAGAGCATTACCATCATTTCAGTCAAATTACTCAGCATACAGCCAATTTGATAACTCAATGTAGATGCGTTTCTTAGATGATGGGATTCGTCAATGATAACCATAGACCACAATGGCGTCTCTCTTGAAGTGTTTAACACTTGGAGATTCTTGAAATGAGTTTCATTGCGCAACAATGGTAGACTGACAATTGACCAGAACATACCATCCGGGATTATACCATCTTTCGCGTATTCAAAAAAGTTTCGAAGCGACTTGCTATCATGGAGATGAAATTGCAAATTAAAACGTTGTTTCATCTCTTTAACCCATTTTGGTCCTAAAGAGTGAGGGCACACGATTAGAATTGGAGATTTTCGATCGATTCGATTGCGGGATAAGAGTTCAATCAGGATAATACCGGTTTCTATTGTTTTACCAACACCAACTTCATCAGCGATGAATAATCGTCCATCTGAACCAGGGGCTACAAATTTGATCAGGGGTTTAAATTGGTACGGGTTGAATATTGTCTTGCTTGCAAGATAGCTATAATAATTGCCTTCTATAGGTTTTTTTAGACGGAACCAAGTCTGAAAAAGATGAAAATCATCACCATCTCCGATATCATCTGAATAGAATGATTGAATAATTTCATGCTCTTCATCAATAATTTTGGAAAGGAATTTTTCTTGAATCGCTTTTGTAGTTCCATCAAAAGTCACACGGTACCCAACAGAATTGTTCCGAATAATTACTTCGTTTACAGTACCAATTTTTTCGCTATTACCAATTTTAACGTTATCTCCTACTTTAAAAAGGGGTTTTATCATATTAGTTCCCATCTACGCTACGTAATTATCTTTTCCCAAATAAATATGCCGTTTTAATCAATTAAACAAAATAATATTCGAGAATAATAAAATTTTGGGGACGTCTTGAAAACGTCTCTATGATAAAGACGATATATTCACCTCAGTCTTTCAGAAAATTTCAATTTCACGAAAGAAGGAAAACATTCCTTTATCCTATTTTACCTAGGTCAATAATCCGAACATCAGGCCGCGCCTCAGTGAGGAGGGCGACCGTCTCCGGGTGACAGGTGAAGTACAGAACCTGCGTCTTACCAGCCAGGTCAGCGATCGCCTGACATCCCCTCCTCTTCCTCACCGGGTCGAAGTTCACCAGCACGTCATCGAAGACGACAGGGAGGACGGCATCGTGTTTGCTGAACTCAGTGATATAGCCGAACCGCAACGCAAGGTAGAGTTGTTGCGCCGTCCCAAGACTCAGGTCGGAGATTTCCTTCCTTTTTCCATTCCTCTCTTCAACGACGACGGCCTCGGCATCGATCGGCCGGTAAATCTTCTGGTAGCGCCCACCGGTGATCCCGCTGAAATATCTGGTCGCCTCCAAGATGACCGCTGGCTGGCGTTCCTTCTCGTACTTCTCGATCGCCTGATTGAGGAGGTGGTCCGCGATCACCCTTACCGCCCATGCACGGGAGACCTCAGTAATGTCTTCGTGGAGACACCGCAATTTTGCTTCTTCGGCGGCCGTATGGTTGTCCTCTTCGAGTTCCTCGATCTCTTTCAGGAGGCGGCCGCGTCTTTCTCTTTTCTTCTCCCCTTCAGGTGTGATTTCATCCAGGCGCTGCCTGCACTCTTTGACCGTCTCTGCAAGGTCGGTGCGTTCGGTGTTCTGCAGGAGTGTAACAAAGGCCGGGAAAGCCCGTTCTCCGCCTGCCGCCTTCTTCAGGCGGAGTTCGGCATCTGCCTCCTCTTTCGCGAGCCTGATTCTCTCCCCCTGGATCCGGGTATGGTTCAGGAACGATTCTTCGTCTGTTACTGATGCCCCAGAAAAGAGGTCGGCCCGTTTCCTGGCCACATCCTCCATTTTTTCAATGATTGACTTCTCGTCCTTCTGTATCCTGGCATAGTCTCTTACCAGAGTATCATGCTGCCTCTTGCGCTCAATCTGCTCTTTGAGTGATGCCACCGCGTTCTGCACCTGCACCTCGACCGAGGGGGCAGGGTCTGCCCCGATTGCGACAGCGACCTCCCCCGCCGCCGTATCATACGCTACAATCGTCTCCTTCAGGTCGGCACACCTGATCCCAGCCGCATCCCGAGCCCTGATCCTGTCCTGTGCCTTCTCAATTGTGGGAATGATATCAAGGACGACTTCAGGTGTGAGCGAGGTGTCGAGGGAGACAGCCTCCAGCCATGCCTGCCACTCCTTCAGGGTTTCCTTTTTCTCCTCTGCATTTGCATCAATGTCGGCCTGTACGCGCTCAAGATCTGCGACATGATCGGCATACGTCTTGCGAGAAACCTGCAGGGCCTTCTCCAGTCTCTCCCTCTCCTGGAGGGTGTGCACCTCGCCGTCCAGCTTGGATCGCATGGTATTGATCGCTGAGAGATCGGGAATGGTAGAGAATCCGCACTCTTTTGCCTTATTCCTGAGAGTCACCTCCCGTTCGGCAAGATCCGTCTCCTTTCCCTGCCGTACTCTGGCCATGTCCAGAACGTCATCGCCTGCTGGAATGTCGACAGGTGTTTCTCGTGTGACACCCCGAAGATAAATCCCGGCAATCACCAGCATCAGGAGGAAGAGGCCGCCACCGACGATGATTGAGTCCATCATTACGCCACCGACAAGAGCGACCACACCTGCCGCCACGATCATCAGGGCCGGCCAGCGGGGAAGAGAGACCCCGCGGGCTGCCGCGTCCTGTTTTAGCCGCGTCCCGATCTCGGCCTCCTTCTCAATGAGACGGTCGAGTTCGTCCTTTGCCTTCGACCATGCCGGGACCTCGACACTCAGGTCGTCGAGGGCCGCTCTTTTCTTCTGTACCCCATCCATGGTCCCGGTGACGGAGAGGGCGGAGAGAGTCGCCTCGTCTGTCTGTATCTTTGCCTGCACCCCCCTCTTCTCCCCGTCAAGGCGATCTCCCTCAGACGTCTGGGTTCTGGCCTCCTCGTTGAGGTCGGAGAAATGGGTCCGGAAATCTTCGACCTGCTGGCGGGTTCGGGCAGAAACATCGAAAAAAGCGAGGGCCTCACCCTGCAGGCCGACCTGCCTGGCGAGGGCGTCAACCTCCTGCGTGAGTTTTTCTGTCTCCCGGACGGCCTCGTCATAGGCGCCAAGATCGGCGAGATACTTCTTCAGGCCGTTCTCCAGTTCATGGATCGCGTCGGCATGGACACAGACCACTTCATCGACAGTGCATCCTTCGAGGTCCTGAGCGTCCTGCTGGAGATTGCGGCGGCACGCCTTCAGTTCCTCCTCCAGTTCTTCTGCCTTCTCGTCGAAGCCCCTGAGGATCTGGACACCCCCCTCGGGAATGGGAGCAACCGTCGGAAGATCAGACAGACGTCTCTTCGTCTCGGTATAGCCGACCCAGTCCTCCCAGACCGAGAGCAGGTTCTCGGCGTCCTGCATCTTCTGCCTGAGCCTTTTCTCCTCTTTTTTCAGGTCGGCAAGAGTGCTCTCTAATTCTTTCAGTTCGATCTGGAGACAGTCGTACTCCTCCTGCGTCCCTCTGCACTGGCGCAGGGTCTTCTCCAGGCCAGTAATCTCTGAGAAGATCTCCTTGATCCTGATATCTTTCCAGGCCCTTCCAGGTTTGAAGAGTGCATCACGGTCCTTATGAACCTGCGCCCGGACATCAGCGATTGAGCCTCTGGTGATCCCGATCCCGGCACTCATCACCCTGCTCTGTATCGATCCAGCAGAGAGACTCTTGATGTCGTTCAGTTCGCCTATGCCAAAGGCATAGACATTCTCGAAGAACTGCCGGTCTGCTGTGCCGATGAGGTCGGGCAGGGTACAGCCAGCAGGACTTCCGTCGACAGAGACGAGCGAGGGTTCGGCACGCTTATCAGAGCGTTCAAGGAGCACGGTCCCCTCTTCGGGTGTGGTCAGTCGCAGCCACCCTCCCATATCCCCACCGTTCAGAGGTGGGTAAGAGTTTTGGCCCTGTTTCCTGGAGGGGAACCCAAATAACATCCGGCGGATGAACTCAAGTAGGGTCGACTTTCCCGCCTCGTTCGGTCCAGTGATGACGGTGAGATGAGGGGACAATACATCCAACTTTGTGTTATGAAAGTGGCCGAAGCCGTCGACGTAGATCTCCTCGATCTTCATGCTTTCTCCTCCTCCGGGTTCAGGAGGTCGAGGAGATAGGTTTCGGCCTCTCTGAACAGGTCGGGGATCTCTTCAGGACTGACGGGATCACACTTTTTTCCTCTCTTATCAGTGAACAGATCCTGAAAAAGGGGTTTGAGAGTCTCTGCAGCATGTGGGTTCTGCTGGAGGCCGTCAGAGATCCGCAGGATATCCCCGACGAGGTCCTCCCGCTGGACGAGCGTCTCGCGGTCGATGGGCAGGGCCGTGTTGTCGGTGATCCGGTCGATATAAACCTCTGGCTCGACTTCCCTGAGATGGTCGGCAAGGCCTTCGGCCGCTTTCTTCTCCCTGAGAGGGCGGTGGACCTCTCCCCGGCCGGTGAGGGTGAGGCGACAGCAGACCTGACGGCCGCCCCTCTCCTCCCGTATCTCGTCGAGAGCCTCCAGGATGGCGGAGTCGAGTTCGTCGAGCGTTTCGATGCCTTCAATAGAGAGGATGGTATCCTCCCAGCAGATCTCTGCAGTCTCCACAAAGGTGGGCTCGATGGTGCCATCTGGTCTGACCACAACATAGTAGCACCCCCGTGGACCAGACTCCCCAATGTCACGCCCCTGTGGGATGCCAGGGTAGACGATTGTTGGGTAGGTCTGGTGGACTACCGCAGGTTTGTGGATGTGACCGAGGGCCCAATAGTCATAGCCCCTCGCGGCCAGATCTTCCTCTGAGCAGGGGGCATAGGAGACGTGTTCGCCAGTACTGCTGCCGAGCGTGCCGTGTAGGAGACCGATGGTGAAGGGCCAGTCGTCTTCTTTCTCCGGGAACGTCGCAGCGAGGTTCTCCCAGACCGAAGACCTAGGATAACTCACCCCCACAATGGCCGCCTTCCTTTCTCCATCTTTTTCGAAGAAAACAACCTCGGGACCATCCTCTGCCATAATATGAACATTTTTGGGCCACTTGAGAGACCGGGACCAGGCGCTATGTGGATCATGGTTGCCGCAGGCGATGTAGACCAGGATACCGTGACTATCAAGCCTCTCAAGGGCGTGGAGGAGTTTGAGTTGCTCATAGATCTGCTGCCTCTTACTGTCATACAGATCGCCTGCGATCAGGACGAAATCGACCTCGTCCCTGATCGCCAGGTCAACGATCCGGTCTAAGGCACGGTATGATGCCTGGGTAAGTTTTTCGGCCATATTCTCATCCATAGCCCTGATGCCAGTGAGTGGACTGCCGAGGTGGAGGTCTGCGGTGTGGATGAAGGTAAGTGTGTCTGGAGATATTTTTCGAGTTTTTTTCGGGGGTTGTGTCATGCTATGCCTCAAATTCATTGTTCGTAGATGGATGCTTGGCGTAAGGCACGAAAAACATTATTATTTCAATAGCCAGTGAAAAATGGTGATAATATCCTTCCTGAGGGGAATGGACTCATTACTAACTTGCCCTTCATCAGGGGAGGGTTAATGATCCCTCCAGTCTGGGGGTTCTGGTCGGGGGACATGGAACAGCCCTATTGTGTCCAGAATGGATCTGCCTGACTGGATGATTTTCGATTTTTCGGGAACCTACAATTAAAAATATTTCTGGTCTGGTCCAGAACATTCCGGGTATGCCAAAAAATTGCCGATAAAACAGAAACGGTAATATACCCCTAGAGTTATCCCCTAATCTGAAAATGGAGTTGTCCAATTGGTTAGAAAACAATTTTCCCTGTGATTTTTATAATGAAAAAATTGCACAGAAGGCACTTCGTCATATGAATTATCATGAAAAATGGAACCTATTTTCTGAAGACTATGTAATAAAACGGGCTTCTGAAGGGCGTTGGTACGAATTTCTCGTGTATGAGGTTATGCTTGATCTCTCTTTGCAGACCGACTAAATACAGCACATCGTCAAAAAAGGAGATGATACTCCCGCCCCCTATATCAGGATGCAACCCGGTCAGAACGGATTTATTACTCTGAAAAAGGCAACCTGACCATCAGGGGAAATGGTCAGACCATCGCTGAGATGGACCTCCTGTTTGTAGACAAACACGGGGACATGGGCTTTGTCGAGGTGATCACCTCAGCAATGGACCTGAAGACCTTTCACGAGGAGATCTGCTATAAAAAAAGGTTGATCGGTTCCTTACTCGGACAAAAGACTGTCCCCTTTGTCCTGGTCTCTTCGGTTGATGTCTCCCGGTATGCCAGCATTCTCAAAATTGCACAAGAACCTGATTGTCTCATTCTGATCACAAACCCGGCCGAAGAGATGAGAGACCTGATCTATGAGGGGTCATTACGAAAAAAACCGGAAAAACCAGGTTTCCATCCAAAATTAATTGATATTACTAACTTTTTCTCCAGAGATACTTATGACTACAAGGAGATCCATGACTGCAACAGGGATACTGTCATCAGAATTATGCTCTCCTGCAAAAATGGTGGGATTGCTGCGATCTCATCGGTTCTCAATCCTCTGTCAAAATAAATTATGCTGGGAACACTGAATAAATCAGGAGTAGAGGCGATGTTGCACGATAGAGGGGTCAAGATAAAAGATGATTTACTCAATGCTTCAGGCGGGAAGGATGGGGTGGAGGGTGAGGAGCATGGTCTTTTCAGGAGGGGATGGGGGTGGAGGGGTGATGAAGGTTGTTGTTTTCGATACGTTCTGGAAAACACGGCTGTGTCCACGGCATTTAGTCCCGGGGACGAAAAGGAGCAACATTTTCTGGCGCAACAATGTCGGTATTGATATATCCTGCAGCAAAACCTTCTGCCAGAAGATCCTCAGGCAGGTAGCGGTCATACTTCTCCTGGACCAGATCAGGATATTGTTGTACAATATCAGTTTTTGAGGGACAATGAGTGAGAATATCGGTATAAAAATCCATGACCTCATCTGCAGTTGCCCCATGAAAGAAAAGCGCAATATCTCTGTCACGAACATCAAAGTCCCCCCAGCATGACCCAAGGATCGTGAGCGTGCGCAGGGCAGCCGACCCTGCCCAGGGAAACCAGAATGTGCCGTCTGAAAGGGGTATCAGATCAAACTCCAGGACGCCGGTTGACCTGGCAACGGATCTGGCAGAGGTGAGGAGAGATTTCCCGACGGTGTCAAGATATGTCGGAACCCTGTTTGAGAGGAGCATGGCATGCATCTTCTGGTGGACCATCGGATGAATGTCCGTTGCACCTTTCCCTGGAAAATATGGCACTTTGCCGCCTTTTGACGGTTGAACTGACATCTCTTTGCGGTCCAGGTCCACCATGAGCACCTCCCATCGGCGGCCTGCAAGGATCAGATATTCTTGATTCTCTATACCAAAGGTCGGTGCAATGCTTCCTATCTGCTTACTTTTCCATTTCACCTTTATTTCCTGTTCTGTCGGGAAACAGGCATAAAAATCTAAACGACGTACTATCCGCTCCCCTTGAAGGCCCAGAATAAGTAATCCTTCAGATGCCTGCTCAATCAGATCCGCTTTCGCTATACTTCGGAGAATACGGGTGAATGCTGACGGCGTCACCCAGGCAAACGCCCCCTGCCCCACGAGTACATCATAGATTGTGGCCGCGTGAGCACCGCCCCGCTCGGTGATGACGCTCAGAACCTGCTGGACAAGAGTGGAGTAATGAGGGAGACCAACCCTTGGAGGTTCACACCACCCTTCAAGCATGAGTTCGAAGAGGGATGTGGCACGGAGAAGCGAGGGATAGAGCTGGTCCACAAGGTCTCCCTCACCCCCGTGCGATTCAGGGATGAACATGATCATGACAGATGGGTTTCCCTCCCGCCGACCGCTTCGACCAAGACGCTGGCGAAGAGAGTGCACAGACCACGGGGCCCCGATCTGCCCGACTCGTGAAACATCCCCGACATCAATGCCAAGTTCAAGCGTGCTCGAACAGAATGTTGCGGTCGGATGGCTGGATTTCAGGGCCATCTCAGTCTCTTCACGCTCAACTCTGGAGAGAGAACCATGGTGAACCCTGAAGGGATTGAGCAACCCCGCCCCAGTGAGAGACCGGTTCACCTGATCGGTATAGAGTTCCAGGTTTGAGCGACTGTTGATGTAGATCAGACTGTTTTTTCCATAAAAATGATTGATAATATCTTCAGAGAGTTTTATCAGGGCTGGATCCTCATTCTCATCATCTCCTGACGTGTCAAAGAGATACCCTTTGATCAGAAAAGAAATATCCTGCCCTCCTCCTTCGTCTGAAACGATCCGCACCCCTTCTGGTTCTCGGGGCGACAACCACCTCTGCGTTGCAGAATAATCACCCAGAGTCGCCGAGAGACCGATGACGCGGGGTTGTACTGCACTGATCTGCGCGATCCTTGAAAGAAGACTTTTCAGGTGCATACCCCTTTCTGTGCCGATAAAGGCATGGATCTCATCGATGACAACATAGGGGAGAGATTGGAAGAGGGATGGCAACCAAGAGGAACGATTGATAAAGAGCGACTCGATCGACTCGGGAGTGATGAGAAGTACACCTGAAGGTCTGGAAAGAAATCGTTTTTTTCTTGCACTCCCGACGTCTCCGTGCCACTTAAAGACCGGGGTATCCATCGCCTTGCAGAGAATCTCAAGCCGCCTGAACTGGTCATTAATGAGAGCCTTGAGTGGTCCTACATAGAGGGCACTGACACCATTGCTTCTTTTCTGTACTACATCCGAGAGTATTGGAAGAAATGCTGCTTCAGTCTTGCCCGCTGCAGTCGCCGCAGAGATGATCAAATCTTCTGGCCCTTCATTGAACGCAGCGATGGTATTGACCTGGATCGAACGCAGCTCAGTCCAGTGCATATTGTACAGTTCTTTCTGGACCAGAGGGTGAAGGAGAGAAAAGGCGCCAGCCACCACCACTTCCCCCCTTATAGCCTGAAGGCCCGGAGTTCGTCATCGCCGGTTACAGTCTGTCCCTCCTCCTCTCCCCTGCTGGAAGGAGTTGCAGACGGCCTGGAGATCAGTTCCTCCCATCGGGCTTCCGGATTCTGTTCGAGCACAGAGAGGAGTCCGACAAACCGTTTCACGGCATCACGAGGTGTCTGGTAAAACTCTGCCCCCAGTATCCCGGAACAGTACTCCATAAACTGCGTGACCCCCTCATCAGGTATGAGATATGCCGATGCATCCCCCATGGCAAAGACCTTTCTGATATTATGGAAGAGGACAAAGAGATCCTCGGCGGTGAGGTTTTCCAGCCTTATAACTGGCCTTGAGAAGTCTTTCAGCCCATGGATCGCAAACTCGTTCTCGCGGAGTCGTGATGCCAGAGCTTCGTAACTCGCGATCCCCCGGCGAGGATCTGAAAAAAATTCATCTGTGCCGGCAAAGATGAACCCGATACCAGAAACATTTCCCTGCAGGCAATCGTTGACAATACGCAGGATCATCTCATAGTTTGTGTTTCGTGCCTGTGTATTGCTGAGACGGTGAGATAAGACACCCATTTCGTCGAGGTTGACAAGGAGTCCTGAATACCCTGCCATTCTGACAAATGAAGCCCAGACCTTGAAGTAATCATAGATGTCACTGTCGCCGATGATCATCCGGACACCAAGATCCATGCGGGCCTCAGTCTTGGTCTCATACCCGCCAGACAACCACCTGAGGGCCGATGACATGAGGGGCTCGTCGCCATGCTGAAAACCTTCATAATACCGGCCGATCACGGTTGCAAAGTCATATCCATGTACCAGATCCTGGAGGGACCGCAGCTCCTGGGTGATGGCGCGGACGATTTCATCATCTCCTTTTCCATCCTGCCTGAGACGGTAATCAAGATCTGAAACCCAGCGCTCAACAACGCTGGCAAGAGCTCCACCCTCAGGTTTTGCTCGAGTGGCCATGTTGTGCATCAGTTCAGCATACAACGCTCTGGCCTGCCCTCCTGTGGCATAGAGGCGTCGGTCAGGGGTGATGTCGGCCTGAACCACCACAAAGCGTTTTTCCAGTGCAACCTGCCTGGATAAATTCAGAAAGAAACTCTTCCCTGATCCATACTGACCAATAATGAAACGGACTGTTGCTCCATTGTCTTTGATCTGTCCGAGGTCATCCAGGATGGCATTGATCTCATCCTTTCTTCCGACCTGGATATGCTGAAGGCCAATTCTCGGAACGACCCCCGCGCGCAAAGATTGAAAAATCGCATTTCTTTCACGTTTTTTTATTTGAGCCATCATAATCATCCTTTAAAGCGGGATCATGCTCTGGTCCACGATCACCGAGCCCTCATCATCCTCCAGAATAAAATCACCCAAGTGTTCTTCTGACCAGACATTGATCGCCTCGATCGTCGCCTGGGGCATGCAATGATGGCACTGAACCAGGCGGATAAACTCATCCCGCGTCCATACTTCAGTGGTGAGAAGTTCTTCAAGGATCGGCACATAACGGGACTGAAGACCTTCAATGCCATCATGGTCAGAACGTGGCGTTTCCTTCGCTGTGATCTCCTCCGTGCTCTCCTCTCCCTCGAATACAAAGACCCCAAGCTCGGTCTCCTCCCTTTTAAAAACCTCACCGAGGATCTCTGAGACGTCTCTGGTCTCATCCATGATCCTGGAAACCGCTCCTTTATCGATGGTTAATACAGGGGGAGTTTCTACAGCAGGCAGCGAAGGAGGCTCCACAACAGGTGATGGAGCGGTTTCTACAACAGGTGGCGGGAGATTCTCTCCTTGTGTGAACATTACTCCACTGTGAACGGCGACAGGGACATCAGCAGCATCCACATTTTCCGCATGAGATAGAAGCCAGTGCAGGTATCCCTCTTCGATATCCATCGCCTTGAAGATCCGGTTGAGGTTCTTTTTTTCTTTCGGGTCAACGGTTCCATCAGCGGTGGCCATATCAACAAGGAACTGAGCAACCAGAAGACGGGCGTCAGGATCGAGCCCCTCATTCAGTCTTTTGCCAAGTCGTGTCAGTGAAGGGGGCGTCTGAATATAGAGATCTTCAAGTGCATCAAGACACTGATACTCAAAAGGAGAGAGTGAAAAGGTCTCCTTGAAAAATGTGTGTAGATGTTCACGTTCTTCAGGATCGACGTGACCGTCAGAGGCAGCAATGCCGATCCCCAATTCCAGCATAAGGGCATAAGACGCAAAAGAAGGGCTCAGGGCATTCTGATCATCGACGGGAAGAATCATAAGATCCTCATCCCACTGATATCCGTTCCCTGCATGTTGTATGTGGGGGAGGAGCACATATCCCCCGTCATGCACCGTCCTGGAGAGATTCCGACTCTGCACAGGGGTGAGTCGATGACGCCTTTCGATCCCGATCACTTCGGCAAGGGAGGAGACCGGGACACGTGCCCAAGGGTTATCCTTTCTGTGCTCCCTGAAGAGGTGGTCCCATGCGTCCTGATCCGGGTGGGAGGTTACGGCCCTCAGTTCTTCTGGCATGCAGCCATAGGCTTTCCAGGTGATGGTCCCTCCACTTTTTGAGAACTGATTTATAAACGGCCTGATGTCATGTATACAACCCTCCCAGAGGGAAAAGAGGCCATTGAATTGTTTTTTCCGCCTGAGGGGATGAGGTATGAAGCAGGGTACAGGAGCGGCACTGGAAGATGATGAGAGAAGGCTTGGGCTGGCCGGACGATATTCTAGTTTATATGGATTTTTTGCCGGGACGACCCTGAGACCATTATCAAACATGGAGAGATAGCGCTTCTGAAATAATGTTTTAAAGTATGAATTCTCTTTTTTTATTGCAGACGGAACAGAGGCACCAGAATAGTGACGTGCGACACTGTATGCAAGTTTCCAAGGGATCGGTTCTCCTTTCAGAGCAAACCAAGCAAGTGCAACCAAGGTAGTTGTTTCATTCAGTTCAGTCAGGTCCGGGAAGTAGAGCGTGAGGTCTTCCTGGGTCATGGTGTCCAGGTGCATTGCCACAATGTAGCCAAGAAAACCCTCCAGATAGGTAGTGAATGAATGTGAGGTCTGGTATCTGTCGAGAAGACGTCGCACTTCGTGTACGACCAGATCGATGTCCTTTTTTTCGATGAGTGCCCGCCTTTCAAGCCCATAGAAGTAGATAAAGGCATAGCCGATCTCACCAAGATCTTTGTCTTTGCCTGTCGAGAGCCATGAAAGGTAATTTGCCCTCTGATCAGGGGTGAGCTGAGAGTAGCATGGCCAGTAAGGGAGAGAAGGAGTATTTGAATCGCTCGACTGACCTGTTGGGAGAGTTATGTCCAGACAGGAAGCCTCATCAGGCGATACTGTGCCGTGGGACCAGTAGGTGAGGGGATCTTCGATTGTGTAACCCTGTACAGTGATTGACGTTTGTTTCCCGGCCCAGAGAAGGACATTTTTCTGTGAAGTTTCTGCAATTTCTGTACGTGCTTCTTCTTTTGTCTGGCCAACACCTGATCTTGTTCTGGTTCCAGACGAAAAAACGGGATCATCTGTTCGATCATCTGCTGTAAGAGGAGGTGTTTTGGTTCCCCAGTCTTTTTGGGTTTTTTCAGGGTTTTCTGGATTCTGAGATGTTTTCCTGGCCCGAGTCTGCAAAGCACGAAAGAAAATGAAGAGGAATAGCCCAAATAAAATCAGTACAATCAATACAATAATTAATATTTCAAGCATAGTTCAACAAACAAAATAATGTCATTCCCCATATAGATGTTTTTTCATTTTTTCTCAGGTATGATAGGCAGAAAAATATGAATGTCGCCTTTTTGAGCCCGGCCTCCCGGCGAAATTAGGCGCATCATGTCATGTTCCTCCGAGAACCTCCACCTCGTTCTCCAACCCCTTGATCTCCTTTTCAATATAATCCCGCTCTCGATAGGGAAATATTGGGGGAGGAAAAGATGATCACCAGGGTTCCTGAGCAGGTCCGGGAGATAACGGAGAAACTTGAACTCAACATATTCCCTAAATGATGAAAAGTTTGGGGTAGAGATTGGCAGCAGCAGTCGTTCTATCTCCACGGGATTTTTTTAATATTATATGCAATAATATCCCTTTATTTTTAAATTATACTTTTTGGAAGACTATTTTTTTCAAAATATGATCAATATGGATTTTCACATCAGCAGGGGAGGTGGCGGGCATACATGGTGAGAAGGGGCAAGAGGATGAAGACCGCCATAACAGGTATTACAGCGGCATTCGCGAAACACCCTTGCACAACGGTGGATCTGGATGCCGCCACTGAGGTTCCCTGCCCGCAGACAACCACTGCATGGGAGATCTGCGGATGTCCGCACAACAGAGCAAAAACCAGTTTTTCCAAACCACTCAGAGATTGTACGGTTCTGATACCACAGGAGAAGAAGGTCCGGGAAAGGTTTTATTCAAGCCATCGATAAAAGAACAATTACGATAAATCGGCAATTTCTGTCTTCAGATCCTTCAGAGTCCTGTCCCCGGCAGGGTTTCAAACAATCCCCTCTATGTACAATTATCACCCTGCAACCACCCCCCTCAGGCGATCCAATTCGCACTCCTGAAGATGTTACCGTGCTTGGGTATAATGAAACAGAGACGTAGGCGTCTCACCATTGAAAACACAAAAGATGCTGCGAGGGGGATCCGAACCCCCGACCTCCAGATATCTCAGATCTGGGCGCTTCGTTGTTGCTCAAAACCCTATGAGTCTGGCGCCCTAACCAGCTAGGCCACCGCAGCGCAGGTGTTTGCACCTAAGTGCAGTATAACAATGATGGATTCACTAATAAAGGTTGTTGTGGCCGGAGATGCTCAGCGGTTCCGGCTTTTAATATAGACATTGACCGCGGCGGAAATGGCCGCCATCTCCTTCCCCTGCCGCAGGGAATCGGCCAGTGTACCCATCCTCGCCTCCTCCTCGCGCAGGGCGCGCCGGAGGCTCTGGGCAATATGCTCCTCCATGAGGAAATGGGTGTGGGTGTTGCCCTGCACGAACTCGCGGTTGTGCATCAGGGCATGGTGGAGGGGAAGGGTGGTCTTCACCCCCAGGATCACGTACTCAAAGATCGCCCGGCGCATCCGCTCGATCGATTCCATGCGCGTCTGGCCCCAGGCGCAGAGCTTGGAGATCATCGAGTCATAGGTCGGCGGGATCGTATAGCCCATGTGGATGCCGGAGTCCACCCGGATCCCGGGCCCGCCCGGCGAACGGTACCTGACGATCTTGCCCGGATCGGCCATGAAATTGTTCGTGGGGTCCTCGGCGTTGATCCGGCACTCGATCGCATGCCCGCGGATGGAGACGTCCTCCTGCCCGAAGGAGAGGTCCTGCCCGGCGGCGATGGCGAGCTGCTGCTTGACGAGATCGATCCCGGTGATCATCTCGGTGATCGTGTGCTCCACCTGCAGGCGGGTGTTCATCTCCATGAAATAATACTCCCCGCCCGAGTAGAGGAACTCCACCGTCCCGGCATTGCGGTATCCCGAGGTCTTCGCCACCGTCACCGCCGAATCGGCCATCTGCTCACGCAGTTCCGGGGTCATGATCGGGCAGGGCGCCTCCTCGACCAGCTTCTGGTGCCGACGCTGGATCGAGCATTCGCGGTCATAGAGGTGGAGCGTCGTCCCGTAGTTGTCGGCGAGCACCTGGAACTCGATATGGCGGGGCTTCACCAGGTACTTCTCGATGAACACCGTGGCGTCCCCGAAGGCCGACTCGGCAATCTTCATGCTGCCGGTGATCGCCGCCTCCAGTTCCTCCGGGGTGTTGACGATATGCATCCCGATACCGCCGCCGCCCGCACTCGCCTTCACGATCACCGGGTAGCCGATCTCCTCGGCCACCCGGGCCGCCTCATCGATGCTCGAGATCCCGCCCGGCGTGCCGGGCAGCACCGGGACGCCCGCATCCCGCATCGTCCGCTTGCTCTCGATCTTCGACCCCATCATCTCGATGGTCCGCCAGGAGGGCCCGATGAAGGTGAACCCCTCCTCCTCGACGCGGCGGGCAAAACCTGCATTCTCCGCCAGAAAACCGTAGCCCGGGTGGATCGCCTCCGCCCCGGACTTCCTGGCGATCTCGATGATCCGGTCCACATTGAGGTAACTCTTCTGCGGCGGGGCCTCGCCCACAAAAAAGGCCTCGTCGGCATATTTCACGTGGAGGGCGTTTTTGTCCGGGGTGGAATAGAGGGCGACCGTCTCAATGCCCAGTTCCCGGCACCCCCGCATCACCCGTATGGCGATCTCGCCCCTGTTGGCGATGAGCACCTTCTCAAAATATCTCATAGGACCCCCACACGCCTTATTCGACCACCATCAGCACGTCCCCGTTCTGGACGACGTCCCCGGCATCGACAAAGATCTCCGAGACCCTGCCGTCGCGCTGGGCATAGATGGGGTTCTCCATCTTCATCGCCTCGAGCACCAGCAGCACATCGCCCTTCTTCACCTCGGCACCGGCGCCCACCTTCACCTCGAGCACCATGCCCTGCATATTGGACTTGATCCCGCCGGTGATCTCGCCGCGCGGGATCTCGCGTGCGCCGCCCGAGGACGCCGACTCGACAGCGCTCCCCTCGACCGATACAATCCGCACCGAGAAGATCTCGCCGTCGACCTCCACCTCCATGAACGAGGGGATGTCGGCCGGGGATGCAGGTGCGGAGGCCCGCCGCTCCGGGATCAGTTCGGGCTTTCTCTCGCCCTTCAGGAACGACGGTGCGATGGCCGGATAGAGGATGTAGGTGAGCACATCCTCCTCTTTCCTGACGAGCCCCTCCTTCTCCGCCTGCTCGCGCATCTTCTGATAGGCGGGCTCCAGGAGATCGGCGGGCCTGACCGTGATCACCTCCTCGTCCCCGATGATCAGGTGCCTGATCTCGTCGGTGATCGGGGCCGGCGATCGGCCGTAGAGGCCGCGGACATAGTCCTTCACCTCTTTGGTGACATTGGAATAGCGGTCGCCGCCCATCAGCACATTCAGCACGGCCTGCGTCCCCACGATCTGCGAGGTCGGGGTGACCAGCGGCGGGTATCCCAGGTTCGCCCGCACCCGCGGGATCTCCTCGAGCACCTCCTCGAGGCGGTTGAGGGCGTCCTGCTCCTTGAGCTGCGAGACCAGGTTGGAGATCATCCCGCCCGGCAGCTGGTAGACGAGCACATCCGAATCGACCCGTTCTGAGATCGGGTCGAGCAGACCGCCGTACTTCTCCCTGAGCCTGAGGCAGAGGTCACGCACCCGCCTGAGGGCATGGAGGTCGATGCCGGTGTCCTGCGGCGTGCCCGCGAGCGCGGCCACCACACTCTCGGTCGGCGGCTGCGAGGTGCCGAGGGCAAACGGCGACATCGCCGTGTCCAGGATATCGACGCCCGCCTCGATCGCCGCCTGATAACTCATCGGTGCGATGCCGCTCGTGGAATGCGAATGGAGACACACCGGCAGGTCGATGCGCTCCTTTATACCGGAGATCAGGTCCCGAGTGGCGTCCGGCATGATCAGCCCGGCCATATCCTTGATGCAGATGGAGTCGCACCCCCGCGCCGAGAGTTCTTCTGCCATCTCGACGAACTTTGCGGTCGTATGCACCGGGCTCGTTGTATAGGAGATCGTTCCCTGAATATGTGCACCGGCGGCCTTCACGCTTGAAAAGGCCTTTTCCATATTCCTGATATCATTGAGGGCATCAAAGACCCGGAATATATCGACGCCGTTTTTATAGGCGGCGTCCACAAAACGTTCGACCACATCGTCGGGATAATGGCGGTAACCCACCAGGTTCTGCCCCCGCAGCAGCATCTGGATCGGTGTCCGCGAGAGTTCGGCCTTCAGATCCCTGAGGCGCTCCCACGGGTCGTCGTTGAGAAACCGGATACAACTGTCAAAGGTTGCACCCCCCCATGCTTCCAGAGAGAAGAAGCCCACATCATCCATCTTACGGGCCAGAGGAATCATGTCCTCTGTCCTCATTCTGGTGGCGATGAGCGACTGATGGGCATCCCTGAGCGTTGTATCGGTAATATGAACTCGTTTAGGATTGGCAGCACTCATCTGAATACCTCGGGGCTTAGAAATATTGACAAGCCTCTCAAATTTTCATTCTGATCATATAAATACATCACCAAGGGGTACAAACGAGAGAATTACGATGAATACGGCCAATATTGCCGCCATTGCCCCTCCTTTCCCATCTTCCCGGTCCGGGCATGCCGTCCCCCCTCCGAGATATCCCCGGATGGCAAGCAGAGCCGCACGCTCATCTGAATGACGAATATGCGCGTGTATCACCGAGATACCGAATCCAGCAATCGTTCCCGGCCCCAGCCTCTTCCCCTTCAGGCGAAGCGCGGCCCGGATCTGGGCGATATCGTCCCGCAATGAATCGAGCGCCTCCATCCCCATCTCACCGGCAAGGCCGAGATCAAAGCCTGCCCGTCGCCCGAAAACGGAGACGCCGAACCGGATCAGTTCGCCGGGCACCCGTTCGCCGTACGCCCAGAAGGCGATCAGGAATACCGCCGTCATCCTGACGAGATATGACGCCCCCCCTCCGGTGGTGAGTTCTGCTGCCAGTGCGGCGACGATGAGCAGCAGGAACACACTCGCCACGGCCTTTAGAGACGGGAGGGAACGGAGACGACGGGAGAACACCCCCCACCAGAGCATGACCATCACGGCCCCGGCGACCGAGTGGAAGGCAGCAACCGAGAGTGCACAGATAGAGAGGACCCTGAGGCGGATCTCCATCAGCGGGTCCTCCCTGTTTCGTCCGTGCCGATGCACGACACCTCGCCGTCTGCGACCTCCCAGAGGTAATCGGCGTGCGGCAGGAAACGCCGCTCGTGGGTGAAGATGATCGTGACGCCGGAACGGCGGTTCAACAGTTCCCGGCAGAGCCAGCGTTTTCTGATGCAGTCCAGGGAGGAAAAGGGTTCGTCCAGGACCAGGAGGTCATAGGTGCCGGCCATGAGGCAGGCAAGATGGAGCCGTTTCAGCTCACCCCGGGAGAGGGCAAAGGGGTCGGCCTCCATCCTCTCCGAAAGTCCGCACGACCGGGCGACGTCAGCCGGATCGACACCATAGGAGGCGATCTCCCTGCCCACCGTCGGTTCGGTGACATGGTACTCCGGGTTCTGGAGGGAGAGGGAATGCGATCCGATCCCCTCCTTCCGGATGGTGCCGGCAACGGGCGTGAGGAGGCCCGCAAGCAGCAGGGCGAGGGTGGACTTGCCGCTCCCCACCCTGCCGGTGCAGAGGTGGACCCCCTCTCCGAAGGTGCCGGTGCACCGGAGACTGAACCGCCCCCGCCTGGCGCACACCCCCTCAAGCCTGACCTGCACCCCTCAGCCCCCCCATGATTCAGGATAAAAACAGGTCCCCTGCAGGGCGGAAAACACCTCTTTCGGGCTGCCTGCATGGACGATTACCCCCTTCTCAAAATAGAGCAGCGTATCTGCCAGCGCCGCCGTCTCCATATCCTGCGTGCACCGGATCAGGTAACGGCACGGGCATCGTTCGAGGGCCTCCGCCACGATCTCCGCCGTCTCCCGGTCGAGATGCGAATCGAATTCATCGAGGACGAGCAGGTGCGGATGGCGGGAGAGGGCGGTCGCAACCCCGACCAGCGCGCGTTCGCCGCCAGAGAGGGACCGGACCGTCCGGTCCAGGAGATCGACGATCCCGAGGCGGCGTGCGGCATCATCGACCAGACGCCGGGTCTCATCGCACGGTGCCCCGGCAAACAGGGAGGGTCCGGCGATCTCGTCATAGACACGGCTGAACAGCAGGTTCTGGTCAGGGAACTCCCCCACCCACCCCACCTCCGTCTCCCTCGGCGTCCGCCCGTCGATCCCGACCGACCCGGATTCAGGGAGGGCGAGGCCGGCACACAGGCGGAGAAACGTGGATTTCCCGCTCCCGTTGGGGCCGGTGATCACCGTTGTCCCCGGAGCGAGGGAGAGGGACGGGATACGGACGATTGCCTGTGATACGCCTGAGAAGTCGATCATGGTAGCCGTCTGCCGATCATATATACGGCCGCCGTTTTGATGATGTCGCCCGGGAGAAAGGGGAGCATGCCGATCGTCGCCGCCGGCACAAGGCCCATCGGGTGCGAGAAGTCGGGCGTGGATATGGCCAGCCAGCCCACACCGAAGAGATAGATCAATAGCGTGGCCACCGCCAGACCGGCGATCCGCCCCACCTCGGAGCGCTGTTCATAGACGATGCCTGCCGCCAGGGCCGCAGGGATGAAGCCAAGGATGAACCCGCCGGTCGGACCGAGCAGCACACCCGGTCCGGCGGTGCCATTGTGAAACACCGGAAGACCGATCGCCCCGAGCACCAGATAGAGCACGGCCGGCACAACTGCTCGGCGCTTCATCACGACCCCTGAAAGCAGCACAAAAAAGGTCTGGAGGGTGAAGGGGATTGGCACAAAGGGGATGGACACCCAGGCACCGGCGGCGATCAGGGCGAGAAAGCCGGCGGACTCTGCAATCAGCCGGGAGCGCCGCTCGTCACCATACATGCCGGTTCCTAGAGATGGGCGCAGTCGCCTGCGACAACCTTCTCAATCCGTCCGTTGTCTTTTCTGATGATCAGGGCGCCATGCTGGTCGATATCGATCGCCGTGCCCTCGAATGACCGCCGCACCGTCCGGATCGAGACGCGGTTGTCGAGGGTGAGGGAGAGACTCTTCCACTCCCTGAGGATCGGTTCGTACTCCCCGCTCTCCAGGATCATATATCTGCTCTCAAATTCCCTGAGGACCGAGGCGAGGAGGGAGGCACGGTCGATCTCGTGCCCGAGTTCGGTCCGGATCGAGGTGACCTTCCTCTGGAGGTCGGGCGAGAGTTGTGAGACGTCGACATTTGCGTCGATCCCGATCCCGAGGAGGCAGTAATGGATATCGTCGCCGTCTGCCGAGAGTTCGAGCAGCAGCCCCGCCGCCTTCCGGTCACCGATATAGACGTCATTGGGCCATTTTATCAGGGCGCCAAGATCATATTTCCGGCGGATTGCCCGGGCAACGGCAATAGAGGCGGCCATCATCAGCATGAAGAGCGAGTCCACCGGCAGTTTTGGCGTCAGGATCACGCTCGCCCAGATCCCGCCCTGCGGCGACGCCCAGGCCCGCCCGAGCCGACCGAATCCGCCGGTCTGCTCCTCGGCGACCACCACGGTACCGTTGAGCGATTGCGGGTCCCCTTCAAGGCAGAGTTTTTTGGCCGCCCAGTTCGTCGAACCGACACTCTCATAGTACCTGATGTCAGTTCCGATGAAGGTCGTCCTGAGCACCCGTGTGATGGCGTCCGGCGTTATGGGGCCGCTGCTCCTGATGAGCAGGTATCCGGATTCAAGTGACGATTCGATATCATGGCCGTTCTCACGAAGCTCCTTGATATGACGGGAGATCATGGACCTCGGCATATCGAGTGTCCTGCTGATCTCCTCGACTGTCACCGGTCCTTCAGCCGATTCAAGCATGCTGAGGACCTTCTGTGTCACGTCGTTCATGGCAATTACCTTTTCGCAGAGATGGACTCTGTCGGGAGCGGGCAGGGATCCTTTCCACAGACCTGCTGGAGAATTGCGGACTGGTGCTCCATCAGTGTCGCAAGGTCGAAGATACCGGTGATATCGACGACACCGATGGCGGCGATTGCAACACCCTCATCATTCAGGACCGGGGAAACCACCACGGGAACACCCGCATAGGGGCCCGAAGGGGAGACCGTCTTCTGGAGGGAGGCTGTCTGTATTGCTGCCTCGAGCACGGGACCGGTATACCGATCATCGATCACCCTCCCCTCCTCCACACGCACGCCGGGTCCGTCCCTGGACCGGGCTGTTACGGGAAGCCTGTTCAGCAGGCCATGGACCGCCATGACCACCGGCACCAGATCGGCGGATGAGGAGGAGGCTGAAAGAATATACTGGTCCATATGATCACCTGTACACTCCATCACGTTTCACTAAAATAAGGTTTCTCTTTCCGCAGTGCAGAATGCGCCCATAAATGGCACCGAGGGGTACTCGTGGGTGGCGGTAACGATCACCACACCATCGCCAACCGTGCGTGATATGATCACCGCTTCGCCATCCGGGGTCTCTGCCACGACGTCGGCATCATAATCCCTGAAATAGCCGTCGGTCTCGACCGCCGAGGTGTCATAGCCGTCGATGAGGGAGGCATATCCGGATTCTTCGGGAAAGAGCAGCGGCCTCTGTTTGAACTCATGATGGTATTCCACCGCAAATGGAAGCCAGTCATAGGCGCCCGCACGATAGTCCATCGCACCAAAAACCAGAAGTCTCCCTCCTTTCTCGACGAAGGATCGTATCCGCCGTGAAGAGGCACGCAGCCCCGGCAGGAGGCTCGAATAGGTGGAGTTGGCGAAACCGGTCGGAACGATCAGGGCGACGGTCCGTGCCCGGTAAAAGGGGGCGGCGATCATGTGATGGGTGGCATGGTCGCAGCAGACATTGCAGCACTCATTCACATAGCGGTTGAAGGTGCCCGGCTGGTCCCAGAGGATGGTGGCCTTCGTGATCATCCCTTGATCACCCCCAGGGGGCGGAGGCGGACGACCGGCAGGGAGAGTCCGGCACGCCTGACCACGTCCACGACCTTGTCGCTCTCCTTGTAGGCCTCCGGGGCCTCTTCGGCGATGGCGGCATCGCTCGTTGCACGGACCACGATCCCCTGCTCAAGCAGGTGTTTCCTGACTTCGCTTCCCGGCGTGGCCTTTTTCGCCTTTGTCCGGCTCATCACCCTCCCCGCCCCGTGGCAGGTGCTCCCGAAGGTCCGCTCCATTGCCGTCGCCGTGCCGTGGAGCACATAGGAATGGCTTCCCATGCTCCCTGGTATGATCACGGGCTGGCCGACGGAACGGTAGGCCGCCGGCACCTCGGGCAGTCCGGGGCCAAAGGCCCGTGTCGCCCCCTTGCGGTGGACGCAGAAACGACGGCGCCCCCTTTCTGAACTGTGCTCCTCCATCTTGGCGACATTGTGCGCCACATCATAGACAAGGGGCATCTCCTCGTAGGCGATGCCGAACATCCGCTGCAGCACCTGCCTGACCTGGTGCGTGATCACCTGGCGGTTGACCCATGCATAATTGGCCGCTGCGGCCATGGCGCCGAAATAGGCCTCGCCCTCAGGAGAGGAGAGGGGCGCACAAGCAAGCTGCCGGTCAGGGATGGAGATGCCGTAGCGTTTGTGCGCCGATTCCAGCACACGGAGGTGATCGGTGCAGACCTGGTGGCCAAGGCCGCGCGAACCGCAGTGGACCATAAAACAGATCTGGCCCGGCGAGAGCCCGAATGCCTCTGCGGTCTCCGGATCAAAGACTGCATCCACCTCCTGGATCTCGAGAAAATGGTTGCCCGAACCGAGGGTTCCGGCCTGCGGCATGCCGCGCTGGAAGGCCTTCTTCGAGACCGGCGCCGTATCGGCCGCATCCAGTCTGCCCGACTCCTCGCAATGGGAGATATCGTTTTCAACGCCATACCCCGCCTCCACGGCCCACCGCACACCCTCGGTCATCATCGCCGCAAGGTCGTGGTGGGAAAGACGCAACGAACTCTCCGCACCGACGCCGGTCGGCACGGTCCTGAAGAGCTCCTCGATCAGCGCCCGCGGCTGGGTGATGTCGTCTGCCCGCAGGGGGGTGGCGATCAGGCGCACCCCGCAGTTGATATCATACCCGACCCCTCCCGGCGAGATGACGCCGCTCTCCGCGTCAAAGGCGGCCACCCCGCCGATGGGAAATCCGTAGCCCGAATGGATATCCGGCATCGCAAGCGAATATCTCTCGATACCCGGCAGACAGGCCACATTTGCCAGTTGGTGGACGGCATCGGGCTCCAGCGTCTCTGCAAGATCGTCAGAGAGGAAAAATCTGCCCGGAACACGCATGCCGGGCACGTAGCCAACCGGAACCTCCCACTCCACCTCGTCAATCTGTTGTATCCCCGCAAGCATCAGACCACCTCATACATCAAAGAGAATCTCACAGCAGAACAAATTTCCGTCACGGAATATCCTGAGGCCGGAGTAGGAGACGCCCTTGATCTCCATCCCGCCGCGATGTTTTGCCGGATCAAAGCGTTCACCCCGTGCAACGGCTTCAAGAGCGGTATCCGTGACGGTTACATCAAAGGAACTGAATACAAGCCGTTCCACCTCTGCAATAAAGAGCAGTTCTGAGAGGAAGTCGATCATCAGGCTGTGGCGGTCGGTTGAGGTGACGCTGACCCGGCGCTCGACCCCCCCCTCCTCACACCGGCAGTACATCAGGCAAAACATCGCCCGGGCCGTCTCTGAGAAGAGATGGCCGCAGGTATCCGCCTCAACATGAACCTTCACATCGGCCTGATGGGGAACCTCAAAGAACGGCATGTCACTCTATATCGTAGGACGGGATAAGCCTGAGATCAACGGCGTCAAGATAGGGCGCCTGATACATGGAAACATAGATCCGGTGCTGACCGGCCTGCAGCTGAATATCGGTATTTTTCGCCGGTTTCACCGACACCGGAAGCAGAATCGGACCTCCACAGGATGTGCACACCCTGAAGTCACAGGCCCGCTTCTCAACATATGAAACAACATCATCAGAAACCGGGATCCTCTCCGCAAAACGATCCCTCCGGGTCCGTATCATCCCTTATACGTGAACCGCCGAAAAGGTAAAACAGTTGTGATTGCCCGGGTCAACCGCACTTGAGCAGATGGGTGACCATGCCGATGTATTCGTCCTTGATCTGATAGACGGCGTTGGTCCCTTCCTGTTCCCTCCGCACGTGGAGGATGCCGATCCGTGCGGCGATGATCCCGACCATCGAGGCGATGGAATGATAACTGACCGAGAATGTTCGCGAGACCTGTGCATGTATCTCAGGGATCGTCGTCGATCGGACTCTGACAAATAAAGAAAGAACCTCGTGACGGATTCCTGTATTGTCCCTGGAGAGATATTTTTTCAGGCGGGCCTCTATCTCCCTCTTTATATCGGCCGGGGACCGCATACCGGAATGTAGTTCAGAACACCATATATAGGTTTCGATTCTGCTTCAATTCATCCAGGGCATTGTACCTAAAATTGGTCTCTGACCAGAGGGGCCTGATCGGATCCCGGAGAAAAAGGCATGGAAAAAGATGCGGATACTGGAATACAAATATTTAATCCCCTCTACGGCAGATTATGATAATATGGGTTTTGTCACCTATGATGTCAATAAATATCCCCCGAAGCAGATGGTGGCGGTGCCTCTCATTGTGCTTCTTCTGGCACTCGTGCTCCTCGCCGTGAACTGGGCGAGCACGGGGATGCCGGTGACGCCCGGGATAGATTTTGCGGGCGGGACGGCGGTGACGATCATCACCACCGATACCACCGAAGAGATAACGGCATATTTCTCCGGATTCCCCCTTGAAAGTGTCGGCGAAGGACTGAGCGGCGGAAAATATATCAAATTCGGCCCGATGTCCGATGACCAGTACCATGACCTCACCGTCATGGTCGGCGACCGCTATCCTGAGGCGAAGATCGACCAGATAGGCGAGGCCTTCGGCGCCACCCTCCAGCAGCAGGCCCTGATCGCCCTGCTGTTCTCGTTTGTCGGTATGGCGATCGTCGTATTCATCGCCTTCAGGTCCTTTGTCCCCTCGGTGGCCGTCGTGCTCTCGGCCCTCTCCGACATCGCCATCACGGCGGCGATCATGGACATCGTCGGCATCCCCCTCACCCTGCCGACGACAGCCGCCCTCCTGATGCTCATCGGTTATTCGGTGGACAGCGACATCCTCCTCACCACCCGCCTCCTGAAACGGCAGGGGAAGACCGAGGAGAAACTGGCCGGCGCCTACCGCACCGGCATCATCATGACGACGACGACCATCGCCGCCGTCGTGGCGATGTTCCTGGTGACCACCATCGGGCAGGTTGAGGTCATCGCACAGATCGCTGCCGTCCTCCTCATCGGACTGTTTGTGGACCTGATGAACACCTGGGTGCTCAATGCGGGCATCCTGAAGGGGTATCTCATGGGCAGGGGGCGGCGTGCATGAACCGCGACACCCTGAAGAAAATGGTCTCCGACTGGCAGGTGCTGCTCCTGATCATCCTTGTGGCCGGATCGATCATTGCAATCGGACCGCACTTCGAGGACGGACAGTTCACCACCAATCTCCAGTACGGCCTCGACCTGCAGGAGGGCTCGTGGCTCCAGATGGAGTTCCAGGCCGAGGTGCTCACCGTCCAGACCGATGTCCCCATCGATGAACTGGCGGCGAACCTTGCTGAAGACCTGGATACCGAGGTGCTCGCCGTTGCAAGCGACCAGATTGAGATCAGAAAGGCCATCTCGCGTGAAGACCTCGAACCGATCCTGGCAGAGGAAGGGGCGACGATCGTCACCTACAACCCGGGCGTCTCGAAGGAGACCGCCGAGGACGTGAAACGGATCCTGGAGGACAAGGTCAACAGCCTGGGCACCAAGGACGCCCGCGTGAACATCCTGACCGGCCTGAACGGCATCACCCGCTATGTGCGTGTCGAGCTTGCCGGCGTGGACATGGCCACGGCGAACGAGATCGTCGGCCAGCAGGGCAAGTTCGAGATCCGGGTGCAGACGACCGGAAACCAGACGGAGCATGTGCTCTTCGGCGACGCCATCACCAGCGTCAGTCTGCCTGAAAAGGATCCGCGGACCGGTCAGTGGGGCGTCGGCTTCACCCTCAGCGATGCCGGGGCGACTGCATTCAGGCAGGCGGCCATCTCCTCCAATGCCGTGAACGATCCGGAGAACCATGAACTCGTGATGCTCCTGGACAATGATACGGTGTATTCGGCCCCGCTCTCCCCGGACCTGGCGGCAAAGCTGAAGGTGGAGGAGGTCCGCCAGCTCAGCGCCTCCACCGGCACCGGTGAATCAGGGATGCAGGACGCCCTGAACCTCGAGATCCACCTGCGGGCAGGCGCCCTTCCGGTCGATGTGACCGTGGCGGGATCGGGATCGGTCTCGGCCACCCTCGGCGACTACTTCAAGATGCTCAGCTTCGCCGCTGCCCTCCTGGCACTGATCGTCGTCGGGATTGTGGTGTATTACCGGTATCGCGAACCGAGCATCGTGCTGCCGATGGTTGCAATCAACCTCTCTGAGATCATCATCCTGCTCGGGATCGCACGCTTCATCCAGCAGCTCGACCTGGCCTCGATCGCCGGTATCATCGCCGTCATGGGTACAGGGATCGACCAGCTGGTGGTGATCACCGACGAGGTGCTCCACGAGGGCCGCGTACCCTCGCCGAGCGTCTATCTCAAACGCCTCTCCCGTGCTCTCGGCATCATCGCCGTTGCGGCGTCCACCACCTTCATCGCCATGCTCCCGCTGGCCGTGATGGACCTCTCGACCCTCCGGGGCTTTGCGATCATCACGATCCTCGGTGTGCTCGTGGGTGTGCTGGTGACCAGACCGGCATACGGCAAGATCATCATGGCGATCCTCTCGAAATAGGGATCACTTTATCCCTCCCTTTTTTCGTATAATCTGCATATGGGACGGCTGGTGCTCATCGACTTCTACTCCGAGTGGTGCGAACCGTGCAGGCGCCAGACCGAGATCGTCAGAGAGGTCGCCGCCAGGATGGGCGATGCGGTGGAGATCAGGACGATCGATATCGGGGAACGCCGCGACCTGATCAGGGCATACCGCCTTGTGACCGTACCGACGATTGTGATCGAATCCGATGGATTGGAGGTCAAACGCTTCGAAACGGTCGTTGATGCCGGGACCCTCGAAACCATTTTAACTTCTCTGAGAGATGATCATGCATAATCGAGGGAGAATAATGAGCAAACCGGTATTAACTGATTTTTTTGCGACATGGTGCGGCCCCTGCAAGATGCAGACGCCGATCCTCGAGGAGCTCGGTAAGAAACTGGGCGATGCGATAGAGATCAGGAAGGTGGACGTCGACCAGAATATGGAGGCGGCAATGAAATACGGGATCAGGGTTGTCCCGACGCTGATCATCGAAAAAGACGGCATCGTGATGCAGAAACTCGAGGGGGTCACCCGTGCAGATACCCTCGAGTCGATCCTCAGGCCCCTGATCGACGAGTGAGAGGAAAACACACAATATCAGCCCTCCTCGGGATCCTGGAGGAGCGTTACGGTCCCATCAGATGGTGGGACGCCCCGCCTGAGGAGGTGATGATCGGTGCCATTCTCACACAGCAGACGCGGTGGGAGAATGTGGAGGCGGCCCTCTCCCGCCTCAGGGAGGCGGGTCTCTGTTCGCTTGAAGGGATCGACGCTGCCCCTGACAGGCAGATCGAAGACCTGATCCGTCCTGCCGGCTATTACCGGATCAAACGGGGGCGGCTGAAGGCGCTCTGCCGTGCCGTTCTCGATGCAGGGGGGATTCCGGCGCTCCAGAGGATGCCTGATCCCGACCTCCGGGATTTTCTCCTCTCTATCCATGGGGTGGGGGAGGAGACGGCCGACAGCATCCTCTGTTATGCCCTCGGGCGCCCCTCTTTTGTGGTGGATGCCTATACGAAACGCATCTGCGGGTGCATGGGGATCACCGGGAGATACGGGGTTCTCAAGGCCCTCTTCGAGGAGGTGATCCCGACGGATACGGAGGCCAGAGCGCTGGCCCATGCATGGATCGTCGAATATGCCAAGGAAATGTGCGGTAAAAAGAGGTGCAACGAATGCAGGATCGTGAGTTTGTCAGGATCGGACTGAGACTGTTTCAGGAAGGGCTTGTGGGCGGCAACTTCGGCAATATGAGCATGCGGACAGAGAACGGGTTTGTGGTCACCGGCACGGGCACGTATCTGGACGACCCCGGCGAACTGGTCGAGGTGCCGCTCGAGGGCGAGGCGCCGGAGGGGGCCTCGAGCGAGTACAGGGTGCATCAGGCCGTGTATCGGACGAGCGGGCATGATGCGATCGTCCATGCCCACCCCCCGATGGCGGTGGCCGCCTCCTGCGCCCTCTCCCTCATCAGACCGATTGATTCTGAGGGCGAGATGCTCTGCCCGGAGATCCGGGTCGTCGGCGGGGCGCCTGGGACACAGGAACTCGCCGACGCCGTCGCCGGTGCCCTCGTGGATGCACACCTGGTGATCGCCAGGGGCCATGGCACATTTGCGGCCGGAAAAACCCTGGACGAGGCCTACCTCTACACCTCGCTTGCAGAGCACGCCTGCCGTGTGCTTGCCTATTCCGGTCTTTTCGGCGGCTGCAACCGCTGAATCTCCCGGATCACCTCACGGTGAAAGGCCAGGAGCATATCGCTGATCACGCCGAACATGAAGATCTCGATGCCGACCACGATCAGCAGCACGGTGAGGATGGTCAGGGGGATGTGTTCGATGTGGTTGAGCCATTCGATGAGCACATAAACGGCGAGAACACCGCCGAGGAGGGCGAGTATCACCCCGATCAGCCCGAAATAGAAGAGGGGGTTGTTCACCCGCGCCAGACGGTAGATGGTGGAGACGATCCTGAAGCCGTCCTGGACGGGGTTGAGTTTCGTATCGGTTCCCGGGCGCTTCACATATTTCACCGGCACTACGGCCACCTGCTGATCGAATTTTACCGCCTGGACCGCCATCTCGGTCTCGATCTCAAACCCGGATTCCCGGAGATTCATCTCACGCAGCGAGCGGAGGCTGAAGGCCCGGTAGCCCGAGAGGATGTCATGGAGGTCGCGGCCATGGGCCACCTTGAAGAAATGGTTGATCAGGTAGTTCCCGGTCAGGTTCAGCCTGGTGAAGGCGCCTGAATCCGGGTAGGCGAGGCGGTCGCCGATCACATGGTCGCTGCCGGTGAAAAGCGGTCTGAGCATTTTATCTGCATCGTCCGGGAGATAGGTGCCGTCACCGTCGAGCATCAGCACATAGGGGAGGTCGATGATCTCCGCCGCCTCAATAATGGCGTTGCCCTTTCCCTTCCCGCTCTGCAGGCGGATATCGGCACCGGCACTCCGTGCCTGCTCTGCAGTCCCGTCGGTGCTGTTCCCGTCCATGACGAGGACATGGGGAAAACCCCGATCATGGAAATTCCTGACCAGATCGCCTATTGTCGGCGCCTCGTTCAGGGTCGGGATCAGGATGCAGACACGGTCCTTCTCGATCTCCATTTACATATTATTAAATTGGCCTTCAATCATAAGTGCTTCCATGCATACGGGGAAGACGGGACTGCGCACACTCGGTGTTGCCGAGAGTTTTGTCGGCGGCGGTCCTTCGGTTCTTGCCGGCGTTGTGATGCGAAAGGACCTGCTCATCGACGGCATCGCCTATTCTGAAGCGAGTGTTGGCGGCATGGATGCCACGGATGCCGTGATCGCACTCTATGAGTCCCTCGGGCGGCGGGACATCAACCTGATCATGCTCTCCGGGTGCGTGATCGCATGGTACAATATCATCGAACCGGCACGGGTCAGTCAGGCCACCGGGTGCCCGGTGATCGTCGTCACCTATGAGGATTCGGAGGGGCTTGAGGACGATATCAGCACCCATTTCCCTGACGACACCGAACGGCTGGCAGCCTACCGGCGCCTTGGCGAGAGAAGCGCTTTTACTCCGGGCACGGGTCACACGCTCTATTATCGGGCCGAGGGGATCGAGCATGAGGCGGCGTGCCAGATGATCGATGCCCTCACCCTTGCCGGACGGGTGCCAGAACCCCTCCGTGTGGCGCGCCTTGCCGCACGGGCCGTCATGCGGTGGCGGTGTCTGCCGAAATAACCCTTCCGGCGGATTTTGAGCGGACCTCCACCCGCACCACATCGCCGGGCCTGAAGGTGCCGTCCCTGAAATCAATGGTGATCTTGGCGTTCGGGCACCAGACACTGCCGGTACCGGTCATGTACTGGACGCCGTTGTGATGAGTCGGGATGAAGAGGTGGGCGTCGAGGGTGCCGATGACGGCATAGACCGGTTCGCCGTTGCAGTAGAACTGCGCCGTGAGATCGTCTTTTACATATTGTCTGGTCCGGTCCGGGTTATCTCTGGAATACCCGCAATAGACCGCAAGGAGGTCTGCAGGGTCGCCGATATCGAAGGTATCCGGCGAATCGTTGTACCAGAGGGTGAGGCGACTGTCATAATTCATGGTGACCCCGTCTTCACTGTAGTGACGGACTGCAGTGATCTCAAAGATGCGGTCCGTCGTCTGCATGCCCGGATCGAACGGGAACCTGATGAAATGGGAAAGGGCGGCGAATAGGATTGCGACAAGAAGAACGGTGAGCAGGAGGAGGACCATAATGGCCTGGACGTTCATGGCGCCGTTGTCGTCGGCGTCCGGGCGGATCATATGGCGGATTGTATGATTTACGACATATATTAATTATTCAGTCCTGATCCGGATGGCCGAGGTCCTCAAAATGCCTGTACAGGATCGGGCATTGCCCGGAGACGATGCAAAAGTATATATAATAAAATCAAGAACCAAGCCCCTGGCTGTCCCAACCAGGAACAGCCTGTAATGTGGGGGGACACATGAACAGAATACACCTCTGTGCCGGAGTAGTGACAGCGATTTTTATATTATGCATCCCGGTCGGCGCCTGGGATATGAACGAGATGTGGTCAGAAGGGATCGGCGGCGAGATAAAATCGGTCTCCATCTCTCCAGAAGGATCGTATATTGCGGTCGGAACAGCGAGTGTCGGGGGTCTGCACCTCTATTCCCGGGACGGAGAACATCTCTGGACCCATCCGACCGGATGCTCCGTCTTTGGTTCGGCGGTCTCTTCGGATGGCGAATACATTGTCATGGGCTCCGAATATGTGCGGGTGTTCAACCTGGAGGGTGAGATCGAGTGGCAGTGGGATTCCGGCTATTTTGCCTACAGTGTTGCGATCACCCCTGATGGAGCATATATCGCCGTCGGGAGTGACGATAAGAGCGTCACCCTCCTCGAGTATGGCGAGGGCAAGATCTGGCGGTATGAACTCCCGGACGATCCGACCTGCGTGGACCTCTCCGCCGACGGGCAGTATGTGGTTGCAGGAACAGACGGACAGGTCTACCTCCTCGATGGTGACGGCGAGCTGGTGTGGGAGATCGATGTTGGAAAAGGGGTCCAGTCGGTTGCGATAGCACCGGACGGCACCTCCATTGCTGCCGGCACGCTCGATTACCGTTCTCACCTCATATCAAAGGAGGGAGAGATCCTGTGGAGGTATATGACCAACAACCGTGTGTTCGGGGTTGCACTATCAGAGAACGGGGATGTCGTCACCGGATCGCACGACGATCATCTCTATATCATCAACGGTGACGGCGACCGGATCCTTGAAACAGAGACCTCCGGACATATCAATGATGTGGATGTTTCGTCCGATGGATCGGTTGTTGTAGCCGGCACCGGAAACGGGGACCAGCACCTCATCCTGTATGAGCGGGCCACACAGGAGATGACAGAACCGGAACCGACGGAACCGGAACCGACAGCGGTGATCGAGACCATTGAAAACATCGGAGAGAACGTCTCGGAGGAATTGACCGCTTCAACGATGCCGGCGGCAGCGGTAAAAGAGGAGTCCTATCTCTCATTGAAGTTTACGGGGCTTACCGACACCGCATCGCCGCTCTATGCCCTTGCAGCGGGGATTGTTGTGATCGCATCGGCAGCATATCTCGGCCACCGGCGGAGGAGATGATCCATCTATTGATCCTCTCGACCCGAATTTCGGGTCCAAAAAAAATTAAAATTCGGGCCGGGTCTTCAGGGCCTCAACGAGCAGGGCAACGCCGCCCTCGATATCCCTGAGGTCCACGACCTCCACGGGAGAGTGGATATATCTGGTCGGGATGCTGAGCGTGGTGCTCGGTATGCCTCCTCTCTCCAGATGGATCGAGGTGGCGTCCGTGGTCCCGCCCTTCCCGACCTCGAGCTGGACGCTGATATCGGTTGTGCGTGCGGCCTCGCGGAGCCAGGCGACCATGCGACGGTTTGCGATCAGGCCCCGTCCGTTGCTGTCCAGGATGGTGATCGCCGGGCCCGCCCCCATCAGGAGGGAGACGTCCTTGCGCTCCACACCTGGATGGTCGCCGGGGATGGTGGTGTCGGTTGCGATGGCGCAGTCGGGCTTCAGACGGTATGCAACCGTGCGGGCCCCCTTCAGCCCCACCTCCTCCTGCACCGTGAAGACCCCGTAGATGGTGTGCGGGGACGAGACGGTCTGGAGCATCTTGATCAGCATGGCGCACCCGGCCCTGTTGTCGAAGGCCTTCCCGGTCACCCGGTGGCCGGAGAGCTCCCGAAACTCCCGGTCCAGGCTGATCGGTGTGCCGACCTCGATCCCCAGGGCTTCCGCCTCCTCGGCTGATTCCGCGCCGACATCGATGAACATATCGTCCACCTTCAGCGGCTTTTTCCGCTCCTCCTCCTTCATCACATGGGGAGGTTTGCCGCCGATGACACCGTAGACCGGACCCTTTGCACCATGCAGAACAACGCGCTGGGCATACAGGGTCGGATCGAACCATCCGCCGACGGTCACGAACCTGACGAACCCCTTCTCATCGATGTATTTGGTCATCATCCCGATCTCGTCCATATGGGCGGCGAGCAGGACTGAGAAGTCGTCCCCCCGCTTCACGGCGATCAGGTTCCCCATCCGGTCTTCGGTGATCTCATCGACATAGGGCTCCACCTCGGCCCTGATCACTGCGGCGACGCTCCCCTCGCTCCCTGAGATGCCATGGGCATCCGAGAGTTTTTTCAGCAGTTCCTTCACCATGGTATCTTCCGTTGTCCTTCTGATGCATTAATTCTCGGCCACGGCGGCGGCGATCCGCTCCAGGGCCGTGCGCAGATCCTGTTGCGATGCCGCATAACTGATGCGGCCATAGTCCGGAGCGCGGGATCCGAATGCCGAACCCGGCACGACCACCACACCGTTCTGGATAATGGCTTCAATGAGGGCGGATGTCATCGGGACAAATGCGTAGAACGCACCTTCAGGCATCGGGAAGGTGAAGCCGAGGTCTCGCAGCCCCCCGCAGAGCAGGTCGCGCCTCTGCCGGTATTCGTCCCGCATCGCCGCCACCGGGGACTGGTCGCCGGTGAGGGCGGCGAGGGCGGCATACTGGGCGATGGACGTGGCGCAGGCCTGGCAGTACTGGTGCACCTTCAGGCACTCCTCGACGATCTCTGTGCTGGCTGCAAGCCACCCGATGCGCCACCCGGTCATTGAATAGGTCTTTGAAACGGCGTTTATGGTCACGACGTTCTCACCGAAGCGGGCCGCACTCACATGCGGTTTCCCGTAGGTGAAATGCTCATAGACCTCGTCCGAGACCACCGTGACACCGGCGTCCTCGGCGCATTCGACGATCGCCCGGATGGATTCCGGGCTCTCCACCATGCCGGTGGGGTTGGCCGGAGAGTTGAGCACCAGCAGGCGCGCCCCCGTCATCCGCTCCTGCGCGGCGTCGATGTCGATGTGCAGGCCATCGTCCAGCGGCATCCCTTCGGGCACCCCGCCGGCGAGGGTTGCAAGGGCGGCATAGGAGACGAATCCGGGGTCGGCAAGGAGCACCCGGTCGCCGGCATCCACCATCGCCTGCATCACGATGTGGAGGGCCTCGCTCGCCCCGGCCGTGGTGATCACCTGATCGTTCGAGTAGTTCAGGCCGTTTTCCCGCTCGAACTTTGAGACGATCGCCTCTCTCAGTTCTGGGATACCGGCGTTCGGTGTGTAGCCTGTTTTTCCTTCACGGATGGCCCGGACCGCCGCCTCGCCGATGTGCGAGGGGGTCGGAAAATCCGGCTGGCCGATGCCGAGATTGATGGCGTCCTTTCCTGCGCCCTCGAACATCCGGCGTATCCCCGATATCTCGATCCCGGTGACCCTCCGTGCAAACCTCTCCTCTGCCATAATCGCAATCACTCGATATTGGCGTGCCTGCATTTCAGGTCTTCGACGTCGGTCTCGGTGATCTCCATGAGACGGGAGACGATCGCATCGATGAACACCATCGTCGTGGTCTCGAAGATCGTGCCGAGGGGGGCGAAGGACTTGTGTTCGCCCATCATCTGCCTGATCTCGAACTCCACCGATTCGTCCTTGACCTCATCGCGGTGAGACTCGATCTCGACGATGCAGTCGGCAATTTTGCCGATCCGTGAGTCAGGATTGGAGGTGATCAGGCAGACCCTGCCTCCGATCTCCTTGGCGGTCTCGGCCAGTTCGGCGACGGTCTTTGTCTTGCCCGAACCCGAGAGCACCACCAGCACATCACCCTCGGCCATGGCCGGCGTGACCGTTTCCCCGACGACAAAGCACTGAAGCCCGAGATGCATCAACCGCATCGCAAACGCCTTTGCCACGAGGCCGGAGCGACCGGCGCCGAGGACATAGACCCGCTTTGCACAGAGGAGTTCGTGGAGAAAGAGCTCCACCTCGGAATTGGCGATTTTATCTGCAATTGAGGCGATTTTCGACGCCATCAACCGCATCATATCCTGCACTTCATGATTTTCCATAATCAACAGGAAGGGTGGTCGTGCCAGATACATTAGAATATCGTACAACCAGAATGCCCGAACATGACCGCCCGGTGCAGCAAAAATTCCCGGGGGGGAACGGGACCGGCACCTCAGACTATATGAATCGTTCAAACCGGTCTTTTGCGGCCCGGCAGACCGGACAGACCTCTGGCGGCTGTTCACGAGCACAGAGATAGCCGCAGACGCGGCAACGCCATACCGGCAGCGGCAGGGCACCGATGCCGCTCGATGAGATTTCCCTCCGCTCCGGCCCTCCAGGCGGGCGGCGCTCCGGGACGGGCCTGACCGTCCGCTCCCCGGCAACCACGGCGCCAGAAACATACAGGGCACAATAACAGGCGCCATGCTCGGTGAGGTCGGGGTCGCGGTAGTCGCAGGGGCAGATGATATCCAGGTCCCTCTCCCGGTCTCCGGAGGCCAGACGGCACGGGCATGCCCGGTAGCCGTACCGCCCCTCATTCTCGAGCAGGCCGCGGACCAGTGTCGCCACGAACTCCCTGTCCGGGTTGAGGTGATAGCCGCCGGCTTCGGTCTCGGCCTCCAGGCGTTTCTGCTCCGTCTCGATGAGATCGTCGGTGATCTCCGGCATCAGGCAAGCGCCTCCCTGATCTCGTCCTCCTGAAAACCGACGATCACCGTACCGTTGATGACCAGCGTGGGGAACGAGCCGCTCGGGTTGTAACGCTGCATCATCTCGGCGTATACCTGCTCCATCTCATCACGCTCAAGCAGATCGACATACACATAATCGAATGCGACGTCCAGGGACGTGAGGAGGTTCTTTGTCTTGCCGCACCACCCGCAGGTGCTCAGGGCATAGAGCACCACCTCTCCGCGGTCCTGGCCGTCTACATGAACCAGTTCCATTGGATGAGCACGTGGCACTCCCTGTCCATAATGATTTCGGCCGCCTTCCGGGTGCCAGAAGGTTGATGCACCCGAAGGATCATGTGGGTGTATGCTCCTGGAGATATACGGGGTAGCGGCAGAGATATTCAGCCTGGCCGGTGCCATCGTGATCATCTACGGGGGGTTGCGTGCCGCCGTCATGACGGTCCAGAAGGAGGTGCTGAAAAAGGCGATCAGGTATACGCATATCAGGCTGGACTTTACCGGAAAAATTGTATTCGGCCTCGAATTTTTTATTGCAGCCGACATTCTCTCGACACTCATCCAGCCGACTCAGGATGAATTGATACTCCTCGGGAGTGTCGTCGTCATCAGGACAATCCTGGGGTATTTCCTGAGTCGGGAGGCCGTGGACCTGACGCTCGACTGATTCAGGGGGTGAGAATGGCGATCAGGTCCCTGATATCGTCGAGCACATGGTCGGGCCTGCATATCGGGGCACCAGTCTCACTCCGGTCTCCGTAGAGGGCATAGGCCGTCCGCATACCAAGGGCATGGGCCGGTTCGATCTCCCTCCTGATGCTGTCGCCGACGACCATGGCGTCCCCGGGATGGGCAGGAAGGGTGCGCAGCGCATGAAGAAACGAGGCATGATCCGGTTTTCTCCCGCCTGAGATGTCCGGGGTGACGATGCAGGCGAAATGCTCGATGATGCCGGCCTTCGAGAGGCGCGCCCGCGCCTGTGATGAGTGGGCGTCCGTGACCACGGCCAGCGATAGGCCGGCAGAGACCAGGGTTTCAAGGGTCTCGTCCACGCCCGGATAGAGGTGGATCGAGGCGAGTTTTACCTGTTCATAGACCCTGCAGCACGGCATGACACAGGAGCCGTTGGCGCCGATGTCAAGCAGGTACTCGATCACATTGCCGGGGTCCTCGAATCCGACGCCCGGACGACCAAAATAAGAGAAGAGTTCATCGGCGTCGCCTTTTCCCGCATGCTCCACCACCGCCCGGCACGCCTCCCTCTTGGCCGCCACAAAGTCCCAGAGGGTGTTGTCCATGTCAAAGAGCACGGCCTTCACCGCTCGATCCCCAGTGCAAGAAGTTTCCTGCATACCTCGACGTCCCTCGCAAACTCTGTATGCCGGTCCTCGTCAATGAACGTTAGCCTGAAGGCATCCGCCTCGTTGCCCTTGCCGCCGTATTCGCTGAAGACCAGCACCGAATCGATCGAGATCACCCCGAAGACAACTGATAGGGTGGTGATCAGCCTGAACAGCGTCCAGGGAGAGAGGTGGTGCGGCCTGACCCTGAAGGGTGCCCTGAAGAGATAATATTCCACGCCTTCGGCATCGCAGAGATCCGCCATTGCCGCATCGGCCGTCAGGAGAACAGGAAGTTCGGACCGCTCCTCCTCGAAGTGGCGGAGTGCACGGACGATCAGGTCGTCGTTCTCATGCGTCGCATGGGCCGCATGCCCGTCGGTGTCCAGGAGGAGGGCGCGGTCCCGGAGGGCGCGGTATTCGGCCATCGCAAGGTGGGCTGCTTTCCGGGATTTTTTCTTCTTTCTGTTCTCGAACTCCGCGATGATCCCCGCTCCATCCGGTGCGGCCCGGCTGAGATGCCCGATCAGGCGGCCCGAATACTTGTGGTTCAGGGCGAACTCGATCTCCTGCTTGACGATGTCCAGGAGTATCACTTCTTCGGGTCGGACGGCGCCGGTGACCGTGGCAAAACGATGATAGAGGAGGTTGGTGTCCAGCCCGAACCTGACGTCTTTTTTCAGGCCATGGTAGAGTTCCCCCTGCTGGAGGAAGGCGTCGAGGTTCTCGTAAGTCGTGGCGCCGGAAGCGAGGAGACATTCCTCAAAGTCCCCGTATGTCGGCATTTCAAAGCCATATTCGCCGAATATTCCCATTCCGGATGAGAAATCCGCCTCGGTCGCCGGAAACTCAACCCGGTATCCATTGCTGTCGGTATCGACCCTGAGGAGTTCGATGTCGTATATCGGGTAGGAGAGCGTAAATTGTCCTTCAAACAGGTTTGCAAGGATGCACAATTCACTGCTCCGGACCTCTGTCTGCGTCATTCCCATCCCTCCGCCAGATCATGGAGGGCCTGCAGGTGGAGAGGGATCATCGGATAGGGGCGGGCGATCCCCTCCCCTTTCTTCAGGCCGAGATAATAGAGGTGATCGGGCATGATCCCCTCCCGTGCAAGGGCGAAGGATATGGCGGCGATGGTGGCCTTTCTGCCGGCGGTGATCCCGATGCCGATGGTATACCCTTCTGCGATCAGGTCACGGACCAGGGAGAGAACGAGCATCCCGGCGCCCCTGTGGTCGTCGGGGGCCGTTTCATGGATGGTGACCGGGGCATCGATCCCGTAGCGCCCTGATATCAGTTCAAAGCCCATGATGAGCGGCACCGCATCGGCACACAGGGGGTCGGCAAGGATATGGACCTGGCGTGGCCGGAAGGCCGTGCCCTTCAGGACCGCGTGGTAGGTGTTCAGCATGGCCCATCCGGAACGGCCTGCACAGGTGATATACGCCGCCGGCGAGTCATCTCCTCCGGGCATGGCTGGAGGTATTCCCGGCAGGCAAAAAGAGGTTGCGATCAGATCGCCGGGATGACCAGGGGATAGCCCCGGTGGGTCTCGACATCGACCGGCACGCCATAGACCTCGGAGATCACATCGGGCGTCACGATCTCCCGGCCCCCGGCGGCCAGGATCGTCCGGTCCTTGAGGAATACGAACCGGTCTGAGTAGCGCAGAGCGGTGTTCAGGTCGTGCATGGTGATCACGGCGGCGACATTGTGGGAATGGACGGCCTCGCGCACCGTGGACATGATCTCGATCTGGTTTTTCAGGTCCAGGCTGCTGGTCGGTTCGTCGAGGAGGAGCACCTGCGGTTCCTGGACGAGGGCACGCGCAATGCTCACCTTCTGGAGTTCGCCGCCGCTCATCTCGTCGATGAACCGGAGCGAGAGGTCGCCGAGATTGAGTTTCTTGATCGCCGCATCCACGATCCTGAGGTCCTTCTCGTCCACCCTCCACCTGATGTACGGCCTTCGCCCGAGCAGAATGGCATCGAACGCCGTCAGCCGCCCGGTCTCGCACCGCTGCGGCACATAGCCGATCCGTTTTGCGATCTCGATCTGGTCGAGGGAGAGCACGTCCTCCTCACCCACCATCACCGTTCCGGCACGCGGCCGGAGGATGGCGTTCATGCACTTCAGCAGCGTCGTCTTGCCGACGCCGTTCGGCCCCATGATCGAGACCACCTGACCGCGGTCGACGGCAAACGCCACATCCCTGAGGATGGGGATCGATCGGTACTCGAAACCGACCCCGGAAACCTGTATCATCATCTGGTATACCCCCGGATCAGAAGATAGAGAAAGACCGGCGCACCCATGAAGGCCGTCAGGATCGAGACCGGCAGGATATGCGGCGCCAGCATCAGGCGGGCGGCGGTATCCGAGGCGATCAGGAGCACGGCGCCGGCGATGCAGGTGGCCGGGATCAGGAAACGGTGATCGTCGCCCACGATCCTCCGCATGATATGCGGGCAGATCAGCCCGACGAACCCGATCACGCCGAGGAAGGCGACGATCACCGCCGTCAGCAGGGAGGAAACGAGCATGCCGGCGAGGCGGAGCCGTTCAACCCCCACGCCCAGTCCCTTTGCGGTCTCGTCGCCCGCATCGATGGCATTGTAGTTCCAGCTGTTGGCATAGAAGTAGACGGCCCCGAGCAGGGCGACCGCCCCCATGATCCAGATCTCGCTCCAGCTCGCCCGACCGAGGTCGCCGAAGGTCCAGAAGACCATGGCGGCAAGCTGGGTGTCGTCGGCAAAGAACTGCAGGAACATCGTGCCGGCGGTGAAGAGCGAACTGAGGGCGACGCCGGCGAGCACCATCACCTCGGGCGAGGCGCGCCTGATACGCGAGATGCCCAGGATGACAAAGGTCGCCAGCATCGAGAAGACGAAGGCGACCGTCGTGGTGATATAGGGGTTCGATATCGTCACAGCCGTCGCCCCGGTACTCTGCATCGTCCCGGCGCCCAGGACCATCACGGCGAATGCGGCACCAAACGCCGCCGCATTGGCAATGCCGAGGGTCGAGGGAGAACCAAGCGGATTTCTCAGGATCGACTGCATGGCCACGCCGGCAACGGCGAGACCGAGACCGGCGATCACACCGGCAAGCGCCTGCGGCAGCCTGATCTCCCAGATGATCCGGTCATACATGGCGGGAGCGGAGGCAGCGAGGGCGGGAAGACCCAGACGTTCCAGCATTCCCGAGACCAGGACCGAGACCACGTCGGCGGGCGGGATGCCGACGGCGCCCACGGCGATGGAGTAGATGAAGACCAGGAGGAGGAGGACGAAACCGCCGCAGATCACTGCAACCTTCCGTCCGGTATACCGGAGATATTCTTCGGGTATTTCACCGTGTGCCAGGTGCATAGTTACTCCGTGCTGAGTCTCGTTTACTGGAGGGAGAGGCGGGTGAAGGCCATGCCCCCGAATTCGCTGTTCATCTCAGAGAAGACCGGTTCTTCGACCAGGAACGAGTAGATCTCGTCCGCCTTCACTGCCGGGTCCACGTCGGAGAAGCGGTCCGGGTAGAGGGTCTTGCCGATGAAATAGGCATCGGCCAGAATGGATCCCTGGTTCTGGCTGTACCAGCTGTAGGGAAGAACGCCATACACTTCGCCGCTCTCTCTGACCGAGAGGCCTGCATATGCGGGATCGTTTTTGAGTTCGTCGATGGCGTTCGAACCGTCGGTGAGCTGCAGGGTGGCGAGATCGATGAAGACCACGTCAGGGTCCCATTCCAGGATCTTTTCCTTTGCGACCGGGGTGGCCCCGGTGATCTGCCCGTCCACTCCCTTCGATGCGTCATATGCGACGTTTTCCGTATTGATGAACAGGAACGGCGGATAGGCGGCTTCGGTGGACTGAAGGCCGTGCGCACCCTTGTAGGCGATGCCGCCCACATACACGGCGGTGGTGCCGTCGGCGGCGTCGGATGTGCGGTTGTCGAGGTCGGCGATGGCCGCATCGAAGAACGCGATCACCTCGTCGGCGCGTTCATCGCGCCCGAGCACCGCGCCCATCGTCCTGAGCGAGGTGTAGAAATCGTCCCGGTGAAGGCCGATATCGCCGTAATTGAGTGTTACGACCGGGATGCCGGTTTTTTCCTGCAGTTCAACCGGATTATAGCCCATCTCAGGATAGGTCTTGAAGATCACATCGGGCTGGAGGGCGAGGATCTTCTCCGGGTCGTCCAGTCCCCTGTACTCGCCGATGAGGGGATAGTCCCTGAACTGCGGGTTGGCCATGAAATAGGGGCGTGCGTCCATCGGTTCAACGCGATGCTCGATGTCGTCCACGCCGACGATCAGGTCCTCAGCCCCGAGATAGGTGAGATAGCGCAGACATCCCGACCCCGAACAGACGACGCTGTCGATCTCTGCCGGCACCTCCACCGATCGCCCCATGGCATCGGTGATGGTGACGGTCGGGGATGCCCCGTCGGTAACAGTCGTCGAACCTCCGGTGCAGCCCGAGATCAGGATACATCCCGCAAGCAGGCAGGCACAGATAATCCCGCAATATAAATTCCTGTTCATGCGACATCACGTATGGCTATAGTCAATTCTGTTGCGTTCTCCACATTTAATATTACCCATTCGAAATTTCGTATGATCATGAAATACCATGTCGCCATCGAGTGGGAAGAAAAAAATACAAAATGAGAATTGGTGTTACAGGGGTTCAGATCCGCTCGATGGCAACAACCCTCACAGGGGTCCCCCATTGCTGGATGGTGGCGACATCTGCCTTTTCAAGGGAATATCTGACCCGGAGCCCGTCCTGCTGGAATGCAGGGTCCAGGTCCAGGGGCAGGTAGTCCGCACCATCGTCGCCGACAATCCCGTAAAATCCTCCCTCAAGGTCGATATATCGGACCGTGCCGGTACCGCTGATCGTCGTCCCTTCATCGGTTGTTACGCACCCAACGGCCAGAACCGCCCCGATGATAATGAGAATCCATCGGATCGGATATTGACCCCTCATGACGCCATGCATGCTTCCGGCATTGGGGGCTTGTGCCATAGAGATTGCGATCGGTTCTAAAAATTTCGTCCATATCAACGGGTGGAGGGGTACCGGCGCAGTATTATATGCCGCACCGCCGAGATGGGGACACATGCCTGCCGCATGGCGGGAGCGGTGATGCCGATGATGATTGAGAGGATTGTATCAGAGGGACTGTCGCACAACTCATACCTGATCGGTGACGGCAGCGCTGCGGCGGTGATCGACCCGCGGCGGGATATCGGGATCTATTGTGAGATCGCAGAAAAAAATGGGTTGACCATCACCCACATCTTCGAGACGCACAGAAATGAGGACTACTGTGTGGGTTCGATCGACCTGTCCCGCAGGACGGGGGCCTGGATCTTTCATGGGGCGCACCTCCCGTTTGCCTATGGCAATCCGGCCTATGACGGCGACGAATTCGCCATCGGATCGCTCAGGATAGGGGTAAAGGAGACACCAGGCCACACCGACGAGAGCATCTCGCTCGTGGTGATCGATTCGGCCGTTTCGTCCGAACCCCTCTGTGTCTTCACCGGGGATGCGTTGTTTGCCGGGGATGTCGGGAGGACCGACTTTTTCAAGGACAGGCTCGAAGAGATGGCGGGCAAACTCTACGATTCCATTGTAACGAAGATCCTGCCCCTCGGCGACGGCGTGATTGTCTATCCCGCACACGGCGCCGGTTCGGTCTGCGGCGGCGATATCAGCGATCATCCGTTCACGACAGTCGGGTACGAGAGAAAGACAAACCCTCTGCTCCAGAACGGAAGGGATGAGTTTGTCGGGCGGAAAATCGCAGAGCACCATTATATCCCCCCCTATTTCAGGATGATGGAGCACTACAACCAGAACGGTGCGCCCTCACTCTCAGAACGGCGGTGCATGGACGCCCTCTCCCCGGAACAGGTCAATGGTGTCATATCGGCAGGGGCGCTGGCCATCGATCTCAGGGGGCCGGCAGGATTTGCAGGCGGGCATATTCCCGGGAGTCTGAACATCTGGAAAAATGGGCTGTCGGCGTTTCTTGGCTACTTCGCCGCATATGACCGGCCAATCCTGTTCATCGACGACTTCAATGAAAATCTGCCGTCGGCGGAGGTCCAGGCCCTCAGGCTTGGTTACGACAGTGTGGCGGGTTACCTGCACGGCGGGATCGGGTCATGGTACCGGGCTGGCGGTGCGGTCGGGCGGTGCGGCACCTGTTCGGTCACGGACGTGGACCCAGGCGACCCGGAGCAGTTCATTCTGGACGTGAGGGACATCAACAACCGCCGCTCGATGGGCGCCATTCCGGGCTCCCATCATGTATATACGGGCCATATTGAGATGCACCTCGCCGAGATCCCGGCCGATCGCCCGGTCCTGGTCTACTGCGACGCCGGGTTCAAGGGGAGTCTTGCCGCCTCGGTGCTGCTCAGACACGGCTACAGCGACGTCACCAACCTGCTCGGCGGAATGGCCGCCTGGAAACAGGCGGGTCTCCCGGTCGAGGACGGTGCCGCCTGATCAGGACTCTCTCCCGGCGCATTGCCCCAGGAGACGGAGGAGATCTGCAGGATCGCTCACCGGCAGTTCACAGGCGCTGCCATGGCAGAGGCAGGCGGAACCCCCCTTCGCCGGCACCTCGATTGCCGCCGTATGGGGTGCGAGCGTATCGAGGCGTCCGGCGCTCTCCGGGGATTTGAGCAGGACCGTTGCGCCGGGAAGATAGAGCGACCGGAATGCGGCGATCAGGTCTTCTGTCACCCTATCTCCGGACCGTCCGGCCACGACCAGGTCGCAGGTGGGGTGGCGCTCCTCCAGCAGGGCGGTCATCAACCAGGCATATGCCGAGGGGTGCTCCCCGGCCTCGTCGGAAAACACACGGAGTGCCTCGTGCGCCGCCTGCCGGTAGCGCACCGACCCGGTCAGTCTGGCCAGGATCAGCAGGGCGTGGACCGCAACCGAATTTGCCGAGGGCATCGCCCCGTCATAGAGGTCTTTTTCCCTGAGGATCAACTCCTCTCCGTCGGCCGCAACGGTATAGAACCCCCCGCCCTGTGGATCGGCGAACCGTTCAAGGATTTCGTCGGCATACCTGACGGCGTTCTGGAGATGGTCGGGATTGAAGTCGGTCTGGTAGAGTTCGGCGAGCGCCCAGACAAGGGCGGCATGGTCGGCGAGCATGCCGTTGATGGCGGCCTCGCCGTCCGCATACCGGTGGAGCAGACGCCCGTCGCCGTGGCGGAGAGAGGAGAGGATGAATCGGACCGCCCGGTTCGCCGCCTCAGAATACTCGTCTTTCGAAAAGATCCGCGCCGCACGGGCGAGGGCGACGACCATCAGGGCGTTCCAGTCCAGAAGCACCTTCTCGTCACGGTGCGGGCGCACCCGGTTTTCCCGCACAGAAAAGAGTTTCTGTCGTGTCGCCTCCAGCCGCTCCGCGATGTCCCCCCCTTCAGGGGTCGTGCCGGAGCGGAAGGGAATGTTCGCACCGGCACGGGGTTCGTCTCTCCCGCCGCCTGACAGCGAATACGCCATCGCATAGAGATCACCCTCCTCTGTTCCGGCGATTGTTCTGACCTCGTCGGCATCCCAGAGATAGAACCGCCCCTCGATACCCTCGCTCTCCGCATCCTCTGCCGTATAAAAGGCACCGTCCGGCGAGGCGAGATCCCTGAGCACATATTCGATGATCTCTTCAGCACAGCGGCGGTAGAGGTGATCGCCGGTGGCGGCATGGGCCTCTGTATAGGCGCAGGCGAGCAGGGCCTGGTCATAGAGCATCTTCTCGAAATGCGGGGTGCGCCATTCGCGGTCGGTTGCATAGCGGTGAACGCCATAGCCGACCTGGTCAAAGATGCCGCCGGTGCGGATCCGGCGGAGCGTCTGTTCGGCCATCTCGAGGGCGCCTGCATCTCCGGTCAGCCCGTGGTACCTGAGAAGAAACAGTAGCATATGGGGGGACGGGAACTTCGGCGTACGGTCGAAACCGCCGTATTCGGGATCATAACGCCGTTCCATCTCAGAGAGGGTGCGGCGGATCAGCACCTCTTCGTCGGCTGGAGCGCCTCCCCCGGCCGAAACGGATCGGAGCCGATTGGTGATATCACGGGCGGTTGCTGTCAATTCTTCCTTCTGCGACGCCCAGAGGTCCCCCACCTCGGGGATCACCTGGAGCAGCCCCTTCATTCCGAACCCGCTCCTTTTCGGAACATAGGTTGCGGCAAAAAAGGGGTGGTGATCAGGGGTCATGATGATCGTGAGGGGCCATCCCCCGCTGCCGGTGAGGGCCAGGCAGATCCGCATATAGACGGCATCGATATCAGGCCGCTCCTCCCGGTCCACCTTGACCGGAACAAAGGTCCGGTTGATGAGTGCCGCCACCTCCGGGTCTTCGAACGATTCTCGGGCCATGACATGACACCAGTGGCAGGTGGAGTAGCCAATCGAGAGAAATATCGGTTTGTTCTCGCGTCGCGCCCGCTCGAACGCCTCTTCGCCCCAGGGATACCAGTCCACCGGATTGTGGGCGTGCTGCAGCAGATACGGGCTTTTTTCATGGATGAGGCGGTTTGTCGTCCCCCCCTTCGATCCTGCACCGCTCATGGTCATCAGGCTATCAGCACCGCCGCGCCATATCAATCTGTGGGCCGAACCGGTTCGTCCTTGTTTTCCTCTCCTTCTACACTACCGGCATCTCTTTATCGCCCATAGACCACATAGGTCTCGCCGTACTGGACCACGTGGCCGTGGATCGCATCGAGAAGGTCTTTTTTCGAGGACCCGGCGGGCAGGTCGAGTGCGGTGTCCAGCCCATAGACCCTGAAATCGTAACGGTGCTCCTCACCATGGGGCGGGCACGGCCCACTGTAGCCGACTCTCCCGAAGGAATTGGTGCCCTGCCGTGCGCTGAAGGGAAAGGCGATCTCCGGGTCCTTCGGGATCGATTCCGGTATGATCCGGACGGGTTCGATGTTCCATATCAGCCAGTGGGTGAAGTCTCCGCCGCCAGGGGCGTCGGGGTCGTTGACGATCACTGCAAGGCTTTCTGTCACCGCGGGATCGACCCCGCCGAGGGTGATGGCAGGCGAGCGGTCCGCTCCGTCGCAGGTATAGTCGTACGGGAGTTTCAGGACGGCGATCTCCACTGAGATTTTCGAGGTCATATGCCCCCCTCCGGAGGGAGAGGTTATCAAAGTTTTGCGGGTCACTCCAGCAAGGCTGATGCCCCTCCACGACAGAATAGATCAGGAAAGGAAAGGAAGTGCCGTGAAGCCCCTCATTCACCTCCAGGAGCGTGCATACTGCCGGAGTGTGCTTGCCATCCTGAGCATTGCCGTAGCGCTGGTGATGTTCACCGAGGCGATGCTGACGCCCGCCCTCCCCCTCATCCAGGTGGAATTCGCCACACCCGCGGTCTGGAATGCCTGGATACTCGCGATGGTGCTGCTGGTCGGTGCCATTATCACGCCGATCATCGGGACATGCGGGGATATCTATGGCAAAAAACGGGTGCTGACGGTCTGCATGATCATCTATATCCTCGGCATCGTCGGCGGCGGATGGGCCCCGTCTCTCCCTGCCCTCCTGCTGTTCAGGGCCATGCAGGGCTTTGGCATGGGAATATTCCCGCTCGGATATGCCCTGATCAGGGAACAGTTCCCTGAAGATCGGGTCGCCGTCTCGATCGGGACCATCGCCGCCATGTTCGGGGCGGGGACCCTGCTTGGCATATTTGCAGGGTCCTGGATCGTCGAGCACTGGGGGTGGAGGATGACCTTCCAGAGCGTGATGCCGGCGGTTATCGTATTGATCCTGCTGATTGCGCTGGTCGTCGTCCCATCACCGCGCAGAGCGGCGTCTCTCGACCTGCCGGGGATGGCGGCGTTCACCGCAACCCTGTTGGCGCTGGTGCTGATGCTCACCCTCGGCGGTCAGATGGGGTGGACCGACCCAATCGTGATCCTGCTCGCCCTCATGGTGCCGGTCTGTGCGCTGGTCCTCAGGGAGGTCGAACGACGGGCGGCGCAGCCCATGCTCAACCTCTCGATGGTGCGGAGGCGGTCGGTGTTCATCGCCCTGGCCCTCGGGATCATCATCGTCATGGCCACCTTCATGGTCATCCAGACCATGCCCTTCCTGATCGAGAGCCCGACCGGGCTCGGGCTTTCGAGTGTTGCAGTCGGCCTCATCCTGATACCGGGGTCATTCGCCGACATGATCGCCGGTCCGCTCGCGGGTATTCTGGCGGCCCGAAAGGGGATCAGGATAACGATGATAATCGGGTCGGCGGTCCTGCTCGCAGGCGCGGTCGGGTATGTCCTGGCCGGACGTTCGGTCCCCGGCCTTATTCTTGCAGGGATCCTCTTCAATGCCGGAATGTCGGCAACCCTCACCGGAAACACGATCATCATCGTTCGGGAGGCGGTCGCCGCCGAGACCGCCACCTGGACCGCCGTCTATCATACCGCCCAGAACATGGGGGGGATGAGCGGACCGGTGATCGCCGGTGCGATCCTGGGCATGCACTCTGTGGAGGTGCCCGGGTGGGACGTCCCGCTCCCCGCGGCCGAAGGCTTTCTCCAGATCTTTCAGGCGGTGCTCCTGCTCTCCCTCCTCTCCCTGCTGATCGCCCTCTGCCTGAGGTCGGACAGGGGCGCCCCCACCTGATTGACAATTGGGTGGAGTGATAGAGACGGCCCCTCCGGATATGCCGGGGTCGCCCGGTGCTCTGGAAAACATGACCGCCCGTGGAAGGAGCGCCCCATATCCGGTACGGTCTGCCCTATGACAGCATCAGGCCTGAAACGAAAATTCGACCCCGAACGCAGTCGGACCGGTAAAAAAAGGGTGGGACCCTGCCCGACCACACCGGCAGGGTGTTACCAGACCTCGGGAAACGCCATCCCGGTATAGAGATCTTCCAGCCGCGCCTTGTGACCCCGCTCCATATTCGCCAGTTCGGTGAACACTTTTTTCTGGTCGGCGTCCATGCTGAGATCCGCGAACTGCTCGTACATCTCCATGGCGTCCTCCTCGCGCTTGATGGCCATTTCAATCCCCTCGATGGGTTTCATGTCCACCGTCGGATTTGGGCGCTCGATGGTCTGTGAGATCTTGTAGTCCCGTGACTCATCGAACCGCAGCGCCTCCGCACCGCCCGAGAGGTAGCCCTCCAGGATCTGTCTGTGCTCCTTCTCCTCATCCGCGAGTTCGGAAAAAATCTTCTTGAGGTTCTCGTCCTTCACCTTCTCATAGACCGACCGATAAAAGACAAAGGCCTCGACCTCCTTGTCGATCGCCTGCGCAATTATCTTCCTGTACTCTTCCATCTTCATCTGCTGTTCCCCCCGTTCGGGAATGGGAATAGTATCATCCTCTATAAATATATGCGGCGAGTGTGACCACCTCAAAGTATTTCTCAGGAGGGCCCCCCCGATCTACGGTGAAAGCAGAGAAACAGCCCTTTCACGAGGAGCATGCCACCCGGATCCGGAGGTTCCAGGAGGTTTTTGCGGATTCCGGACGGTCTGCAGCTGCATGCATCGCACTGCGAGAGGTTATCTGCCATTTTTTCCGGCATCAGGGCCGGGAGATGGCATGGAGAGAGACGACCGACCCCTACCGGATCTTCGTCTCGGAAGTGATGCTCCAGCAGACACAGGTGGAACGGGTAAAATCGAAATATCCCGGGTTTATCAGCCGTTTCCCCGACTTTGCATCGCTGGCCGCTGCGGAGACAGCCGATATCCTTGATGAATGGCAGGGCCTGGGCTACAATCGGAGGGCCCTCGCCCTCCGGGGTGCGGCGCAGGAGGTGATGGAGCGTTTTTCCGGACAACTCCCCGGGGAGGTCAGGGACCTCGAGAGTCTTCCCGGGATCGGGCATGCCACCGCCTCGTCGATCGCCGCCTTCGCCTTCAACAGACCCACGGTCTTCATTGAAACGAATATCAGGCGGGTGTTCATCCACTTTTTTTTCAGGGATGAGGACGGGATCAGCGATGCCGAAATCCTGCCGCTCGTGGAGATGACCGTCGACCGGAAGCACCCGCGGGAGTTCTACTGGGGGATCATGGACTATGGGACCATGCTGAAGAAACGCTACCCGAACCCGAACCGAAGGAGCGCCTCCTACTCCCGACAGTCACGGTTCGAGGGTTCGGACCGGCAGGTCCGGGGCAGAATACTCCGCATCCTCCTTGAAACGGGGGTGTCTGAACCCGGAGCCCTCTATGCCGGCGCCGGCGTCGATCCCGAAAAAGGGAAACAAATTCTCGAAAGACTGAAAAAAGAGGGTTTTGTCAGGGAAGAGGGCGGAAACTACCGGATCACGTAGCGCCTGCCAGTCCCGGGAGACGGGGAAGGGCCGGAAGAGGACCGGCACTGTTCTCCGCACGATACCACTCGGGCACAGCGATCACCCCATAGGCGGTCGGGCCAAACGGAAGGTGGCCTTCAAACACCATCCGCCCCTCCGGATCATAGCCGATGAACCGGGTTTCGACGATCTCCGCATGAGCGGGGACCTGATGCACCCCTTCAGGCGTGGCCGCAACGATCGTTACATTATCCGCACCGCCATGGTCCTCGACCCATGCCCCGTCCACGCTCATCCGCACGCTGGCCGGAGATGACGGATCGGGCGTTTCCAGCAGCACACTGATGACCGAGACGCCGTTGAAGATATGGGCGATCTCGGGCACCTCTCCGGTCGGTTCCAGCACGAACGCCTTCAGGAGATCAGAACTGCCCTCATTCCCCATGGCGACCGCCGGGTTCTCCGCTGTCCCATCATCGGACTCTTCGGCAACAGGCGCCCCGATATGCTCGAAGACCAGCACCCTCGGCGATCCGCCGCCGATGCCGGCGGCAACATACCTTCCGTCAGGGGTGATCGCCACGCTCTCAGCAATGCCGGAGGCAGGGAACTCCCCGGTCACCTCGCCCTGGGCGTTGAGCAGCACGACCTGTTTTCCATATGCTGCCGCAACATATTCGCCTTCAGCGGAGACATCGACACCCAGCACCCGGGATCCCGCAACATGCCTCCAGAGAAGGGTCCCGTTGCGATCGAAGAAATACAACACCTTGTCATATGAACCAGCGGCCACATAGTCTCCTTCTGGCGATATGGACACACTGCAGACGGTGTTTCCGGTCTCATACGACCAGAGAAGGGTTCCCTGCCCGTTATAGAGGTGAACCTTCTCGTCCTTTGAACCGACCGCAAGCAGAGAACCGTCTGATGAGAGCGACAGACTGACGGCGTCGTCTTCAAGACTCCGGGTCCACCGGCGCTGACCGCCAGCTGTCATGAGACTGAGCGTGGAATCGTCATACCCACCGGCGATATACTCGCCATCGGCAGAGAGGGCCGTGCTGAACGCAAAATAATCTGATTCAAACTGCTGGAGCAGGTCGCCGTTCCGCCCGAATATACGGAGTTTATCTGAGGCCACCGCAATGCTCTGCCCGTCTCCTGAAACGGCAACCTGATAGACCGGACACCCTGTGGGATATTCCCAGAGGAGCGAACCATTCTCCGAGAGTATGGAGACGCCGCCCTTTCCTTGCGTACCGGCAGCAATGACCGTGGCGTCATCGTTGAACGAGGTTGTGACCACCCGTCCCCCGAGGCCGACATTCACCAGAGATCCGTTTCTGTCTTCAATCGCCGCCGCCGGGACCGTGATCAGGAGTGCGAACGCTAGAACTATCAGTATCTGTTTCATGTACCGTCCCCCGCACATCCGGTGCACCGCACCTGATGAACATCTGCAATCATCTCTGTTGGGCGAGGGCATTAACGCTTGTGATGGGGATAAAAAAAGGACATCTGGAGAGCGACACCTTCAGAGCGCCGCAATACCACCGTAATCAATCATGTTGCTGAAAACGGTCAGAATATCCTTTTTACCATTTGCGACATCGATATAAACGATAAATCGGTCATCGATGCCCACGTACAGAATATATTCTTCATCGATCTTGTCGGTGAACTCCCATGCAGGATATCCCTCGACTGATGTTGACTTCCATGAAAACTCAGGTGTTTCGACCATGGTGGCCGTGTCCCAGATCGCCCAGTAGCCCTCCTTCATACCTGCGGTGTCCTGGATGATCACCGTCACCTCGACATCCGGATTTGTGGTCTGGGTATAGGTGGCCTCAGCCCAGCTCCATTGCTGACCACCCGACGCCATCATCATGCCGGTCTTCTCTCCTTCCACCCAGTTTGCGGTTGCAGAAGGCAGGAACGCCATCAGTTCGGTGTAGTGAACGGCAGACACCGACGATGGAGCAGTCTCCCCATCACCACCATTTTCTGTCTCCTGCGGGGCGGTGGTCGTGGTCGGGACCGCATCTGATTCTGAAGAGTCAGAACACCCTGCAACCATGGACATGCAGAGGATCAACACCACCAGAAGCCCCGTCACAAGAACTGCAGATGAACGAGACATATTTTTCACCATTGACATCACCACCCCTCACTTGGATTTATATTATAAAATAGTATCGCAATTATTTATCTATCGATTTGTTATTTCCAATATCGAGGTATAATGCTATCGCACCTCCGGCACCAGAATGGGACATTCTGGTGTGGAGGAAAACCTTATATTTTGGTGCGTCAAGCGGACGTGCGGGGAGAGGATGCTGAAAGCAGAATGGAAGGGGACAATTCTCGCAGAAAGCAGTGAGGTCCGGATGATCGAAGGAAATGTCTATTTTCCTCCGGAATCCGTCCATCATGAGTACCTGCGGGAGTCGTCCACATGCACCACCTGCCCGTGGAAGGGAGAGGCACACTTTTATTCGGTTGTGGTGAAGGGGGACGAGAACAGGGACGCCGCATGGTACTATCCTGAACCAAAACCTGCCGCAGAACAGATTCGCAATTATATCGCCTTCTGGAAAGGGGTAAAATTTAAAGAGTAACAGGTTCAAATCGCAAAATATTTTATTAAGAATAAGAAAAAGGCAGATGGGAGGTAATTCATGGAGATTGTAAAGATTCCAAGAATGGAGAAGGAAGAATACGATTCACTCATTGCGGAGGGATATATCGCTCGCATTGCGTTCCAGGGGGACAAATATCCCTATATTGCTCCGTTTCTGTATGTATTTGATGGAAAATTCCTGTATTTCCTCTCCACAAAATACGGCAGAAAGAACGATCTCTTCAGGCAGAGTCCGCATGTCTCGGTGGAGGTGGAGAAGTACACCCAGGACCTCTCCTGCTACACCTTCGTGACCATGCAGGGATATCTCCAGCAGGAGGAGGACGCCATCCAGAAGAAGATCATCAGGGAACGTTTTGTGAATATGATCAAGGAGCGCAAACTCTCCAGGAACATCCTTGCCGCCCTCGGGCATAAGCCTGAGGACCCCGTTGAGTCAATCGCCTCTGAAGAGCGTTCCAACATCTGGAAACTGACCGGCGTCGTCGATATCGTGGCGCTGAAAAACCTCTGACTTTTTTTTTACTTCTGTATCCGGGCCTCGACCTCTCCAAGGGCCCGGTCGACACAGACGGCGATCAGGATCGCCGGCACCGCACCGGAGAGCAGCGTTGCGATGTTGCTCCCTGATATCCCCTCGAAGATCAGGGTGCCGAGTCCGCCGCTCCCGATGATGGCGGTGAGTACGGCCACGCTGTTTGTCAGGATGGCGGCAAACCTGATCCCGGCAAACATCGCCGGGTAGGCGTGGGGGAACCGGATATACCGGGTGATCTGTCCGTTGGTCAGGCCGATGCCCCGGGCCGCCTCTACCGAGGTCGGATCCGTGGTCGAGAGCCCGATCCAGGTGTTCTTGACGATCGGGAGAAACGCCCTGAAGACGAGCACGATGATAGCGGGATAAAACCCGATCCCGAGGAGGGGGACGACGAATGCGACGACTGCAAGACTCGGAATCGCCTGCACGAGGTTTGCGGCGGTCATCACCACCGACGCCACCGGGCGCGAGGAGAGGGAGAGCACCGCGAGGGGGACGGCGATCGCAATCGAGATGACCAGGGCTGCATAGGCAAGCACGATATGCTGGGCGGTGGCGCCGAGCAGCACCTCGACAGCTACCATTCGCCGTACCTCCTCTGGAAGCGTTTCTCGATGAGGCCTGCAACACCGTCCAGGATGACGGCGAGCAGACCGACCCATGCCCCGGCGAGCAGGATGATCTCGGGGATATTGTTGAAGATGCCCGTCTGGAGCGGCACACCCAGTCCGCCGGCACCGATGAGACCGCCGAGCGTGACGATGCCCATCGTGAACACCACGGCGATCCGGATCCCCCCGGCCACAAGGGGCAGGGCAAGCGGGATACGGATCTGCGTCAGCACCTCATGTTCAGTCAGTCCGATCGCCGTTGCAACCTCGATCTGCTCCCGGCCGACACTGATCAGCCCGGTATAGGCATTGCGGGCGATTGGCAGGATCGAGTAGAGGATGGAGGCGATGACGGTCGGCATGGCTCCGATGCCGACAAACGGGATCAGGAGGGCAAGGAGTGCAAGGTCGGGGAAGGTCTCAAGCACATTGAGCAGTGCGAACACGCTCCCCGAATACCGCTGCCGCCGGTAGAGGAGGATGCCGAGTCCGATCCCGATGACGACAGAGACGCTCAGGGCGGCGGCGAACATGCTCAGGTGCTCGACGGTCCGGGCGGTCATCTGGTAGGTCTGCCAGAGTGTGACCGTTTCGGCGATCAGGTCCATCAGATCAGCCTTCTCAGGACCTCATCGCAGAGAAAAAGTCCTGCGGGTTTTTCTCCGTCCATCACCAGTGCAAAGGAACCTCCTGACTCCTTCAGGACCTGAAGCGCCTCCGAGGCGGGAGTGTCGAGGGCGAAGACCGGCGGGAGCGCGGCGATATCACCCATCGTCAGGGCTTCATGACGGCGTGTAAACGCCTCGCGACGCCTGACGGTGCCGAGCACCTGTTCGCCCTCCTTGACGATCGCCACCCCCGTATCCTCGTCCATCATCGTGCACAACCCCTCCTGCACGCCGGCAGAGGCGGAAAAAAAGTAGCGTCTGAGAACCGGCGTCATCAGGTCACGGACGCTCAATGTCTCAAGGTGCCGGAATTTTCGGTCGGCATCGACCATATTGGCCACGATCCCGGAAACCGGGTGCAGGATCAGGTCTTCCGGTGTCCCGACCTGTACCAGGCGGGCGTCATGCATGATGGCGATCCGGTCGCCGAGCCTGAAGGCTTCGTCGATGTCATGGGTGACGAAGACGATCGTCCTGCCCAGTTCCTCCTTGATCCGGCAGAACTCGTCCTGCAACTGTTTTCTGAGGATCGGATCCAGGGCGCCGAAGGGTTCGTCCATCAGCAGCAACGGCGGGTCCATTGCAAGGGCGCGGGCCAGACCGACCCGTTGCTGCTGCCCGCCGGAGAGTTCCCTCGGGTAGCGGTCATAATAGGTCTCGGGTGGGAGGTCGACGAGTTCCAGCAGGTACTGGACCCGCTCCCTGATGCGTTCGCCCGTCCATCCCTCGATCCGCGGCACCAGACCCACATTCTCCCCCACGCTCATATGGGGAAAGAGCCCGATCTGCTGGATGACATACCCGATGTTCCGCCGCAGTGCAACCGGATCGACCGATGCGATGGCGGTGTTGTTGATCCGGATCTCGCCGCTGTCCGGTTCGATCAACCGGTTGATCATCCGGAGGGTCGTCGTCTTCCCGGATCCGCTGGCGCCGATCAGGATCAGCAGTTCGCCCCCTTCGACACTGAGGTCGAGATCCTCGACCGCCGCCCGACCGTCGTAACGTTTGGTGACCCCGGTGAGAGCGATCCGGTCGATCCGTTCGAATAGGCGTTGTTCGCTCATGGACAGGAAAAAAAGGGGGATTTATCCCTGGATCAGTCCTTCGGAAACGAGATATTCCTGTGCGATTTCTCTCGCCTCACGTTTTTCCAGGTCGAACTCGGCGTTCAGCTCCCGCATCCGGTCGGTATCGATCCGGTCGGAGAGGAGGTCCAGGGTCTCGACCGCCTTCTGGTCACCGGCGATCCGGTCGTTCACCAGCATGATCGCATGATAGGGCGGGAAGGCCGAGCGTTCGTCCTCCAGTATGCGGAGGTCGTAGAGGTCCACCCGCGTATCGGTGGTGTAGGGAGTGATCGCATCCACCTCCCCGCTCCTGATGGCGTCGTACATCAGGGTGGGGGACATCTGACGGGAGTCGGCGAAGGTGAAGTTATAGACCCGCTGCAGCTGCGGCAGACCGTCCTCGCGGTTCGGGAAGACATAATCGGTGCCGAGCGTCATGTCGCCGATATATGGGGCGAGATCGGTGATCGTCGTCACATTGCGCTCAACCGCCCATGCTTCAGGCACGGCGATGGTGTAATCGTCCCTGAAGCCGATCCTGGAGAGCACGGTGATCCCCTCTCCCGCCAGCCCCTCCTTCACCTGTTCATAGACCGCATCCGGTTCCCAGACATCCATCGGCGGCAGTTTGAGGAGCTGTGAATAGGCCGTGCCGGTGTACTCCACATAGACATCGATCTGCCCCTTTTTCATGCCCTCAAACAGGGTGGCGTCGTTGAGGTTCGTCTTTACCTCGGTGTCATAGCCCCGGTCCTCAAGGAGAAGGGCGATCATCTCCGCCAGAATATATTGTTCGTTAAAGGTCTTTCCACCGACGACCACGGTCGCCCCGCTCTCCCCGGATGTCGCCGTGCATCCTGCCGCACAGATGCATCCCAGGACGAGGACAATCACACAGACTGCTTCAGCTCTCATGCTCTCTCCCTTTCAGGTGGGAAAAAACAGGCCGCGATATTTATAATTAACTACGAATAGATCTGGCGGCGGCGATCAGTGAGGTGATGGAGGCCTCTTCCGTGCCGGTTTCGGACAGCATCCGGTTCACACCGGCATGGGTGGTCAGGACTATGGTCCTGCCGATCACAATCGTGCTGCGCCTTCAACCGGCCCCCTCCGTTCGCTGTTCGATGGGACCATTGCCCGAAGCGTCGATAAACTATAAATCCTACAGCGTAGGAGAGGAAACATGAGGTGACTAAAATGCCCGAATTCACCAATCCCTTTGCAGGAAACGCCAACAGCAGAAAGCTGACCGATATCGAGCTTGTACGTGCGATCAGGTTCCAGATTGCTGCCGAATATGAGGCAGTGCAGCTCTACCAGCAGCTCGCCGAGTCCACCGATAACGACCTTGCAAAGGCCGTGCTCTATGACATCGCCGAGGAGGAGATCGTCCATGCCGGCGAGTTTCTCAGGCTGCTGAAGGAGCTCGCTCCTGACGAAGCGGGCTACTACGAGAAAGGCGCCCGTGAAGTCGAGGAGATGATCGAGGACCTCAAGAAATAGGTCCGCCCTCTTTTTTTCCCCGCGTGTAGTGCTCGATCTCGCCGTAGGCCGAGAGCCTGCCGTTTTCCAGCACCGAAACCGCCCCGTGGCCGCCGCAGACCAGACAGCGGCGGGATGAGGGGGCGAGCGCCCGGTCCACATCTGCCGCAATCTCGAGCAGCGCCCGCCGTTCCGTCCTGGCCACGTCCGAATTCACATTGACCGATGTGACCAGGAAATCTGCCAGGGAACTGTAGCGTCTCCGCGCCTCCGTGAGGCTCCCGAAGTTGATCACGGTGTCGCTCGTGAGCAGTATCCCCGCCTCCGGGCAAAAGAGATAGACCAGGCCATGGAGGTGACCGCCCAGGCTTTCGAGCACCTCGAACTCCATCCCCGCGAAGGTGAAGCGATCGAGCACCGGAAAGATCCCGCGCATCTCGCCATCGGGTTCCGGGAAGAGGGTGTAGTCCTCAGGCGGGGTGAACCGGGAGAAGAGGTTGATGATCGTCGTATATACCGATTCAAGGATGGAGGACTCGACCGGCGAACCGGTGGCGCGGTTCTGGCTCTGGATGATCGCCTCGGTGCCGCGGTGCAGGAAGGCAGGTGCCTGGTAGAAGCCGCCGGCCCCGCAGTGGTCGGCGTCGGCATGGGTGATGACAACCCGGCGGAGTTTTGTGCCGTCGGCCACCCCGTAATGGCGGAACATCTCGATCACGTCCGGATAATAGATGCCGTAACCGGTATCCACCATCATCGCCTCGTCTGCCGTCTCGAACACATAGATGTTCCCGCCGCCCGGCAGCTGGAAGCAGATCAGCGTCATCCCGGCGCCGACGTCGATACGCTGGACGTCGGCATAAAATTCCTCTCCTGACGTCCTTTTCAGGGTCTCGCCGGTCTCGGTGATGCTCGCAAACACCTGCAGGGGGTCTTCACCGCGGTTCGTGAGCTCCTGGACGATATGGTTGATCTCCTGGAGGAGGTGGAGCAGGAAGGGGTCCTCCGCCGATCCGATCAGCGTTCTGAGGCGCTGGGCAAAGCAGACATAGAAGACCGTGTCGTCCAGCCTCTCGCCGGTGGTGTCATAGTCCAGGATCTCAAGGGGATAGCGGGACTTCAGGGCGTTCAGGAGGGCATCGACGTTCTCGCTCTCCTCGAGACTGAGGCTCACCGTCAAACGGTCCGGGTGCTTCCCGGAGTCGTCGAAATCGACATGCGCGATATTTGCCCCGGCATCGGTGGTCATCTCGAGGAAATCGGCGAGGGCGCCGGGGTGGTGGGGGAGCTGGACATTGAAGCGGAGAAAACTGATCGCCGGAAGGCGACGCTGGAGGTAGCCAATGGCGGCGAGTTCGTCCTGTATCGAGAGGTAATCGGGAAAGGATGCCGTCACCTCGAAGAAGACCGTGGAGGGATCGATGCATCTGCTGTACTGAATCCGGTTGATATTGCCCCCATAGCGCTTGATGATCGCTGCCGCACGCTGGAGAGAGCCCGGACTGTCGGGCATACGGGCAATAAAGGAGAATTTCTCGTCCTGCGCCACCATATCAGAAATAAGGTTTGATCGGAGCCGACATAAATTCATGGTGCAGGAGAGGCCGGCACGAGCACAAAGAGGGCAAATCCCATATATTCCCGACCATATCCGGCATATTCGTCCTGGATGCGGTGGAGGTAGTCCCTGACCCCGGGCAGGGCGGGATCGTCCGGGTTTTCCGCCATCCATGCCAGGAGTCCGCCCCAGTTCCCGGACTCGTAGGCGTCCCAGTCGTCTGCCGTCGCCCTCAGAACGCCCCTCACCTCATATCCGGCCTCACCCGCCGCCGAGAGGATCTCGTATTCGGTGAGCACGTCGCCCCATTCTCGGCTGAACTCGGGTGGGACCGATGCCCGCTCCCAGTAGCGCTCCCCGATCACGATCCTGCCGGCATCGCCGATCCATTCCCCCATCGCCTCCAGCGCCCCGCAGAACCCGCCCCAGATATGCGAGGACCCGATGCAGGCGGCGCAGGTATAGGAAGCGTCGGGCATCTCCTCAAGGACGTCGCCGCGGGTGATGGCGATCCTGTCAGAAAGTCCGCCACTCGCAATTGTTTCTGCCGCCCTGCGGCATGCCTCCTCCCTGAGGTCGATGCCCCGACCACTGATACCGAAACGCTCCCCCCAGAGGGAGAGGATCGTCCCGTAGCCGCACCCGAACTCGATCACCCGGTCCCCCGCGGTGAGGGCAGCCATCTCGCCGGCCCGGACCACCTTTTCGGGCGTGGTCGGGTTCATGATCGCCATGAACCGGGTGGAGATGGTGATGAGGTCGTAATAATCCATGAACAGAAGGGGAGGTGCGGAGGTAAATATTCAGCAGACAAAAAATGAGAGAGGTCCTGGTTCCCTCTGGTTGATTGGACGGGAAAGCGGGTTTATCGCCTTCACAGCCTGCTGGACTTCGTGCTCTTCTTTTCCTTTGCGTTTACCTTCTCGGCTCCGGCTTCCTTTCCCTTTGCCGGGGTGCGCTTCTGGTTTTCGTATGGCATGAGATGAATCACCTCCGTATCTGTATGATCCGGAGATTCTCCCGGCCGCTCATAAATCTATCTCCTGCTTGCAGGATGATATGGCGCCGGTTGCCAGATCCGGGCGGATATGTGCGGCTCCGCCGGGGGCACCACGCGGGCGCGCACCGGGAGGTATTAGAGGTCGATCTCGATGCCGATGGGGCAGTGGTCAGACCCCGTCACCTCAGGCAGGATGAAGGCGTCCTTCACCCGCCCGGCGAGGTCCGAACTCACGAAGAAGTAATCGATCCGCCATCCGACATTCCGGTCCCGCGCCCGGCTTTTCAGGTCCCAGTAGGTGTAGTGGCCCCCGCCGGACTCGAAGAGCCTGAAGGTGTCCACAAGCCCGCGGTCGATCCAGCGGTCGAGGGCGGCGCATTCCTCAGGGAGAAATCCGGAGACCTTGCGGTTTGGGGCGGGCCGCGCCAGGTCGATGGCGCGGTGGGCGGTGTTTACGTCGCCGCAGACGATGACGCCGCGCCCGGTCTCCATACAGGCTCCGACAGATTCGAGAAAGGCGTCATAGAAGTGCATCTTATAGGCAAGACGCTCCTGGGACATCTTGCCGTTCGGGAAATAGATGTCGAAGAGCACGAACCCGGGGTATTCGGCGATGATGATCCGCCCCTCCTCGCCGAAGCGTCCGTCGAAATCACGGCGGTAGGAGAGCGGCTTTTCCCGGGTGTAGAGGGCGACGCCGCTGTAGCCGCGGCGTTCGGCAGAGGAGAAGAGGGCATGATACCCGGGAGGGGAGAGCAGGTCATCCGGGACCTGCTCTTCCTGCGCCTTCGTCTCCTGAATACAGAGAATATCGAATGTTTCGTCCCTGAACCATTCGCAGAACCCTTTCTTATGGACCGAACGGATGCCGTTCACGTTCCATGACAGAAGCCTCATCAGATCGAAAATGGAAGAGCGGGGAGATAAAGGGTGGGCATCAGTGCCTGACGCCGCGTTTCCTGAGCTCTTCGGATTTTTTCTGCGAGCACTCCTCGCACCGGAATTCGGGTTCGTTGTCGTCGGTCTTGTCGTAGTTGTCGGTTTTTACCAGGCGGTAACCCCGGCAGATCCGTCCGCAGTCCACGCACCTGATGTTCTCGCGCACCTCCCACTGGGCGTCGAGCGCCTTTGAGGTGAAGATGAAGCGGTCCACCCAGAAGAAGATGAGACCGCCGATGAGGTTGGCGATGATGGTGGCATACAGGGGGTCCATGGAGGAGAGGACGATCAGCACCCCGGCAAGGATGGGGGTGGAGAGCTGCCAGCGGATCAGGTAGAGGCCGTAGCGCTTGAAGTTGACATCCATAGCTCTGGAGTACTCTCTCGTCGGCGGGTTCATAAGGGCATGGATGGGGGACATCCGGGCAGGCCCACCAGCATCACAAAGGAGGCGGAGAGGGATGCGAATTATTCTCAATTCCAATCATCCCTGCCGATCGGCAGGGGGCGCGAACAGATGCCCAATTTAAAAAAAAAGGTTTATTCGACCGCTTCGGCCGAGAGGATCCTGACCTCCTTGACCGGGCGGTCCCTGGGAGTGGTGCGGGTCTTTCCGATGGCGTCGACGACGTCCATCCCCTCGATCACCTTCCCGAAGACCGGGTGGTTGCGGTCGAGATAGGTGTTGTCCACCAGGTTGATGAAGAACTGCGAACCGCCGGTGTTCGGGCCCGCATTCGCCATCGAGATCGTCCCCCTCAGGTTGTTGTTGGCAGCGGTGAACTCGTCCGGGATGTGGTATCCCGGTCCGCCGGTGCCGTCGCCGGAGGGGTCGCCGCCCTGGATCATGAAGCCGTCGATGACGCGGTGGAAGATCACGCCGTTGTAGAAGCCTTCCCTGACGAGTTTCTCAAAGTTGCCAGCGGTGATCGGCATATCGCCATAGAGCTGGATGGTGATGTCGCCCGCCGTGGTGTGGAGGACGATCCCGGTTCCTGCAGGATGGTCTGTCATAAAAATCATCTCTTCATCGATGGATGAAGGGATAGTTCTTCTGCACAACCATCATCATCTGCCGGCACCGTATGCGTCCCTGTGCCATGACGACTGATGACGACCTGCGCAAACAGCAGCACGAGATGATGCTCGCGGAGTTCCTCGCCCGACTCTCCCACGAACGCCCGGAATACCGCTGGGGTGCGGCGGACGCCCTCGGCAGACTCCGGGACGCCCGTGCGGTGGACCCGCTGATCGCCGCCATGGATGACCCCGACCCACGGGTGCGCAAGAAGGCGGCATGGGCGCTCGGGCAGATCGGCGATGCACGGGGGCAGCGGGCACTGCTCGCGGCATTCAGGGATCCGGACGAGAATGTGCGTGAGATCGCCGGCGAGGCATATGAGATCCTGAAGGAGAAGATGTTCCGTTGATACTGTGAGGGGGGTCCGGAATGAGGATTCCTGGGGTCGGGAGAGAAAGCGGGGCGGCAGAGGGAGACATCGAGGATCTGTCTGCTCCGACATTGCGACTGTGCAGACCTCTTCTCCCGCCGGCAGAAATCATACCTCTCCAGGTCTCCATTAGCCACACCCTGATCCGCATTTCCGTGCTGTTTGGTGACATTCCCGATCTCCTGACCGGGCAGGAAACAACTGGTTTATACCCGGGCAGCGGATTTCATACTGGATGACCGGGAAGATGACACCCGCCATGCGGCAGTTCTATACGATGAAGGAGAAGCATCCGGACTGCATCATTTTTTTCCGCATGGGAGACTTTTACGAGACATTCGGTCATGACGCCGAGGTGGTGGCCCGGGACCTCGACATCGTGCTGACCGCCCGGGGCAAGGACCGGGAGGGGAACCGGATGCCCCTTGCCGGCGTGCCCTACCATGCGGCCGAGACCTATATCTCCCGCCTCGTCTCGAAGGGGCACCGGGTAGCGGTCTGCGAGCAGATCGAGGACCCGAAGAAGGTGAAGGGGATCGTGAAGCGGGACGTGGTGCGGGTGATCACGCCCGGCACCGTCATCGACGAATCGATGATCGGATCGGCGCATGCACGCTACCTGATGGCGCTCTGCCAGGATGGTGGGCGGCGGCGGGTCGGCATGGCATTCCTGGACATCTCCACCGGGGAATTTTTTGTGGAGGAGCGGGACGCCGACGGGGAGGATATGGGCGTCGTGCTCTCCGAGGTGGAGCGCTACCGCCCGCAGGAGTGCATTGCCGTATCCGTCCCCCCTGCCCTGGAGCGGCGCCTTTCAGAGGAGGGCGTGGTGGTCACCACCTTCAGGGAGGAGGCGTTTGAGCCTGCACGGGCCCGCACCGCCCTCCTCGAGCATTTCGGCACCCATTCCCTCGAGGGGTTCGGGTGCGAGGAGGGCATGGACACCGCCGTCCGCGCCGCCGGTGCGGCGCTGATCTATGCCACCGAGACGCAGTTCACCGCCCTCTCCCATATCACCGGCCTCTCGGTCCGCCTGCCGGCAGAACAGATGGCGCTTGATGCGATCACCCTCAAAAACCTGGAGGTCACGGCGACCATCCGCGGCGAGGGAAAGGAGGGCACCCTTCTGCATGTGCTCGACCGCACAAAAACGGCGATGGGAAGCCGGACCCTCAGGGACCGCCTCGTCAACCCCCTTCTCTCGGTCGCCGGGATCAACCGCCGTCTCGATGCCGTCGAATATTTCTGCGGCAACACCGCCGTCCGCACGGGTCTTCGCGATCTCCTTCGCGGATGCGCCGATATCGAACGGATTGCCGGGCGGATCGCCTACGGCAATGCCACGCCCAGGGACCTGATCAACCTGATGACCTCGCTCGATGCCGTCTCCGGGATCCGCACCTTTCTCCCGGACGACGTCCCGCCCGAGATCGCCGACGCCTGTGGCGCCCTCGGCGATTTTTCCGATGTGATCGACCTGATCGGGAGGGCCATCGTCGATGAGCCCCCGGCAAACCTCAAGAACGGCGGGGTGATCAGGGGGGGATACAGCCCCGACCTCGACGAACTGCGTGGCCTCTCCGGTTCCGGGCGTTCATGGATCGCCGAATTCCAGCAGTCGGAACGGGAGCGGACCGGCATCAAGTCCCTGAAGGTGAAGTACAACCGGGTCTTCGGCTACTCCATCGAGGTGACAAAACCCAACCTCCACCTCGTCCCGCCGGAGTACGAGCGGCGGCAGACGACCGCAAACGGCGAACGCTTCACCACGCCCGCCCTGCGGGAGAAGGAGACGATCATCACCAATGCCGACGAACGCCTCCTCTCCCTGGAGGCCGAACTCTTTGCCGGACTGATCCAGACCCTTGCCGGATACACCGGCGGCTTCCAGGAGACCGGGCGGGCCGTCGGCGTGCTCGACGTCCATGCGGCGCTCGCCGGGGTGGCCCTTCACAACGCCTATTCCCGCCCTGAGATCACCGACAACACAAAGACCATCATCAGGGACGGGCGCCACCCGGTCGTCGAGGAGATGACGCCCGGCGCCTTCGTCCCGAACGACACCCTCATCGACGGGGGAGGCGACCAGGTGCTGATCATCACCGGGGCCAACATGGCCGGAAAATCCACCTACATGCGGGCCGTCGCCCTGATCACCATCATGGCGCAGATCGGGAGTTTCGTGCCCGCCTCCTACGCCTCGATCGGTCTCGTGGACCGGGTGTTCACGCGGGTCGGCGCCTCCGACGACCTTGCGAGCGGTCGGAGCACCTTCATGGTCGAGATGCAGGAGTGCGCCAACATCCTGAACAATGTGACCGACCGGAGTCTTGTCGTCCTGGACGAGATCGGGCGGGGCACGAGCACCATCGACGGGTATGCGATCGCCAGGGCCGTGCTCGAGTACCTGCACGGGAGCGGGCGGCAGGGGCCCCGCACCCTCTTCGCCACCCACTTCCACCAGCTCATAGAGGTGGAGGGGAGCCTGAAGAGGGTGAGAAATTTCCATTTCGCCGTCAAGGAGACGGGATCTGAGGTGATATTCCTCAGGAAGATCATCCCCGGCGCCACCGACAAGAGTTATGGCGTCCATGTCGCCCGTCTTGCCGGCGTGCCGGCGAAGGTGACGAAGCGTGCCGAAGGGATCATCCGTGATATCGGGAACGGCGCCGCCTCCTCGGGCAAGGGGGGGCCGAAATACACGCAGATGCTCCTGATATCCGACAATCCGGCGCCCCCGGTGCACAATCCGGCGGTCGAGGCATTGCGCCGGATCGATCCCGACACCCTGAGCCCGCGCCAGGCGCTCGAGAAGATCTATGAACTGCGCAAACTCGCCGGAAACGAGGAGGGATCAGAATGAACGGGGACGACGGGGCCATCCACGTGCTGGACACCCGGACGATCAACCAGATCGCCGCCGGTGAGGTGGTCGAACGACCGGCATCGGTGGTCAAGGAACTCGTCGAGAACGCCATCGACGCCGGGGCGCACCTGATCCGGGTGGAGGTGAACAGCGACCGCCGGCACATCACCGGCATCAGGGTGACCGACGACGGTATCGGCATGGGAAGGGGGGATGCCGTCCTCGCCTTTAAGGAGCATGCGACCAGCAAGATCCGGGCGATCGACGACCTCGACAGCGTCCTCAGCCTCGGTTTCCGCGGCGAGGCATTGCCGAGCATCGCATCGGTCGCCGAGGTCGCCCTGGTCACGCGGCCGCGGGGCGGAGACGTCATCGCCGGGACGCGGGTGAGGATCCGGGGCGGTGCGGCGCCCGAGGTCTCAGAGACCGGTGCACCTGAGGGCACGAGCGTGGAGGTGCACGACCTCTTCTATAACACCCCGGCCCGAAGTAAGTTCCTGAAGTCCCTGCACACCGAACTTGCCCATATCAGCGGCGTGATCGAACGCACCGCTCTTTCCCGGCCGGATATCGCATTCCGCCTCATCCATAACGGTCGAGAACGGATCGCAACCCATCCCGCAACCGACCTGAAGGAGACGGTCACCGAACTCTTCGGGGCGTCAACGGCCGAAAAACTTGTCCCGGTCTCGGCGTCCTCACCGGCCGTTCGGATCGGCGGCTACGTCTCCGGCCCGGCCCTCTCGCGTGCCGACCCCTACCAGATCTTCCTCTCGGTCAACGGGCGTCCGATCTCGTCCTTCCCGATCGTGCGGGCGATCCGCGACGGTTACGGCACCCTCCTCCCGAAAGACCGTTTCCCGGTCGCATTTCTCCACCTGCAGATCGACGGCGGCCGCATCGACGTCAACGTCCACCCCACAAAAAAGCAGGTCCGGTTCAGCAACGAGGCCGAGATCTGTGATATTGTGCGGGAGGGGGTGCAAACGGCCCTGAACAATGGCGGGCAGAGCGGAGCGGCGCCCTTCCATGGCGGACCTGCGACCACGGCGATCTCCCACTTCATAGAGAAAAAGCGGGAGATCCCCGGTTTCCGGGAACCAGCCGCCCCGTTCGTGCTCAACGACCGGCGACTCAGGCAGAGCGAACTCCCCCTCGCCGGTGCAGAGCGCAACCGTCTTCCCGAGATCACCGTGATCGGACAGGTCGACCGGACCTATATCATCGGGGAGGCCGAAAACCGCTCCCTGGTGATCATCGACCAGCACGCCGCCCACGAGCGGATTGTGTATGAGCAGGTGAGCGAGCGCGACAGCGGGGGAGGGCGGTCGCAGGAACTGATCATCCCGGTGCTCATCACCGTCTCCCCGCAGGAGGACGAACTGATGCGCGAGGCCCTCCCGGCGCTGTCCGACGAAGGATTCGCGGTCGAGGAGTTCGGGCCCGTCACCTATGCCGTCAACGCCATCCCGGTCATCCTCGGAAAACTCGAGGAGGCCGAGGTGATCCGTGACCTGGTCTCGGCGCTCGTGCGGGAGGGACCGGCCGACCCGGTCGGGAAGAGGGAGGAGATCCGGCGGAGGGTCGCCTGCAGGGCGGCGATCAAGGCCGGCGAAGACCTCTCGATGGAACAGATGCGCCGCCTCATACAGCAGCTCTCCTATACAAAACAGCCCTATACCTGCCCGCACGGCAGACCGACGATCATCACCTATTCAACCGACGAACTGGCCGGAATGTTCAGGCGCACCTGAAATAAAGAGATCAGGAGAGGGTGAGGGTGCCGGCGATCCTGAGCGCTCCCCCCTCCAGGTAGGTGACCACCGCCGTCGTGCCCGGCAGGTAGACCAGGTCCTTCTCCATCTCGATGGTGAGCGTGCTCCCCTCCACCGAGAGGACGCGGGAGGGCTGGTACTGCATCCAGTATCCGATATGGAGCACCATCCCTTCGGTGATCGGGGCCTTCCAGAAGGGCACCAGGTCGAGTCTGCCCGTGATCGCCGTTCCGCTGGCGATGGCCGGGTCGTTGGTGAGCACATATCCCCGGTCGAGGTCCTCGTAATCCACGTTTTTCAGGGCGAGTCCGACGCGGTCGCCGGCATATGCATCGTCCACATCGTCGTCGTGCTTCTGGATGGAGCGCACCAGGGCCGTCTTCCCGATCGGCTGGATCGTCAGCGAATCATGTTTCTTCAGGCGACCCGCGGCCACCGATCCCAGGATCACCGTTCCGATGCCGCGGACATTGAAGAAGTGGTCGATCGGGACGATGCAGGTCTTCCCGTCGGCAGGGGGGGCCTGGTCCATCTGCTCCACAGCCCCGAGCAGTTCCTCCCTGAGGGCGATTGCGTCGTCCTCGATAAAGGCGTAGCCTTCGAGGGCGGTGCCCTTCAGCAGCGGTTTCACCTGATCCGGGCTCAGGTAATTCCGCAGCACCAGATAGCCCTTCGTGATGCCGGCTGCCCCGAGCATCAGGAGGCATTCGCCGAATGCGGCGTTCAGTTCATCCACTACGACAATTGCAGCGTCAGCGAGCGACACCGAAAAGAACAGGGGTGCAAGGCGCTCGGGATACCGCGTGGGTTCGATGATCGTCACCGTATTGTGCCCTTTTTTCAGGTTATAGAAGGTGATATCGGTGCTCGTCCCTTTCTTGCCAAGGTCCTTTGCATACCCTGCGGGGCCGATTACCGCCACAGTGAGGTTTGCCATGATCATCAGTTGTCCGGCAGCGGGATAATGGTTCGGGGAGAAGCGGAAATCCGGGCGCTCTGCGATAGGTGTTTATAGCCGGAAACCTGAAATCCTGCTGTGATGCGATGATGTCCCGGCGGCTTTCCGAGGCGGAGGGGTATGCTCTTCTGGAAAAATATGGGATACGTGTCCCGAAATACAAAATAGCCGGAGATCGTGGGGAAGCAGGACAGATAGCAACAGAAATCGGGTTTCCGGTGGTGATGAAGATCGTATCCACCGACATCATCCACAAGTCGGACGCCGGCGGGGTGCGGACCGGGATCGCCGACATCAGAGAGGCCGAAGAGGCGTACGACGCCATCGTCGCCTCGGTCCGCTCCGCCCATCCGGGGGCGGCGGTCGAGGGCGTGATCGTCGAGGAGCACCTCCCGCCCGGACGGGAGTTCATCGTCGGCGGCACCACCGATCCCGCATTCGGTCGGGTGCTCGCATTCGGGAGCGGGGGCGTGCTCGTGGAGCTGCTCGACGACACCATTTTCACGGTGCTGCCCGCCGATGAGGAGGAGATCAGGGGGATGGTCAGGCGGATCCGGGGGTATCCGCTCATCCGCGGCTACCGCAATCTGCCGCCCCTCGACGAGGAGGCGCTCATCCAAACCCTCCGTGCCGCCGCCGCCCTGTTTGAGAATGAGGAAATCTCCGAATTCGACATCAACCCCCTCATCCTCTATCCAGACGGTCTCTGCGCCGTCGACGCCCGGTTCGTGGCGGCCCGGCCGCAGCAGCCGCGTCCGCCTGAGCGCCCACCCTTCCGCTTCCCCGAGATTACCTCCGTCGCCGTCATCGGTGCATCCGCCGATCCGACGAAGGTCGGATACTCCGTCCTCCGCAACCTCCTCTCGTTCAACGGTGCGGTCTATCCGGTGAACCCGAAGCGGGGGAGGATCCTGGGGCTGCAGGCATACCCCTCGGTCCTCTCCATTGGCAGTGCAATCGACTGCGCCGTCATCGCCGTCCCCGCTCCAATCGTTCCGGCCGTCCTTGAGGAATGCGGTCGGGCGGGGATCGGTTTTGCCGTCATCGTCTCGGCTGGTTTCCGGGAGAGCGGCGCCGACGGGGAAAAACTGGAGGCGGAGGTGCTGGAGGTCGCACACCGTCACGGGATCCGCATCCTGGGCCCGAACTGTCTGGGCATCATGCTCCCCGGGCACCGCATCAACGCCACCTTCGACACGATCACGCCCCTGAAGGGCCATATCGGATTTCTCTCCCAGAGCGGTGCGGTGATCACCACGGCCGTTGACTGGGCGGCCGGCACCGGGATCGGTTTTTCGGCCGTGGTGAGTGTCGGCAACAGCAGCGATCTCGGTTTTGCCGACCTGCTCCCTGCCGTGGCGGATGTGCCGGGAACACGGGCGGTGATCCTCTACATCGAGGAGATCCGGGACGGCGAACGTTTTCTGGCGGCGGCACGGGAGATCGGGTGGCGGGTGCCGGTGATCGCCGTCAAGTCCGGGGTATCAGAACGGGGCAAACAGGCGGCGGCCTCGCACACCGGGTCTCTTGCAGGCTCTGCCGCCATATATGCGGCCGCATTCGAGGGGGCCGGGATCATCGGGGCCGGGTCCATGGAGGAGGCCTTCCAGATCGGCGAACTCCTGGCATCCGAGGGGTATCCGGCAGGAGAACGGGCTGTGGTGGTCTCCGGCGCCGGCGGCTACGCCGTCCTCGCATCCGATTACGCCGAAAAATATGGTGTCTCGCTGATCCCACTCCCTGAGGGGATGCGTGCCGACCTCGACCTGGTGCTGCCGCCCATCTGGAACCATGCCAATCCGATGGACATCATCGGCGACGGCGGGGCGGGGCGGTATGCACGCGTCTTCGACATCCTGATCGACCGTCAGGACGAATGGGACGTGGCCTTCGTGGTCACCGTCCCCTCCGCCCTCCTCAATCCCGTGGAACTCGCCCATGAGATCGTGAGGTTCTCCGGAAAGACCGGAAAGATGATCGTCTCCTGCATGCTCGGCGGCGAGAGCATGGCGGCGGCGGTGAAGATCCTGAAGGCACGCGCCATCCCGAACTTCCCGGAGATCGAGGACGCCTTCAGGGCGGTGGGGCACGCACTGGCGGCGAAAGAGCACCGGCACTCAGGGGCGGGGGATGAGGGCCGATGAACCGGCATTTTTCACGGCGATCCGATAAGGCCGGGATGCCACCCGGTTCCCTGGTGTATGTCGGCGACGTCACCGCCGAACGGACCGTCGTCGACCTCATCGACTACACCTGGGAGAGCGTGGAAGAGCGGACGATATCTGATCCGACCGCCCTTGAGGAATACCGGGACCGGGACTCGATCACCTGGATCAATGTGACCGGGCTGCACGAGACCGCGGTCATCGAACGGATCGGCGGCATCTTCGGCATCCACCCCCTGGTGCTCGAAGACATCCTGAACACCGAGCAGCGCCCGAAACTCGAGGACTATGACGAAACGATCTTTGCCATCCTGCGGATGGTCAGATATGACGGGGCGGGGGACCTGGTGGATGAGCAGGTGAGTCTGGTGCTCGGGGAGAACTATGTGCTCTCTTTTCAGGAGCAGCCCGGCGACCTCTTCGACCCGGTGAGGGAGCGGATCCGGCAGCCGAAATGGCGGGCACGCAGACTGAACGCCGATTACCTCGCCTACGCCCTGATCGATGCCCTGGTCGACGGCTATTTTGTGGTGATCGAGGCCTTCGGCGAGCGGATCGAGGAGATCGACGACCGTATCCTGGACGAAAGCGATCCACAGGTGCTCGGGCTGATCCGCTCCATCAGGCGCGACCTCATCGCCCTGCGCAAGCATGCGTGGCCGATGCGGGAGATGGCCTCGGCCCTCGAGCGCTCCGAACACTCCCTGATCCAGCCGCAGACCCGCCTCTATCTCCGCGACGTCTACGACCACACCGTCCAGGTGATCGACACCCTGGAGACCTACCGCGATATGGCCGCCGGGATGCTGGACATCTACCTCTCCTCCACGAGCAACCGGATGAACGAGGTGATGAAGGTGCTCACGATCATCGCCACCATCTTCATCCCGCTCAGTTTTATTGCGGGCGTCTTCGGCATGAACTTCCGGCATATGCCCGAACTCGAATGGGGCTACGGCTACTACGGTTCCCTGCTCCTGATGGCGGCGGTCGCCGCCGGCATGCTCGTCTATTTCAGGCGGAGGGGATGGCTCTGAGAGAGGAGAAGGAGAGAGAGCGATGAAGAAAGTACTGATCAATGCGCGGAAGGACGATTACGAACGGCTTGCGCCGGTGCTCGAAGAGGTCTATCATGTGGTCGTCCACGAGGACACGATCTACCAGATCAAACTCTTCCTCCCTGACAATGACCTGGACCCCTTTATCGATCAGATCCGTTCGGTGATCGACCTCCGCTACCGGGACAACCTCATCGAGGTCTCCTCCCCTGACTTCGTGATCTCCCCCTACCTCAAACGCGTCGAACAGAAGACCGAAACACCGGAAAAAACACCGATAGAAGAGCTTCTGGACAGCACAAAGCCCTACCAGCGCCTGGACACCGGTAAGATCATCCTGACCTCGATTGCCGGGATCATCGCCCTGACGGGGCTGTTTCTGAACAATGTGGCGATCATCATCGGGGCGATGCTCCTCTCCCCCATCCTGGGACCGATCTACGGTTTTGCGATCAATATCGCCATCGGGAAGGTAAAAGAGGCCATACAGAGCATTGGAGTGCTCGCAACACTGCTGTTCTGCGTATTCCTCCTCTCGGCACTCAGCACCTTCCTGTTCAGCCTGTTTGCAGACCTTGTGATCACACCGGAGATCCTCTCACGCACGGTGGTCAGCCCGATCTACATCATCATGGCGATCCTCCTGGGGTTTGCATCGGTGCTCGCCCTGGCCCGCGG